>JARRIY010000090.1:0-23914 GCA_037379985.1 Maritimibacter sp.
GAGCGCGAGTTGCCGGATCTGCCGGAGGGCGAGGGGGCCGAGCTGGAGCTTGATGCCACCCTCACCATGTCATCCGAAGAACGGCTGCGCAGTCTCGATTTCGAGCAGATGTCACTGGCGGAAATGGCCGAGGCGAAGCGGGTGTTGGCGCGGCTGGAATTGCCGGTGCCGCCGCTGATGAGCCGCCGTCAGGCCCCAGCGCTTGCCGGGCGGCATCCCGACTGGCGGCGCACGATGCGCGAGGCGGCGCGCCACGGCGGCGAGATCAATCAGCTTGCCCTGCGCAAGCCGCGTATTCGCTGGCCCAATCTGGTGGTGCTCTGCGATATTTCCGGCTCGATGAGCGCCTATTCCCGCGTGGTGCTGCATTTTCTGCATGCGATGGCGAATAATCAGGGGGCTGGCTGGGCCAGGGTCCATGGCTTTACCTTTGGCACGCGGCTGACCAATATCACCCGTCATTTGGCCACCCGCGACGTGGATGCGGCGCTGGCGGCGGCGGGGGGCGAGGCGCAGGATTGGCAGGGCGGCACCCGGATTGGTGAATGCCTGCATGGGTTTAACCGCGACTGGTCGCGCCGGGTCATGGGGCAAGGGGCGGTGGTGATCCTGATCACCGATGGGTTGGATCGCGGCGAACCGGAAGCGCTGGCCCGCGAGATCGAGCGGCTGCACCTGTCATCGCGGCGGCTGATCTGGGTGAACCCGCTGCTGCGCTGGGATGGGTTTGCGCCGAAAGCTGCCGGGATCCGCGCCATGCTGCCCCATGTCGATGCCTTTCGCGCCGGGCATAATATCGCTTCGCTCGAGGCCTTGGCGGCGGCGATTGCACGAGGGGATGATGCGGGCGAGAAGGCGCGGTTGATGGCGATGCTGTGAGGTTTGGGGGCGAGAGGGCCAGCCTTCTCGCGCTCTCCCGAGGTATTTCTTGACCAAAGACGGGCAGGGATTGCTTTTGGGGGGGAGGTTCAGGCCACTTGCCTGCCTGATGCAGATGGCCCGTTTGTGGTTCGGCGTGGCCTCTCGCGCATACGGGCCTCTTTGTGTCATGATGCGCTGGAATCGGAGGGCTCTTATGAGTGATCGTTTTGATAATGTGCCGGAGCAGGCGCTGGACTGGTATCGCGCGGGCAAAGGCGCGGCGCTGGCGACTGTGGTGCAGACCTGGGGTTCGGCCCCGCGCCCGGTTGGCAGTCAGCTGGCGATCTCTGGCGCGGGCGAGATCCATGGCTCGGTTTCGGGCGGCTGCGTGGAAGGCGCGGTGGTGGGTGAAGCGCAGGAGGCTTTGGCCGACGGAAAGCCGCGCCTGCTGACCTATGGCGTTTCCGACGATACCGCCTTTGCCGTGGGGCTGGCCTGTGGTGGCACGATCCGGGTGCTGGACGAGCCGGTGGGCTCGGCCATGCCATTGGATATGCTGGAACATCTGGTTGCCAAGCGCGAGGCGCGCGAGCCGGTCGCCTATGTGGTGAATACCGAAAGCTGGGATCGGCATCTGGCCCATGCGGAAGCCTTTGCTGCGCGGCTGCGGGCGGATCGGTCGGGCTTTGAAGAAGATGAGGTGACCTTTGTTGGGCTGCACAACCCGCCGTTGCGCATGATCGTGGTGGGGGCGGTGCATATCGCCCAAGCGCTGCTGCCGATGGCACGGATGGCGGGCTATGATCCGGTGCTGATCGACCCGCGCGGGGCTTTTGCCGCCGAACACCGCTTTCCCGGCGAGGATATTCGCGAGGATTGCCCCGATGAGGTGATCCCGGAGATTGGGCTGGATCGGCGCACCGCAGTGGTGACGCTGAGCCATGATCCCAAGATCGACGATCCGGCGATTGAAGCGGCCGACGTGTTCTATCTGGGCTGACTTGGCTCGACCCGGACCCATGCGAAACGGCTGGACCGGCTGCGCGCGCTGGGGTTTGGCGAGGATGATATCGCCCGTATTCATGCGCCCGTTGGGTTGGATATTGGGGCGAAATCCCCGGCTGAGATCGCCATTTCGGTGATGGCCGAGATTACCCAGCGCCTGCGGCAGGGGAGCTGAGGCCGGATGGAATTTGGCCGTGTTCCCAGCGATGAGGCGGTGGGCGCAATTCTGGCGCATTCCGTGGTCTTGCCAGAGGGGCGGCTGCGCAAGGGGCTCGTGCTGAGCGAAAGCGATGTGGCGGCGCTGAAAGCTGCCGGGATCGCGCAGGTGATGGCCGCGCGTCCGGGGCCGGAGGATATCGGCGAAGACGAGGCTGCGCAGCTCATCGCGGATGCGCTGGTGCCCGATCCTGCTGCCGTGGGGCTGCGCTTTGGCCGGGCGGCGACCGGGCGGGTGAGGATTTTTGCCGATCAGATCGGGCTGGCACGGCTGGATGTGGACAAGATCCATGCGCTCAATCTGAGCTCTGATCTGGTGTCCATTGCCACGGTGCCGCCCTGGCACCGGATGGCGGCAGGCGGGATGGTGGCGACGGTGAAGGTGATCCCCTATGCCATGGCGCGCGATCAGGCCGAGGCGGCGGCAAGTGCCGGAGCGGGGGCGCTGGCACTGGCGCCGATCACAATATCTGATGCCGAGCTGATTGTGACCTGCTGCGAGGATGTGAAATCAACCGAAGATAGTGGCACGGGCCATGGCGCCATTGAGGCACGGCTGACGGCTTTGGGCATGACATTGACCCGGGGGCGCGAGGTCGATCACGAGATCGGCGCGCTTGCGGAGGCGATCCAATCGGCCAGCGCAGGGATGGTGCTGGTGCTCTCGGCCTCGGCCACGTCCGACCTTGAGGATGTGGGGCCGGAAGCCCTGCGCCGGGCAGGCGGGACTGTGACGCGGGTGGGCATGCCGACCGACCCCGGAAACCTGCTGTTTTACGGGAAAACGGCGGATGGGCGCCCGCAGATCGGCTTGCCGGGCTGTGCGCGTTCGCCTGCGATGAACGGCGTGGATTGGGTGCTGGATCGCCTTGCCGCCGGGCTGGACTTGCCGCCTGAAGAGGTCGCGCGGATGGGCGTTGGCGGGCTGTTGAAATAGCTGTCTGGGTGCTGAAACTGCGCCGGGTTATTCCGCCCGCTCACAAAATATTCCTGGAAATGAATTTATAATAGTTTCAAAAGAAACAGTTCTCAAAAGCCGAAACTGATGCTTAACTCGAGAAAAAGTTAGTAATCAGGGAGGAATTTATGTCACCGATTTCGATGAAGGTGAATGGTCGGGCTGTCTCCGGCGAGGTCGAAGGGCGTACGCTGCTCACGACATTTCTGCGCGAAAATCTGGGGCTGACCGGCACGCATATGGGCTGTGATACGGGTCAATGCGGGGCCTGCACCGTGCATGTGAACGGGCGCTCGGTGAAAAGCTGCAATATGTTTGCGATTGAGGCCGACGGGGCCGAGGTTGTGACCATCGAGGGCATGGAGAATGCCGACGGAACGCTTGGTCGTATCCAGCAGGCCTTTCAGGATCATCACGGGCTGCAATGCGGGTTTTGCACCCCGGGCATGGTGATGACGGCGGCGGCGCTTTTGCAGGAAAATCCGAAACCCAGCGAAGCCGAGATCCGCGCCTATCTGTCGGGCAATCTGTGCCGCTGCACCGGATATCATAATATTGTTAAGGCAATCATGGCAGCATCCGGACAGGAGGTTTCAAAGGAGGTTGCCGCATGAAACACCTTTCCGCGCTCGCGCTCGTGTTGAGCGTCACAGCATTTCCCGCGTTTTCTGAAGGCTGGTCGATCACCAAGCTGGGGACCATGTCGACCGACACGGCGTGCATGAACAAGGGCAGGGCGGTGATCAACCGTTACCTGTTTGACTACCCCGGAGGCGAGACCGCTGCTGATAGCTGGTCGGTCTATGGCTATGATCTGCAACCCGGAAATCAGGATGTGGTGATCATCTGCCCGGTTGGCGGGGGCGATTACGTGAATGCGGTCCTGATCATCCAGAGCGAAAGCGAAGGCGGGCCGCGCAATCAGGTGGCCGATACGCTGGTCGCTTACTGGGATCAGGCGCAGTAGCGACGACCGCCCGGCGCGAAGAGGAGCGCGGCGGGCGAGATATGAAAATGACCGGGGCCCGGGCATCGGGCCGAGAGGCCCCGGCGGTACAGTATCAGGGAGGACGACATGCCTGCAGATGGAGGCATCGGCGCAGCCAATAAGCGCCGTGAAGACGTTCGGTTTCTCACCGGCAAAGGCCGGTACACGGACGATATCAATATCAACGGTCAGGCCTATGTGCATTTCCTGCGCTCGAATGTGGCGCATGGACGGATCAAGGGCATCGATCTTGACGCTGCCGAGGCCATGCCTGGGGTGATCAAGGTGTTCACCGGGGCGGATTTCGAAGGTGTCGGGGGGCTTCCCTGTGGCTGGCAGATCCATTCGCGCGATGGTGAGCCGATGCAGGAGCCGCCGCATCCGGTGCTGGCGCAGGGCAAGGTGCGCCATGTCGGCGACCCGATTGCCGCTGTGGTGGCCGAAACCGCCGATCAGGCCCGCGATGCTGCCGAGGCGATTGAGGTAGATATCGAAGAGCTGCCCGCCGTGGTCGATATGAAAGCGGCGCTGGAGGAGGGCGCGGCCAAGGTGCATGACGATCTGCCCGGAAACCTTTGCTATGACTGGGGCTTTGTCGAGGAGAACAAAGCCGCGGTGGAGGAGGCGTTCTCCAAGGCCGCGCATGTGACCACGCTGGAGCTGAAAAACCAGCGATTGGTCGCCAATGCGATGGAGCCGCGTGTGGCGATTGGCGATTACGCTTCCTGAGCATAAGCTGCGCGTTGTGGCCCCGGATGTGGGCGGCGGGTTCGGCTCGAAAATCTTCCACTATGCCGAAGAGGCGTTTTGCACCTTTGCGGCCAAGCAGCTGAAACGCCCGGTGAAATGGGTGGCGAGCCGGTCGGAAGCCTTCATGAGCGATGCGCAGGGGCGCGATCATGTGACCAAGATCGAGCTGGCGCTGGATGGGGATAACAACTTCACCGCTTTGCGCACCGAGACCTATGCGAATATGGGCGCTTACCTCAGCACCTTCGCGCCTTCGGTGCCGACCTGGCTGCATGGCACGCTGATGGCGGGGAATTACCGCACGCCGCTGATCTATGTGAATGTGAAGGCGGTGTTCACCAATACCGTTCCGGTGGATGCCTATCGCGGCGCCGGACGGCCTGAGGCGACCTATCAGCTTGAACGGGTGATCGACAAAGCCGCGCGCGAATTGGGTGTCGATCCGATTGCGCTTCGGCGGCAGAACTTCATCACCGAGTTCCCCTATGCCACCCCGGTGGCGGTGGAATATGACACCGGCGATTACGTGGCGACGATGGACAAGCTTGAAGAGATCGCCGATCTCGCGGGCTTTGAGGCTCGCCGGGCGGAAAGCGCCAAAAACGGAAAGCTGCGTGGGCTTGGGGTAAATTGCTATATCGAGGCGTGTGGGATCGCCCCCAGCCATCTTGTGGGCCAGCTTGGCGCGCGGGCCGGGCTGTATGAAAGCGCCACGGTGCGGGTGAATGCCACTGGCGGGCTGGTGGTGATGACCGGCAGTCACAGCCACGGGCAGGGGCATGAAACCGCCTTTCCGCAAGTGGTGGCCGATATGATCGGGATTGATCCGAACATGATCGAGGTGGTGCATGGCGATACCGCCAACACGCCGATGGGCATGGGCACCTATGGCTCGCGCTCGCTGGCGGTGGGTGGCTCGGCCATTGTGCGCGCCACCGAAAAGATCATCGCCAAGGCGAAAAAGATCGCGGCCCATCTGATGGAAGCGGCCGAGGGCGATATTGAGCTGAAAGACGGTCAGTTCAGCGTTGCGGGCACGGATAAATCCATTGCCTGGGGCGATGTCACCCTGGCCGCCTATGTGCCGCATAACTACCCGCTGGAAGAGATCGAACCGGGGCTTGAGGAAACCTCGTTCTATGATCCGGCCAACTTCACCTATCCGGCCGGGGCCTATGCCTGCGAGGTTGAGGTTGATCCCGATACCGGCAAGGTGACGATTGAACGCTTTGCGGCAGCGGATGATTTCGGCAATATCGTCAACCCGATGATCGTTGATGGTCAGGTCCATGGCGGGATCGGGCAGGGGATCGGTCAGGCGCTGCTGGAAAACACCGTTTATGACGAAGACGGCCAGCTGATCACCGGATCCTTCATGGATTACGCCATGCCGCGCGCCGATGATCTGCCCTTCTACACGGTCGATCATTCCTGCCAGACCCCCTGCACCCATAACCCGCTGGGGGTGAAAGGCTGCGGCGAGGCTGGCGCGATTGGCAGCCCGCCTGCGGTGGTCAATGCCGTGGTGGATGCGTTGCAACGCGCGGGCAAGAATGTGACCCATATCGACATGCCGCTCAGCCCCGCCCGGGTCTGGGACGCAATGAACGCGTAAGGGAGGACGAAAGATGTATGATTTCGACTTTGAAAAGCCGTCCTCGCTGGCCGAAGCCCTGGCGGCACTGGGAGATGAAGACGCTCAGGCGATTTCGGGCGGGCAAACGCTGATCCCGACGCTGAAACAGCGGCTGGCGATGCCGGGGAAGCTGGTGTCGCTGACCGGGCTCACCGAGCTTCAGGGCCTGTCGCAAGCGGGCGGGGTGCTAACCGTTGGGGCGGCCACGACCCATGCGGAGGTGGCGCGTGATACCACGATCCCGGCGCTATCGGTGCTGGCCGGGGGGATCGGCGATGTGCATGTGCGCAATCGCGGCACCATCGGCGGCAGTATCGCCAATAACGACCCCTCAGCCGATTACCCCGCCGGGGCGCTGGGGCTGGGGGCGAGTATCGTCACCAATTCCCGGGAAATTTCGGCCGATGAGTTCTTTACCGGGCTGTTTGAAACCGCGCTGGACGAAGGCGAGCTGATCACATCGGTGCGCTTTCCGGTGCCCGAGAAGGCCGCCTATGTGAAATTCGACCAACCGGCCTCGCGTTTCGCGCTGGTGGGCGTGTTCGTTTCGCAAGGCGCGGGCGGTGTGCGCGTGGCGGTGACAGGCGCTTCGGAAGAGGGCGTGTTTCGCTGGGCCGATGCGGAAGCGGCGCTTTCGGGCAGCTTCAGCGCCGATGCGCTGGAGGGGCTGAGCCTGTCGGCTGACGGGATGATCGGCGATATTCACGGCTCGCCGGCCTATCGTGCTCATCTGGTCTCGGTTCTGACAAAACGCGCGGTTTCGGCGCTGTCTTAATAATATTTTTCCACCCGTGGTCAAAAAGTCGCGGGTGGAATAAGTCGCGTGGCAAGTACTTGAACTTCCTCATTTGTAGTCGCAGTGTTCGCGCGACTCCTTAACCTCCAGGAGGCGCATGAAAATGCCACATCTACCTGTACTTTCTGACATTGCGGTCACGCTGATCGCCCTGGCTATCGCCGGTGCTTTAGGCTTGCTTCTGGGCAAGCAGAAGATCAAAGGCGTCGGGCTGGGGATAGGCGGGGTGCTGTTCTCCGGCATTGCCGTTGGACACTTTGCCGCCCGTTGGGGCATCGAATTCGACTATGAAATCATGCATTTCGTACGTGAATTCGGCCTGATCCTGTTTGTTTACACCATCGGTATTCAGGTTGGTCCGAGCTTTTTCCAAAGCTTCAAATCTGACGGGCTGAAGCTGAACCTGGCCGCTCTATCAATCGTCAGCCTCGGCGTTGTGGTGACGGTTGCGATCTTCTTTGTCTTCGGGCTCGACGTGCCAGCGCTGGTTGGCGTGATGTCCGGGGCCGTGACCAATACCCCCGGGCTTGGGGCTGCAACGCAAGTGCTGACCGAGCTTGGCTTTACCGATGAAACGCTGGCGCTGACCGGTATGGGCTACGCGGTGGCCTATCCGTTTGGGATTCTCGGTATTCTTCTGACCATGCTGGGCGTGAAGGCATTGCTGCGCGTCGATCTGGATAAAGAAGGCGAAGACTATAAGCGCGAAACCAAATCCGGCGAAGGCTCGCTGCCGACGATGGATGTCGAGGTGACAAACCCGAATCTCGACGGGCTGAAACTGGGCGATGTGCCGGATCTGTATGACGATGAAGTGGTCGCCAGCCGGATGAAGAAGTCCGGCAATCTGGTGGTGCCGACCCGCGATACCGTGGTCAATCTTGGCGATTCTCTGCATATCGTCGGCCCGGCCAAGGCGCTGAAAGCGATGAAGATCATCCTTGGCAAGGAAACCGATCAACCGCTGACCACCAAGGGCACCAATCTGACCTGGGCCCGGCTGGTTGTGACCGAGCAAAAGGCGGTGGGCGCCAAGCTGCGCGATCTGGCTTTTCAGGAAGGCCATGACGTGACCGTGAGCCGGATCAACCGGGCCGGTGTCGAGCTGCCGCCGCGCGCCGATTCCAAACTGGCCTTTGGCGATATCATCACCATTGTCGGGATGCCCGACGATATTAATGCGGTGAAAATGCAGATCGGCAACGAGCGTTCGCGCCTTGACGAAGTGCAGTTTGAAGCCCTGTTCATCGGTGTGGCCCTTGGCATTCTGCTGGGCTCGATCCCGCTGATGATCCCGGGCCTGTCGGCGCCGCTGAAACTCGGCCTTGCCGGTGGTCCGCTGGTTGCCGCGATCCTGTTGGGGCGGCTTGGTAGCTGGGGGCCGTTCGTGTGGTTCATGCCGCCGGTCGCCAACCATGCGCTGCGGGAGATCGGCATCGTGCTGTTCCTCGCCGTGGTCGGCATTACCTCTGGCGGTGGCTTCATTGACACGCTTGTGCATGGTCCGGGTCTGAGCTGGATGGGCTATGGCGTGCTGATCACCCTTATTCCGCTGATGACGGTGGGGCTGGTCGCGCGGATCTTCTTCAAGTTCAACTATCTCAGCTTGTCCGGCGTGCTGGCTGGCTCGATGACCGATCCGCCCGCGCTGGCCTTCGCTGTGTCGATGAGCCCGACGGCGGCGGCCTCGGTGGCATATGTCTCGGTCTATCCGCTGGTGATGTTCCTGCGGATCCTCGCACCGCAGCTGATCGTGCTCTTGCTGATCGGATTTGGCGGTGGCGATATGCCGGTGCCGGTGGAGGCATTGCCTCTGCCATAAGGCAGATCAGATGAGACAAGCGGCCCGGCAGAAATGTCGGGCCGATTTCGTTTGGGCGAGAGCAATATTCAATCGACCCTGCGGACATGAAAAAGCCCCTGCCAAACTGGCAGGGGCTCCTCTCCTGTCGGACCGGCCTTGTGCGGTCTCTTTTGGTCGTCTTATTTGGGAAGGGGGCCGATCATCATGATCATTTGCCGGCCCTCCATCTTCGGCATGTTTTCCACTTTGCCGAGTTCTTTCACATCCTCTGCAACGCGCTCAAGAAGCTCGCGTCCCAGATTCTGGTGGGCCATTTCGCGGCCACGAAAGCGCAGGGTGACTTTCACCTTGTCGCCATTGCTGAGAAACTTCACCACGTTCCGCATTTTCACTTCGTAATCATGAGTGTCAGTGTTCGGACGGAACTTGACCTCTTTGATTTCGATGATCTTTTGCTTTTTACGGGCTTCGGCTTCACGCTTTTGCGTTTCGTATTTGAATTTGCCGAAATCCATGATCTTGCAGACCGGAGGCGTGGCGTTGGGCGAAATTTCGACCAGATCCAAGCCAGCTTCTGCAGCCATGGCACGTGCGCGATCAGGAGTGACCACACCGACATTTTCGCCTTCGGCTCCGATGAGCCGGATTTCAGGAGCCCGGATGCGTTCATTGACGCGGGGGCCTGTGTCTCGTGTCGGCGGGGCATTGTGTGGTCTGCGGGCTATGATCGCGTTCCTTCTGTAGTGGCGATAGCATTGCGGCGGAAGGTAAACGCGGCACACGGGGCTTTCAAGCTGAATTCTGCCCGTAATTGCATCTGTTTCGCTTATCGCTTGCAGTTTTTCGCGCAACAGGGAATTAGAGGCAGCATTCAACACGGGTAAAGACCCGGATTATGTGGGGAAAAGAGATATGAACAAATTGTGGATCGCCCTGATCGTGGTGGTTTTGGCTGCTGGTGGCGGTTATGTCTGGTACAGCAACGACCAGGCCAACAAAGCCGAAGAAGCTGCTGCGGCGCAACAAGCTGCCGATGAAGCTGCGGCGCAAAAAGCGGCGGAAGAAGAAGCTGCGGCTCAGAAAGCTGCTGAAGAAGCTGCCGCTGCGGCTGCTGAAGAAGCTGCTGCCGCTGCTCAGGCTGCTGCCGAAGCCGCTGCGGCTGCTGCCGCTGCTGAAGCGCAGGCTGCTGCTGATGCGGCCAATCAGGCGCTGCAAAGTGCTGGCGATGCCGCGGCGCAGGCGCTTGGCGATGCCGCCAACAATGCGGCCGATGCCCTGAACGAAGCTCTGGGCACCAACACCGAAGCCGAAGCTGGCCCGGAAGCGGATGCGACCACCGGCAACTAAGCCGAACGGTTCTGAAAAAAGAAAGCCCCGGCGGATTGCTCTGCCGGGGCTTTTTCGTGTTTGGGCTCTGCCTTAGTCGAGGAAGGCTTTTTCCACCACATATTGCTGCGGGTCGGAATTGGCGCCTTCTTTCAGACCGGCTTCTTCGAACAGCTCTTTCAGTTCGAGGTTGAAGGCGAGGTTGCCGCAGATCATCGCCCGGTCATGTTCCGGGTTCAGCGGCTCGATGCCGAGATCTTCAAACAGCTCACCCGAACGGATCAGATCGGTGATCCGGCCCATTTTCGGGCTCTCTTCGCGGGTGGTGGTCGGGTAATAGCGCAGCTTTTTCAGGTTTTCTTCGCCCAGAAGCTCGACCAGCATCTCGTCATTGCGGATGCTCTCGATCAGCTCGGCGCCGTATTTCAGCTCGCCCACTTCCCGGCAGGTATGGGTGATGATCACCTCGTCGTAATCCTCATAGGTCTGCGGATCGCGCAGGAGGCTGGCGAAAGGCGCAAAGCCGGTGCCGGTGGCAAAGAACCAGATGCGTTTGCCGGGCAGCAGCGCGTCATGCACCAGCGTGCCGACGGGTTTGGGGCGCAGGATCACCTGATCGCCCACCTTGATATGCTGCAGTTTAGAGGTCAGCGGACCATCCTGCACCTTGATCGAGTAAAACTCCAGCTCTTCATCCCAACTCGGCGAGGCGATGGAATAGGCGCGCAGAAGCGGCTTTTGCTTGCCGGTTTCCGGGTCGGGATCGCCCATCAGCCCGATCATCACGAACTCGCCGGAGCGAAAGCGCAAGGAGGCCGGGCGGGTTACGCGGAAGCGAAACAGCCGGTCGGTATAATGTTCGACTTCGGTGACCGTTTGCGCATCGGGCAAGGTCGGCACGGGTTTAATCTTTGTCTCGGTCACTGCTACGGTCTCGTGTTTCATCTCATCCAAATGCCGGGCGGAGCCCGAAAGCTCCGCCCTTTGACGCATTCCTATATATGCAATGTGTGATTGAGGTCTAGCCGCGCAACCGCGACTGATGGTCATAGGCCTGCCAATCGGCGCGGAAAAGCCATTGACCCTCCGGCTGACGGGCTGCGAGCTCTTCGGTGATCTCGACCTCGTCAAAGCCGGCGCGGCGCGCCATCGCGTATTGATCGGCAATCAGGCCGGGGCCGGCACGCAGGGTGCCGGTATAGCCCATCAGGCGCAGAGCGCGGGCGACGGTGAAGCCGCGCCCATCGGCAAAGCTTGGGAAGGCGATGCGGATCATCGGTGCGGCCAGAAGCGTGGCGCGATGGGCGGTCAGATCATCCTCTGCCGTCACATCCAGCCCGTTTTCCGCCGTGCCTGCGCCAGCCGCCGCGCCTTCAAGGCTGACAAAGCCCTGATCCCAGCTTTCGGGTGCAAAGCCCGTATCGGTTACGATCATGTTCATGCGCGAACCACCTTTCCGCCGACAAAATGAATGCCGCATTCGTTCTTATCGCTGCCCCGCCAACGCCCGGCGCGCGGGTCTTCCCCGGATTTCACCCGGCTGGTGCAGGGGGCGCAGCCAACCGAGCTGAAGCCTTTTGCCGAGAGCGGGTGCCGCGGCAGGTCATGCTCGTCCATGTAGTTGCGGATATCCTCTGCCGACCAATGCGCCAGCGGGTTGAATTTCAGATGGGTGCCATCGGCCTCGGCCAGTTCCAGCGTCACGCGCTGGCCGCCATGCACCCGTTTGCGCCCGGTGATCCAGCCGTCAAAGGGGGCGAGCGCCCGCTCCAACGGTTCGACCTTGCGCAGGTCACAGCAGGCATCGTGATCGGCCTGATGCAAGAGCCCATCCGTATCGCGCAGCAAAAGCTGGGCGGGGTCGGGGCGGATCACCTGCACGTTGGTCAGGCCCAGCTTGTCGGCCAGCTCTTGCTGATAGGCGAGGGTTTCGACAAACAGCATCCCGGTTTCGAGAAACAGCACCGGTGCGGCTTTGTCGACATTGGCAACCATGTGCAGGAGCACGACCGATTCCGTCCCGAAAGACGAGACCAGCGCGATATTGCCACGCGTGGACAGTGCGTGCCCAACCACGCCGATGGCGTCTTTCGCCGGGAAGCGGGCGTTGATTTCATTCGCCGCGATATAGGGTGCGGCTTCGGCCGAGGCTTCAAACGGCATTGGCTTTCTCCTCGTATAGCGCTGCGACGAACGGGGCAGAGCCCGTGCGCGCGATGGTGTCGGCAAAGCTTTCATCGCCTTCCCGCACATCCAGATAGGCGCGGACGGCACGCTCAATCGCGTCGGTGATTTCATGATCGGCAAAGCCGGGGCCTGCGCGTTCACCAATCGCCATATCGGTGCCGGGACGGCCGCCAAGCGTGACCTGGTAGCTTTCGACACCGGATTTCTCGAGGCCGAGAATGCCGATATCGCCCAGATGGTGATGGCCGCAGGCATTGATGCAGCCGGAGATGCGGATTTTCAGATCGCCGACCTCGGCTTCGATGGCCTCAAGCCGCTCAGCCACTTCCTGCGCGATCGGGATCGAGCGGGCGGTGGCCAGGGCGCAGTAATCCATGCCGGGGCAGGCGATGATGTCGGTCGAGAGCCCGGCATTGGCCGTGGCCAGCCCAGCCGCTTTCAGCTCGGCATGAAGCGCGGGCAGATCGGCGCGATGCACATGCGGCAGGACGATATTCTGATCCAGCCCGATGCGGATATCGCTATAGCCAAAGCGCTCGGCCAGACGGGCCACCAGCCGCATCTGATCGGCGCTGGCATCGCCCGGCACACCGCCGACGGGTTTCAGCGAAATGATCGTGACCGCGTGATCGGCTTTCAGGTGATCGCGCAGGTTCACATCGGCCCAGGCGCGGAACACCGGATCGGCAGCGCGGGCGGCCTCATAGGGGGCCAGATCGCGGCTGGCGAGATCCGGCGCGGCAAAGCGCTGTTTCAGCTCGGCCAGCACCGCCTGATCGGCGCCTTTGAACTGATCGCGCAGCACGGCAAAGCGTTTCTCGACCTCGGCGCGGAAGGGTTCCACCCCGCCTTCTTTCAGGGTGATCTTGATCCGCGCCTTGTATTTGTTGTCGCGACGACCGGCGAGATTATAGGCGCCCAGAACCGCTTCCAGATAGGGCAGCAGGTCGGCTTCCGGCAGGAAGTCACGCAGCACCACGCCCACAACCGGGGTACGGCCGAGACCGCCACCGGCCAGAACCTGATAGCCGATCTCGCCATTCTGCTCGACGATGCGGATGCCCACATCATTGGCGGCGGTGATGGCGCGATCTGTGGCGTTGCCAGTGACGGCGATCTTGAATTTGCGTGGCAGGAACTGGAATTCCGGATGGTCAGTCGACCAGATGCGGATCAGCTCGGCCACCGGGCGCGGATCGGCCACTTCACCAGCCCCAGCGCCCGCGAACGGGTCGGCGGTGACGTTGCGAATGGTGTTGCCCGAGGTCTGGATCGCGTGCACGCCCACTTCGGCCAACCGTTCCAGCATATCCGGAATGTCGACCAGTTTCGGCCAGTTATACTGGATGTTCTGACGGGTGGTGAAATGGCCATAGTTGCACCGGGGTCACGGTGCCATAGGGCAGGGCGACGCGCAGCATATAAGCGTGCAGCTGCAGATAGACGCCATTCATCAGGCGCAGGGGGCGAAATTCCTCTTCGGTCAGGCTGCCGTCGATGCGGCGGGCGACCTGGGCGCGAAACTCTTCGACCCGGCGGGAAAGATAGGTGGTGTTGCTCGCATCAAGCATTTTTACGCCCCCAGCTGACGCGCGCCGCCGCCGACGGGCCGGTGGCGCGGAAGGTTTCACGAAAATGCGCCGGACGCGGCCCGGCTTCGCCCGCTTCGGCGGGGGCCAGATAGGGGCCGACGGCGATGCTGGGTTCCGCATTCGCGGCCGCCAGACGGGCCTCGGCCATATCCGGATCGGTGATCAGCTCGCCCTCTTCGGGGCGCAGCACCCAATTGCCTTCGGCGGTGCGGTAGATCACCACGCCGGTGCGCAGATCATTGGCGCTGATAAGTCCGGGCTGAAACGGCTTGGCCATCCCACATACTCCTAATCGCGTTGTCGCTTGCGTTGAAAATCCTCTCAGAGCTGCAGGAGGATGCCAGCCAGTCGCTCGACACAATCGCGGCCAAAGTGGGCTCGTCCAAGACCCCGGTCTGGAACCGGATTCGCAAGATGCGCGAGGCCGGGGTGATCGGCCCGCAGACGGTGGTGGTGGATGCCGAGACGCTGGGCTTTGAGGCCTGTTTCTTTGTGCTGGTGCGGACCTCGGAACATGAGGCGGACTGGCAGGATAAGTTTCTGAAAGTGCTGCGCGAACGGCCCGAGGTGATGGAAGCGCATCGGCTGGCGGGCGAGATCGACTACATCCTGAAAGTCCGGGTGAAAAACGCCCGCGCCTATGATGAGTTCTATCAGGCGCTGATCAGCGAGGTGAAGATTTTCAACGTCACCGCGCTGCTGTCGATGGAAGAGATCAAGTTTACGACCGCGCTGCCCTTGTAGGGGCGAAGTAGGGCGGGCTTCAGCCCGCCATGCCGGGTTGCCGGGCTGAAGCCCGGCCTACACCCTAGCGAGATCAAACTCACAATACTCCCGCTTTCCGCCCGAACAGCGCCCTTTTGAGCGCCGGGCGAGCGCCAGCCCATGGACAGGCGCACGCCCTGTTGCGGTTTCGCCTATTCCACCTTTTCGGGCAGGCGGGCGCTGGTGACGAGGAGTTGGCCATCAGCGAGCGGCAGGATGTGCTGCTCGGTGCCGAAGGCGAGGCGGAACAGGCGGATCGGCCGGGCGCCGTTCAGACGCGCCATATAGCGGCCATCGAGCAGCTTGGTCGCGGGTACCAGCGCGCGGCTGGCGCCAAACATCGCCCGCGCCCGCCAATCGCTGACCAACACCTTTTGCCCGGCGGCGATCAGAATGTCGGCCACGGCGACCTCGGGGGTGACAAAGCTTTGGCTGACCCGCACCACATCGCGCGCGGCAACCTCTCGCGAGGCGATTTTTTCCAGCCGTACCAATCCCTTGTCATGGGTGACGATACGGTCGCCGGGGCTGAGATATTCGACCGGCAAAGCGCCGTCGCTGGTCATGATCATGGTGCCCAGCCCGAGGCCGGACATCGTGACAGGCTGGCCCACACGGCTGTGCCGCGCGCGCCCTGTTTCCAGATGGGACATTATAACTGCTCGTTTTATTGTATTGTTTTGCAAACAGCCTAGCCAAAGCCGGGCGCGAGGGCGAGAGAATTTTCGCGATTTCGGGCAAATTCCTGCAGCTTCCCTCTCGCGCTGGCGGGAGTTGGGTGCTAGAGGAGCGGCCAGTGCGGGTGTGGCGGAACTGGTAGACGCACCAGATTTAGGTTCTGGCGCCGCAAGGCGTGGGGGTTCGAGTCCCTTCACCCGCACCATCTTTTCAGTGATGATGATACATGGCTGGCTTTGGCTTGGAGCCAGGGCGGCGCATGACCGCGGTTGGGCGCATTAGCTTCTCCGGTCTGTCCGTTTATGGTGAAGGTGTCTCCCTGCATATAGCGCCGCGCCTGTGGTGACGTTGCGCCTGACCGGTCGGGCGGTCATGCGCAGCCCGGGCCGCTTACGCGGCTGTTCCGGGCGGGGGAGCGCAGAAAAATTCCCGCGCTTGAGCAAGGGCTTGCCCGCAGCTAGGCTGCACAAAAGGGGGCGGGTATGGCAAAGCTGATTGATCCGAATAAGCCGTGGTACTGGCTGGAAGTGCGTGAAGACGGCTCCGCGTTGCGCAATGATGGGGTGGAGCTGAAAGCGGCGAACAGCAATCCGTGGTATGTGCTGGCGACGGTGTATGGGGAGCAGGACGGGGATAAGATCGACTGGGACCTGCACGAGAAGAACCTGCAGATCTGGAACGGTTGGGTCAGCCAGTGCCTCACGCCACATGAAAGGGGGAAGTTTTCAAAACTAGCCAACATTTCCCACAACGCATGGCACGGGTTGACCGAGCAAGAAATCTCCCGCGCACGCGGTGTAATGGGTGCGCGCCTAGATTTGATGCCTATGACGGAAGAGACGCGGTCTAGCCAATTCAACTTGCCAGTAGGTCCAATCAGATTTGACCGTACCTATTTTCCACACAAGTTGCTTTTCAAAGATTTCCTATTCTTAGAGCCCACGGATTTCTCGCTGTCCTATTGCGGTGAAGGCGCCCGTTTCAGTGCTGCCAAGTTCCTTGATGAAGCAAAATTTGACCGGGCGGTTTTCCGGTCAAATGTCGGTTTCAACCAAGCTCAATTTCTGGATTCCGCTCGTTTCATGGATGCATTGTTCGTAGGTCATGCATCGTTCCAATCCGCAAGTTTCAGGAAACATGGCGCCTTTCAGTCTTCGGTGTTTCGGCAGGGAGGTAACTTTCAGTCGTGCGAATTTGAGGGGCACGCAAACTTTATAAAAGCTGAATTCCATGCGAACGCAGACTTCGAATCTTCGAAATTTAGTAAATATGCTGATTTTCGATCCGCGACGTTCGGACACCACGCCGGTTTCTCTGACGGGGCATTTCGTTCGCATACCGACTTCCGTGACGCGAGGTTTCAGAAGGAGGTTCCGACCTTCTACCAGCGGGAAATCCACCATGATACGGTTTTCACCACTGAAAGGGGGATCTGGCCCGCTATTACAGCCGCCAACGCCGAAACCGGCAAACGGGCCTACACAAGACTGCGCCAAATGATGCGCGACTTGTTGAGACCCGATGATGAGCATTTTTTCCATCGTCAGGAGATGCGCTGCAAAGAGGCTGGGGGGAAAGAAAAGAAGTTTGACCGCTCGGTCGTCGTGGCGTTCCGGCTCGTCTCCGATTACGGCCATTCTCTCACGCGCCCACTCTGGGGGCTTGGTATTGTCTGGGCGGTGATGTCTCTGATCTATGTCGGCGTGTTCTACGTGAGATGTCACGTTTGGCAGGTGCAATGCTATTCATGGGCCACCCCGTTCGGTCTGTCGTTCACCAGTCTGTTCAGCTTTCTCGGCCTCAACCGGTTGTTCCTCGGCGACGTGCTAGGAGAGCTTCCCGGTTGGCTTCAGGCATTTGCCGGTTTCCAAACCGTCTCCGGTTTCATCCTCCTCTTCTTCCTCGGCCTCGGCTTGCGCAATCACTTCCGGCTGAAATAGCAATCCCCCTTGCACCGCGCGCCGCGCCCTCATAGAAGGGCGAGAAATTTTCCGTGCGTCCTTCCGGGCGCAACCGACCTATGAAGGACGAAAGCATGTCTGTCACCGAGACCCTGAACGAAGGCCTGAAGCGCGCCTATCAGCTGATCATCACCGCTGAAGAGCTGGACACGAAAGTGCATGAAAAGCTCACCGAAGCGCAGCCCGAAATTGAAATGAAGGGCTTCCGCAAAGGCAAGGTGCCGATGGCGATGCTGAAAAAGCAATTCGGCGACCGTCTGATGGGCGAAGTCATGCAGGAAAGCATCGACGGCGCGATGAACAGCCATTTCGAAAGCTCCGGCGACCGCCCGGCAGCCCAGCCCGAGGTCAAAATGACCAATGAGGACTGGAAACAAGGCGACGACGTGCATATCGAGATCGCTTACGAAAAACTGCCTGACATCCCGGAAGTCGATTTCTCTGGCATCAAGCTGGAGCGCCTGGTGGTGAAAGCTGGCGACGCGGAAGTCGATGACGCGCTGAAATCGCTGGCCGAAAACGCCCAGAACTTCGAAGACCGTAAGAAAGGCTCGAAAGCCAAAGACGGCGATCAGGTGGTTCTGGATTTCGTCGGCCGCATTGACGGCGAAGCCTTTGACGGCGGCGCTGCCGAAGATTTCCCGCTGGTGCTGGGCTCCGGTCAGTTCATCCCGGGCTTTGAAGAGCAGCTCGTGGGCGTGAAAGCCGATGAAGAAAAAGACGTGACCGTTTCCTTCCCGGAAGAATATGGCGCTGCGGAACTGGCGGGCAAAGAAGCCGTGTTCAGCTGCACCATCAAAGCGGTGAAAGAACCGAAAGCCGCCGAGATCAATGACGAGCTGGCGAAACAATACGGTGCCGAAGATCTGGCCGCGTTCAAAGCGCAGGTCGTGGAACGTCTGGAAGGCGAATATGCCGGGGCGGCCCGCGCCGTGGTGAAACGCGCGCTGCTTGATCAGCTTGACGGGCTGGTCAGCTTTGACCTGCCGCCGTCGCTGGTGGATGCCGAAGCCAACCAGATCGCCCATCAGCTCTATCACGAAGAGAACCCGGATGATCACGGCCACGACCATGGCGAGATCGAAACCACCGATGAGCACAAGAAACTGGCCGAACGCCGCGTGCGTCTGGGCCTGCTGCTGGCCGAGATCGGCCGCAGCGCCGAGGTGGAAGTGACCGATGCCGAGCTGACGCAAGCGGTGATGAACCAGGCCCGTCAATACCCGGGTCAGGAACGTGCCTTCTTCGACTTCGTTCAGCAGAACGAACAGATGCGCCAGCAAATCCAAGCTCCGATCTTCGAAGATAAAGTGGTCGACCACATCATCGAAGGCGCCAAAGTGACCGATAAAGAGGTCTCGAAAGAAGAGCTGGAAAAAGCTGTCGAAGCGCTCGACGAAGAATAAGTTTGGCTGAATGCCGGATTGAAGGTCGCCCTTTGGGGCGGCCTTTGTTTTTAGAGGTTGGGCAGGTTTTTCGGCCCGGCCTGTGAGAGAAAGCTGCGGCCCAGAGGTCCGCAAGTTGCAGCATGTCGCGCGGATGTGACTTTCTGACAGGTGACGCGGCCGCGCCGGGCCTATAGTGAGGATCTCATGTTTGGAATCGACCTGTTCACCGCCGATCTTCTGCCCGCCATGCTGGTGGCGCTTACTGCCGGGCTGATCTCGTTTGTCAGCCCCTGTGTGCTGCCCATCGTGCCGCCCTATCTGGCCTATATGAGCGGTGTTTCCGTCACCGATCTGTCGGCCCCCGGCAAAGCTTCGATGAAAGCGCTGGCGACGGCGCTGTTTTTCGTGCTGGGCCTGTCGACGGTGTTTTTGCTGCTGGGCTATGGCGCCGGGGCGTTTGGCGGGGCCTTCGCCAAGGCGCAGAACTATCTGTCGGCGGGCGCGGGCATTCTGGTGATGATCTTCGGGGCGCATTTCCTTGGCATTTTCACCATCCCCTTTCTGAACCGCGAAGCCCGGTTTGATGTGGGCGACAAGGGCGGATCGGCCTTTGGAGCCTATCTGCTGGGGCTGGCCTTTGCCTTTGGCTGGACCCCGTGCCTTGGCCCGCAACTGGGGGCGATCCTTGGCCTTGCTGCGATGGAAGGCTCTGCTGCGCGCGGGGCGCTGTTGCTGGCGATCTATGCCGCCGGGCTGGGCATTCCTTTCCTGCTGGTCGCGGCGTTCTTTCCGCGCCTGCAAGGGCTGATGAACTGGATGAAGCGCCATATGGAGCGGATCGAGCGGATCATGGGGCTGTTGCTCTGGACGGTCGGGCTGTTGATGCTGACCGGCGGGTTCAGCCAGTTTTCCTATTGGCTGCTGGAAATGTTCCCGGGGCTGATGAATGTCGGCTGACCCGGCGAAACCCGTTTAAACTCTTGTGATTTCCGGTCTTATCATCGCCCCATTCCCAGTCTATCCTGCCCCGAAACAAGGAAGACCGTGAGAGGCATGAGCAGTCCCTCGTCTGAAAATATGCCAGAGAATGCACCGGATGTTCTGCCGGTCTACCAGCCCGACGATCCGTCGGCGCCGGTGCCGCATGAGGTTCGGCGGCGGCGGATATTCTATATCCCCGGCTATGACCCGATCCCGCCCCGGCGTTATCGCGAGCTCTACCGCACGGAAAGCGCCGAACAGGCGCGGATTTCAGGCTATGAGATCGAGCTGATCGGGCGCACTGGGCGCAACAGCTATGGCTGGCAGGTGGATGCGCGGATCGAAACCCATGAGGTTGAGGCCGAGTTTGATGTGCTGGTCTGGTCCGATATCGTCAAAGCTTCGATGGATCGCGGGATTGCCGCCACCTATCTGCTGATGGCGCGCACCGCCTGGACCTATATCGCCTCTGGCACCATGCGGCGGTTGATGTGGCTGCGCAAAGGGCCGGTGATCGCGGCGCTTTATCCGATTGGGATGCTGATCCTGCAACTGGTGGTGGCCTTGCTCCTGGGCTGGCTGGCGGGCGGGCTAACCTCTTGGGGGCTGCGCGCGGCCTTGGGGCTGGTCTTTTCGGGCGGCTGGATTGCCTATCCGGGGCTGGTTGCCTTCTGGCTGGTCTTTGCTGCGGTGCTGACCTTCACGCTGAAATATTTCCGGCGGATAGATAACAAGCTCTATGTCTATTACCTGATGCATGACTACGCCTATTCGGCGGCCTCGAAAGGGGCCAATCCGCCGGAGCTTGAGGCGCGGATGGCGGAATTTGGCGATCAGATTGCCGAGGCGCTGGAAAGCGATGTGGACGAGGTGTTGGTGGTTGGCCATTCCTCGGGGGCGCATCTGGCGATTTCCATTCTGGCCGATCTGTTGCGCGCCGGGCGGGTGCCCGAACAGGGGCCTGCGCTGGGGTTTCTGAGCCTCGGGCAGGTGGTGCCGATGGTATCCTTCCTGCCGGAGGCCGAGCGGCTGCGGCGCGATCTGCATGAGATGTCGAGGCAGGACCGTATTGCCTGGCTGGATGTGACTGCGCCCTCTGGCGCCTGAGCGTTGGAAAGAGCTGCGCTGGCGGTTTTTCCGGCTGCATTTCCAATATATGTGCGCTTTCGATCTGCCTTGGGATTACGACTATTTCCGCGTCACCGCCGGGCCGCTGACCCTTGTCACACGCTATCGCGACCGGGTGCAGTCGAAAAGTCGCATTGACGTTGCTGCTTCGAAATACACAAGCATGGCGCCATGACGCTGCCTCCGAAACCGCCCGCCCGCGCGCGCAAGGTCAGCTTGCGCAAATATGCAAAACTGTTCCGGCAAGACATTCTTTCGGCGCAGCCCGGGCACCTCTATCACGCCTGGATGGCCGAGTTTCGCACGCCGTTTTTCCGCTCATACATGTGCAATGATCCGGCGCTGGTGGAAGAGGTGCTGAAGACCAATCCAGACGATTTCCCCAAATCCGACCGGATCCGCGAAGGGCTGGCGCCGCTTTTGGGCAATTCGGTGTTTATCACCAATGGCGAGACCTGGAAGCGGCAGAGGCGGATCATCGACCCGGCCTTTGAAGGCGGGCGGATCAAGGATACCTTTCCGGCGATGTGGGATGCGGGCGTGGCCGCCGTAGAACGGCTCAAAGCCCGTGCCGATGGCGCGCCGATTGAGATTGAAGCCGAGACCAGCGAAGCCGCCGCCGATGTGATTTTCCGCACGCTGTTTTCGATCCCGATTGATCACGACGTGGCGCGCGCCACCTTTGCCAAGTTCAAAGCCCATCAACGGGCCCAGCCGGTGCTGAACCTTGGCGCGCTGCTGCCGCTGCCGCGCTGGGTGCCGCGCTTTCACAGCCGCGAAACCAAACGCACCGCGCGCGAGATCCGTGATCTGATCGCGGGGCTGACGGCGGAGCGGATGGCGGCGATCAAGGCAGGCACGGCGCCTGACGACCTTGCCACCAAGATCATGACCACGCGCGACCCTGAAACCGGCGATGTGTTCGAGACCGGAGAAATGGTCGATCAGGTGGCGATCTTTTTCCTCGCGGGGCACGAAACTTCCGCCTCGGCGCTGGCCTGGGCGCTGTACCTGCTCGCCATGCATCCGGACTGGCAGGAACAGGTGGCAGAGGAAGCGCGGCGCGAGTTTGAGCCGGAGAAAATCTATTTCTCAACTCTGAAACGCCTGCGCATCGCCCGCGATGTGTTTCGCGAAACGCTGCGGCTTTATCCGCCGGTGCCGATGATGGTGCGCGAGGCGAAATGTCCGGTGCAATTTCGCGGCCGCGACGTGAAGCCCGGCGCGCAGATCGTGCTGAGCCCCTGGCATCTGCATCGGCATGAGCGGATCTGGGATCGCCCCGATGAGTTTGATCCGGGGCGGTTCAAAACTCCGAATGGCAAGGAGGGGTTGCGGCTGGGCTATATGCCGTTTTCCGAAGGACCGCGCGTTTGCACCGGGTCGAGCTTTGCCATGGCCGAGGGGCCGCTATTGCTGGCGCTACTGGTCAGGGCGTTTCGCTTTGAGCTGGTGGAAGATCGCCCGGCCATGCCGGTGGCGCATCTGACCGTGCGCGGGAAAGACGGGATCTGGCTGAAGCTGACGCCGCGGGACTAGGGGCGCCGCATTGCCGTTTCGCTTTGGATTGGCAATGCGACCAGAAAAGCCTTCTGAAGGCTTTTGGGTTAGTCTTGGGGCCAGTCTGGTTTGCGCTTTTCGATGAAAGCCTGAATGCCTTCCGCCGTGTCCGGCTCCAGCATGTTATCCACCATCACAGCCCCGGCCACCTGATAGGCCACATCCAGCGGTTGGCCGATCTGGGCATAAAACCCCTGTTTGCCGATCTGCATGGCCCCGCCGAGCTTGGCGGCAACGACCTGCGCCAGTGCCATCGCTTCATCGCTGAGCGCCTCAGGGGGCACGACGCGATTGACCAGCCCGATTTCACGCGCTCGCGCGGCGTCGATAAACTCGCCGGTCGCGGCCATTTCGAAGGCCTGTTTGCGCGGCACGGCGCGGGCCAGGGCGACGGCGGGGGTGGAGCAGAACAGGCCGAGATTGATCCCGTTCACACCAAAGCGCGTGCCTTCGGCGGCGACAACCATATCGCAGCTCGCCGCAAGCTGGCAGCCTGCGGCCGTGGCGATGCCATGCACCTCGGCGATCACCGGCTGGGGCAGGGCAGGGAGTTTCTGCATCACCGCGCTGCAGCGGGTGAAAAGGTCGTCGTAATAGCCGCGCCCACCATCGGCGGCATTGCGATGGGCCTGCATCTGTTTCAGATCATGCCCGGCGGAAAAGGCTTTGCCCTGCGCGGCTATCACCACGGCGCGGATGGTTGTATCGGCGCCGATCTCGTTAAAGGCGCTGCTGAGTGCGGCCAGCATCTCGTCGGACAGTGCGTTGAGCGTGCCGGGACTGTTCAGCACCAGCCGCATCACCGCACCCGCGCGCTCGCGGATCAGAATATCCTCTGCCATGTCTCCTCCCTCTGTTGCATCCACCCTAGCCGTTACGCCCGCTGTGGCAAAGATACCGCGTTGACGAAGCAGGCGCTTTCGGCAACGCTTTCAGGAAATGTAATATGAGGGCAGGTCATGACAGAGACACCAGGAAACCGGCTGAAAGATTTTCCGATCACGTTTTTCGCCGTGGTTATGGGGCTGATGGGGATGTCGCTGGCCTTTCATGCCGCCGCGGCGTTTTATGGCTTTGCCGACCCGCTGGCCGAGATCGTCATGGGGCTGGGCATTGCGGCCTTCGTGGTGATCACCGCGCTCTATCTTGCCAAGGCGCTGCGCTATCCGCAGGCGGTGCGGGCGGAGTGGCAGCACCCGGTGCGGCTGGCGTTTTTCCCGACTTTCAGCATCTCGCTGCTGCTGATCGCCACCGCCATGGCGCCGCATTCCATGCAATTGGCGCGGTCGGTCTGGCTGGTGGCCGTGGGGCTGCAAGGGGTGCTGACCCTGAGC
>JARRIY010000091.1:0-13313 GCA_037379985.1 Maritimibacter sp.
GCCCGCACGCCTTGCCCAACCCCGCCTTTCGGACGCGCCGGGGCATCTTCCGGCTGCCAGCCGTAGATGTCGAAATGCATGTAGCGCGGGGTCTCGGTGACGAAGCGTTTCAGAAACAGCGCGGCGGTGATCGAGCCTGCCATGCCGCCCGAGGGGGCATTGTCGAGATCGGCGATTTTCGGTTCGATTTTCGGCTCATAGGGTGCCCAGAAGGGCATTTCCCAGACCGGATCGGCCACTTTGGCGGCGGCGGTTTTCACCGCAGCGGCCAGATCGGGCTGGGTGGCATAGAAGGGGGCGAGGTCGGGGCCGACGGCGACGCGGGCCGCCCCTGTGAGGGTTGCCATCGAGATCACCAGATCGGGTGCGTCTTCATCTGCCAAGGCCAGCGCATCGCCCAGCACCAGCCGCCCTTCGGCATCGGTATTGTTGACCTCAACCGTCAACCCCTTGCGGCTGCTCAGAATATCGCCGGGGCGCATGGCGTCGCCGGAGACCGAATTTTCCACCGCCGGGATCAGGACGCGCAGTTGCAGAGGCAGGTTAAGCGCCATGATCATCCGCGCGAGCCCGAGCACATTCGCGGCCCCGCCCATATCCTTTTTCATCAGGCCCATGGAGCTGCCGGGCTTCAGGTTCAGCCCGCCAGTATCGAAGCAGACGCCTTTGCCGACCAAGGTCAGGCGCGGGCCGGTGCTGCCCCAGCGCATGTCGATCAGGCGCGGATCGCGGGCGGCGGCGCGGCCGACGGCGTGGATCATCGGGAAATTGCCATTGAGCAGGGCGTCACCGGTGGTCACGCTGATCTCAGCCCCAAAGCTTTCGGCCAGATCACGCGCGGCCTGTTCCAGCTGGCCCGGCCCCATATCGGACGCGGGGATGTTGATCAGATCGCGGGTCAGGGCCTCGCTTGTGGCAATGATTTCAAGACGTGCTGCGTCGATACCTTCCGGCGCGACAAGCCGGGCCTTTGGCGCTGGGCTGTCTTTGTAGCGGGTGAAGCGATAGCCCGCGAGCAGCCAGCCAAGCGCCGCTTCTTCCAGTGCCGGGCCGGTCAGATCTGTCACCAGATGATAGCTGCCTTTCGGCAGGGCGGTGCGGGCTTTGGCGAGGCCGAAGCGGGTGCGGGCGCGCGCCTCATCATCGCCGAGGCCGACCAAAACCATGGTCGGCATTCCGTCGGCATTGTGTATGGCACCCGGTATGGCAAGCACTTCGCCCAGAGCCGCGCTGAACCCATTTGCCTCTGCCCATGCCTTGCCAGCCGCATCAAGCCCTGCCAGGTGCGTGGAAAGATTTTTCTTATCAATAAGATGCAGCGGGATGGACGGGGTGTCAGCGAGGTCGAATGAATAGGGCATTGGGGGCTCCGGTTACGGTTCGCCCTAACCTACCCGGCCTCGCGACACCTGCAAGAGGGGCCGTCATCCGCAGGATTATATCGACGACATATCCTGCAATTCCCAGACGGCCACCAGAGATCCTTCTCCGATACGTTCCAAACGCGCGACAGTGGCGGCAAAAGCCACCGCATCATAGCTGTGCGACAGGTCGAGCACGTCGCGACCAACCCGGGCCAACAGGGTCATCCCCACCTGTTGAGCCGCAGCGATGACGCCGCGAACGGATGTGCGAAGCTCGTCCATATCGCCAGCGCGATATTGCTTTCCAACCTGCATCAGACCTGATGCAAGCTCCTCCAAAGCATGATTTACAACCTTATCAGCCCCAACCGCCCCAAGGCTCTGATAGAGCACTTCGAGTTGGCTATGATCGAGTCGGACAGATTCTGCGTAGTTCAGTCTTAAAACAGTGGTCACGATCTCACCCCAATCTTTCCCTCAGTGCCTCCAATCTGGCAAAACCACCTCAAGAAAAGGTTTCTCCAAAGGGGTGAAATCTCTCGAATTTCACCTAAATCCCCGGTAGTTTGGGCAAGATCAAAGCCAAGAGGACGACGATGAAACACGCGCGCGCCCTGCCTGCCACTCTGGTAGGCCGATTCCACGGCTGGAAGGCCACCGGATACAGTGAAAACAAGGCCTGGTATCGGCGTTTGGCGTCGGAAGGTCAGCATCCCAGAGCGATGATGATCTCCTGCTGCGACAGTCGGGTGCATGTCACTTCGATTTTCGGGGCCGATCAGGGCGAGTTTTTCATCCATCGCAATATCGCGAATCTGGTGCCGCCCTATGAAAGCGACGGCAATCATCACGGCACCTCGGCCGCGCTGGAATATGCGGTGAGCGCGCTGAAAGTGGCGCATGTGATCGTGATGGGCCATTCCTCCTGCGGAGGGGTGCGCGGATTTTACGATATGGTGATGGGCAATGCGCCGGAACTGGTCGAAGAAACCAGCTTTGTCGGGCGCTGGATGGACCTGCTCAAGCCGGGATATGAACGGATTCGCGGCGAGCAGACCGAAGCTGAATGCGTTTGCGAGCTGGAAAAACAGGCGGTGATCGTGTCGCTGGAAAACCTGATGACCTTCCCGTTTGTGCGCGAAGCCGTGGAGGCCGAAGATCTGACCCTGCATGGGCTGTGGCATGACATCAGCGCGGGCGATCTGTTCTGGTATGATTCGGAGGCGGAGCGTTTTCAGCCGGTCTGAGCCCGGTTGAGTGTGCCGCACAGCTTGGCGTTTGGCCCGGTTCTGCGGGCGTTTTGGCTGCGTCTGGCGGTGGAATTGCCTTAAATGCAATCCAATTTGGCGATGCGTCCCAACCCATGTCGCGGGTTCAGCACGCACCATCCGGGCCATCAGGCGGCAACACTCCGACGTTCGTCATCGGAAATATCGGTGGGAATCAGTTCCAGAGGCTGGGCATCTTTGCGGCTGCGAATCACAGTCCGGCTGTCCAGAACTTGCAGTGCGGCGCGGCGGCGTTCACGGGCTTTATCGAGATAGCTGACATTCGACATCGGTCAATTCCTGTTTCACAGTTTGGGTTTGGTATGAAAGACGGGCTCAGGCAGCGCCGCCCCAGGTGGCAAGAATACCGGTGGTGAAATAGACACCCGACGCGGTGCGGCGTGTACGGGTGCGGGTTTTCCACTCCATCAGCGACACGACTTTATTTTCGCTATCGGCAACGGGACGATCCGTGTCGCTGCGGGTGGTTTTACGGGCGCGATCAAAGGCGATGACGTTGGATTTCATTGTCTTTCTCCGGGTTTCCGGCATCTCGCGCCGGTCAGTCTCAGATAATCAGGGCTGGCCGATCAGGCAGCGATGCGTTGATCCAGCACGAGCACCGGGGCGCTGTGGGTCAGTTCAGGTTCGACATGACGACGCACAGAGCGGAATTCCGGGATGGATTTGCGCGGTTGCGGCGCTTCTTCAAACAGCGAGATCACGTTTTCGGCGCGGTCAGTGTGATGGCTAAGCGAAGCGAGAGCGGCACGGCGACCAGCGCGGGCTTTTTCAAGAAGAGTGGCGGTCATGGCGGTGTTCCTTTTTGTCTTTTTATTCTTTGTAATCTGGCGGTTCAGACGATTTCAGCTCAGGCGATTTCACCGGGCGCGACGATCACGCGGGTGGTGAAGAAAACGCCGGTCGGAGTGCGGTGCGGCATGGATTTCCCGATCCACTGGGCCAGCGACACAACATTGTCGCGAGCGGAAGCAAGGCTTTGAACCGGCTGGATGTTGGTGTTGGCGGCGCGGCTGGTGAAAGCGATGACATTCGACGACATGGTGGTCTCCCTACGGTGTACATCCATTTGGATGCGGATCGGTTTCTGCGATGATTTGTGCACCGGTTTCCGGTCGGGGGCCTTTAGGCTTGTCTGGCTTTACCAGGGGGCAATTTGTCTTGCCGATGATTGAAATCTGCAGAGGGAATCCGGCGGTAAATGTCCGGAAATGTGGCAAAATTTAGTCGAAAGACGAGAAATTTACTGTATATAAACTGAACCAACAAATTAGACTGGGGCGGGGGAAACCACTTGCATTATGGTTTTGGTTCCCCCCCGGTTTCAGCTCAGGGATACCAGCGCAATTGCTGCCCCTGCGGCCAGTCCAGCTCTACCTTAATAGAGACCTCGCCGGTTTCGCCCGGAGCGAGCGACAGATCCCAGGCGGACACGCCGCGCTTATGGTCAAGATCGGTCTCGCTGGGTTTGGGCGTCGCCGTCACCTGCACCTCAAGGTCTTCCTGCTCTGAATAGGTCAGGGGGAAGATCGCCCGCACATCCTGCGCCTCGCCGGTCAGGTTTTCGACGGTGAAGCTGATCGTCTGGGTGCGGGTATTCGAGCGGTTGATGATGCCGGTATCGCCTTCGGCATTGCGGTCGAAAATCGTATTCAAACGGATCCCCTCGATTGCGCCGAAACCCAGCTCGGTTTCGGCCCCGGCGGGGATGAGGTCGATCTGCTGGCGACCGATGAAATGCCCGTCGCGCAGGATATTGGCCTGTCCGGGCAGGATCGGCTCACCGCTATCATTGCTGAACCGCGCGACGGTAAAGGCGGTTTCATCTGTGCGGGGGCTGGCCAGGACCAGCGGAGTGGCTTCCAGCGTGAGCTCGTCCAGAGCCAGTTCAGCGCCGCTGCCCGGGGCGATGGTGACCGGGGTTGGGTAGGCGTAGGAGATCGCCAGCCCGTCGATCTGCAGCTCGGCCGTGGTCATATCCATTTCCGAGGCAAGAGCGGGTTCGACCAAGGGGGTCGGGGCCAGTTCCATGCTGCGCGACAGGCTGCCGACGGCGAAGCCATCATCCATCTCTTCCTCGACCCAGGCGTGATCAGGCGACACGTCGCTGGGGCTGCTTTCCTCGCCCGGCCGTGCGGTGGAAAGGGTCAGCGCCACGTCGTTCCAGGCGATATCGCTTTGCTGGGTCACGATCACTTTGCGGGCAATCGCAAGGCTACCGGCATCGCGATCAAGATCGAGGTCATAATCCATCTGCCAGCTCGCCGCGCGGTTCTGTTCAGTCAGTTCCAGGGTGACGGGACCAGCTTCGGCGACCTTCAGATCAACACTTAGCATATTGGCTAGGTTTGAAGGGGGCGTGAGCTTTTCAAACTCATCCTGCGCGGCGCTCAGGGTTTGGGTCAGCTCATCCAGTGCGTCCTGCAAGGGGCGAAGCCCGGCCTGAGCGGTAATCAGCGCCGCCTTGGCCACGCCGGTTTCGGTCTGCACCATATCAGCCAGCGATAGCAGGTCTTCGGCACTGGCGGCGCTGTCGGGCTTCACCTCGGCCAGAAACGTGATCCGGGCTTTCAGCGCGTCGATCTTGGCGCTCGCCGTGGCGATCTCGTCTGATTTCGCCGTCACCGCATCCTGCGCCGCTTCAACCGCCGCCCAGGCCTCGGCCTGTGCCTCGGTAAACAGGGCTTCGCGGTCAATCGTCATGCTAGGATGAAAGCCGAGCGCGCCGATGCTGACTCCTTCCGAGGTTTTGATCCGGGGCAGGGCACCGGACCCGTTCATTGCGGCATAGGGCAGAAGCACGCGATGCGTACCTGCGCTGAGGTCCAGCGTGGCGCGATGGGTGAGCGTGGCGCCTTGCGGATAGACCGTGGCCGCAACCACCGGCGCTTGGGTGTAGATGTCTTCGGCAAAGGCGGGGAACGCGGCGAGAAGGGTAATAAGGGAAATACTAAGACGATGCATGGGAACCTCTCCTGAAGCAATTGCGAGCAGGCTAGCCCGGCGCCGGGTTTTGTCCTAGCCCGAGAATGTCGCATCGGCGGAACCGCGCATATGAAAAGGCCGCCGGGGTTTCCCGACGGCCTTTCCGTAATCTTGTAAGGCGGCTCAGCCCTTTTTCAGAACTTCGCGGCCCAGCAGCTCGGCGATTTGCACCGCGTTCAGGGCGGCGCCTTTGCGCAGGTTGTCCGAGACGCACCACAGGTTCAGCCCGTTTTCGACGGTCGAATCCTGACGGATGCGGCTGATGAAGGTGGCGAAATCGCCAACGCATTCCACCGGGGTCACATAGCCGCCGTCTTCGCGCTTATCGACCACCAGAATGCCCGGGGCTTCGCGCAGGATGTCACGCGCTTCGTCTTCATCGAGGAATTCCTCGAACTCGATATTCACCGCTTCCGAATGGCCGACAAAGACCGGCACGCGCACGCAGGTGGCGGTGACTTTGATCGACGGGTCGACGATTTTCTTCGTCTCCGCGACCATTTTCCATTCTTCTTTGGTCGAGCCGTCATCCATGAAGACGTCGATATGCGGGATCACGTTGAAGGCGATCTGCTTGGTGAATTTCGCCGGCTCTTTTTCCTGACCGGGCACATACATGCCTTTGGTCTGGTCCCAAAGCTCGTCCATCGCATCCTTGCCGCCGCCCGACACCGATTGATAGGTGGAGACGACAACGCGTTTGATCTTGGCGCGGTCATGCAGCGGTTTCAGCGCCACAACCATCTGCGCGGTCGAGCAGTTCGGGTTGGCGATGATGTTTTTCTTCGCATAGCCATGGATCGCGTCGGGGTTACATTCCGGCACGATCAGCGGCACGTCAGGGTCATAGCGGTAGAGCGACGAGTTATCGATCACCACACAGCCCGCTTTCGCGGCCTTGGGCGCGTATTTCTTGGTGGCTTCCGACCCCACGGCGAACAGCGCCATGTCCCAGCCAGTGAAATCAAAAGTGTCCAGATCCTTGGTCTTGATAGTCTTATCGCCAAAGCTGACTTCGGTGCCCAGCGACTTGCGCGACGCAAGTGCGGCAATTTCATCCACCGGGAACTGGCGCTCGGCCAGGATGTTCAGCATTTCACGGCCCACGTTGCCCGTGGCGCCGCAGACGACGACCTTGTAGCCCATCTGGGTCTCCTTTGTATGAGTCTGGATCAGACCGGAGGCGCTGATACCCCAAACAGGGCTGCGGTAAAAGGGGGAGGTTGATTTACATTGACTCAGGGGCCACATGCTGTGATGAGGGTGCATCGTTCTGGTGGCCGCGTGAGCCACCGCCGCTGATAATATACAAATTCGGGCGGCACAGAACGGTCATCGGCGCGAAACCGCGCCACACAGGTTCCCACATCACGCGGGGGGTCAACGGGCCGAACGGCGACAGGGCAGGGGCTCTGACGCGAGGATTGGTCCGCACCTTCATGCCGGGCGCAATGTCGCGCCCCGCCCCGTTTATGTGCTTCCGCACATCAGAAAGAGATATATGACCGATTTTGCATCGCTCGGGCTCGACCCGAAGCTTCTGGCTGCCGTTGAGGCTGCCGGATATAAAACTCCCTCGCCGATTCAGGCGAAATCCATCCCGCATGTGCTGGAAGGCCGCGACGTGATGGGGCTGGCGCAGACCGGCACCGGCAAAACTGCCGCCTTTGGCCTGCCGCTGATTCAGCAGCTTCTGGGCAGCCATGACCGGCGCAGCCCGAAAACCACCCGCGCGCTGATCCTGGCGCCGACCCGTGAGCTGGTGAACCAGATCGCGGAAAACCTGTTCCTTTACGTAAAAGGCACGCATCTGAAAGTCGTCACCGTGGTTGGCGGTGTGTCGATCAACCGTCAGTCCAATGCGCTGGCGAAAGGCACCGATATTCTGGTCGCCACGCCGGGCCGTCTGATCGATCTGATGGATCGTGGCGATGTGCGGCTGGATGCGGCCACCTTCCTGGTGCTCGATGAGGCTGACCATATGCTTGATATGGGCTTCATCCACGCGCTGCGGAGAATCGCGCCGAAGCTTGGCACGCCGCGCCAGACCATGCTGTTTTCCGCGACCATGCCCAAGGATATGGAAGAAATCGCTGGGACTTACCTGTCTGATCCGGTGCGCGTGCAGGTCTCGCCCCCGGGCAAGGCCGCTGACAAGATCACCCAAGGGGTGCATTGGGCACAAGGCAAGGATGACAAGATCCGCCTGTTGAAACGCTATCTCGATGATGCGCCGGACGGGCTGGCGCTGGTTTTCGGGCGCACCAAACATGGCTGCGAGAAGCTGATGAAACAGCTTGTTGCCGATGGCTATGAGGCGGTGTCGATCCATGGCAACAAATCGCAAGGCCAGCGCGAACGTGCGCTTTCGGCGTTCCGCGAAGGTCAGGCGCGCATTCTGGTTGCCACCGATGTGGCCGCGCGCGGGATCGACATTCCCGGCGTCAGCCATGTGTATAATTTCGACCTGCCGGAAGTTGGCGAGAACTATGTGCACCGGATTGGCCGCACCGCGCGGGCTGGGGCCGATGGCGAAGCCATTGCTTTTGTGTCGGGCGAAGAGATCGGGCTGCTGAAGCAGATCGAGAAGGTGATGAAGGTTTCAATTCCGATTCTGGGCGGCGAACGCCCGGAAGAGGTGGATGCGCCGAAACAGCGCCGCCGTGGCGGTGGTGGTGGCGGCGGGCGTCGCGGTGGCGCGCCGAAACAGGGCGCAGGCAAACCGACTGGCGGCGCTGCGCGCGGTCAGCGCGGCGGGCAAGGCCAGGGTAAACCGCAGGGCAAAGCCCAAGGTAATGGCGCAGGCGGGCAGGGGAGCAAAAGCCGCCGTCCGCGTCGCCGGAAGGCCGCTTGATCTGACAGGATAAGTCTTGCTGGGCAAAATCTGCTCGGCAAATCTTACATGGAAAAGGCCGGGGCAGTGCTCCGGCCTTTCTGTTTCACGCGGTGCGGTTGCCCTCCCCCTTGCACGCCCGCGCACTGTCAGGTCATATCGCGGAAACGACCGGGAGAGTGCTGTGACAGATTTTGTACTGGAAGAGTTTCTGCCCTATCAGATCGCTGAATTGTCGCGGGGCATGAGCGGCGCGTTTTCCCGCCATTATCGTGATCGCTACGGGATTTCCGTGTCGGAATGGCGGGTTGTGGCGCATTTGAGCCAGGAAGAAGCGGTGTCGGTGCGGGAAATTTGCCGCCGGGTCGGAATGGACAAACCCAAGGTCAGCCGGGCGGCCTCGCGGCTGCAGGCGGCGGGCTATGTGACCAAGGTGGAAAACGCGCAGGATCGACGGCTGGTGCAGCTATCGCTCACCGAGAGCGGGCGCGATATGATCGATACGCTGGCCCCGATTGCCGCCGCTTATCATGCCGAGCTGATTGCCGCATTGGGCGATGGGGCGGAGGCGTTTCTGGCGCAGGTCGAGAAATTGCGGGAGGCCAGTGACGGCGCGCGCAAGGATAGCCCCGCGCCGTAACTTGCGTTCAGGCGCTGCCGCCCTCAGCCGACAGCATCAGGGGATCAATCCCCAGTTTTTTCAGCGCACCAAGCCATTTGCCGTCATCATTGGGGTCAAACACGATGGCTTCGTCGGCATCCACCGTCAGCCAGGCGTTTTGTTGCCTTTCCAGCTGCCCCGGGCCCCAGCCCGCATAGCCCAGCACCGTCATCGCCGCGCGCGGGCCGCTGCCGCTGGCGATGTCTTCCAACACATCCTTGGTGGCGGTCAGGCCAAAGCCGGGATCGACCAGCAGGGTTGAAGGGTTGCCGGGGTAATCGGTGGAATGCAGCACGAAACCGCGCCCGCCTTCCACCGGTCCGCCGAAATGAATCGCCACATCCCGGCTGCTATCGCTGGTTTTGATATCGAGCTGCTCAAGCAGATCGTCGAGATGCAGCTCTGGCACACGTTTGTTGACGATGATTCCCATCGCGCCCTCGTCGGAATGGGCGCAGACCAGCACCACCGCATGATCAAACCGCGGATCACCCATGCTGGGCATGGCGATCAGAAGCTGACCTGACAGCGCGTCGGATGGGAAAATATCATTCATATCCCAAAGATGGGCATGCGCGGGCGGATATTGCAAGAGGTTGCGACCTCTCGCCCCGCTGTCGGGAAAGTGACTTCCCCTTCACGATTGGCGGCTTATATCGGAGGGCATGAAAAACATTACTCTATCCCTGATCCTTGCGGCGCTGGCCGTGCCCGGTTTTGCTCAAAACACGCAAGCGCCGCTGGCCCGTGTCGAAATGCTGCCCGGTTGGCGCATGGCCGATGGGCATCACATGGCCGCGCTGCATATCGAGCTGGAAGAGGGCTGGAAAACCTATTGGCGGGCGCCGGGCGAGGCCGGGTTGCCGCCGGGGATTGATTGGTCAGGCTCGCAGAATGTCGCGGCGGTTGATCTGCATTGGCCGGTGCCCGAGGTGGTGCGCTCCAATGGCATGACCACGCTGGGCTATCATGGCGAGCTGGTGCTGCCGGTGGAAATCACCCCTGCCGATCCGGATCAGGAGATTGCCCTGACCGGGGCGATTGAGATGGGGATTTGTCACGATGTCTGCATGCCGTTTCAGGCAGAGGTCAGTGCCGCTTTGCCTGAGGCGGGGGAACATGATCCGCGTATTGCGGCGGCGCTGGAGGATCAGCCTGCCGCATCGGATGTTGCCGGGCTGGTCTCGGCCAATTGCACGGTGGAGCCGATTTCCGACGGGCTGCGCGTGACCGCTGCGCTGGAATTGCCGCAGGTAGGTCTGGACGAGGTTACAGTGTTCGAACCCGATGACCGCGCGATCTGGGTGTCGGAAGCGATGCAGGAGCGGCAGGGAGGCAGGCTGACCGCTACTGCCGATCTGGTGCCGCCCACCGCCGAGCCGTTTGAGCTTGATACAAAAACCCTGCGCCTGACGGTGATCGCAGACGGGCATGCGGTTGATATTCAAGGCTGTACCCGGCTGGAGTGAGGCCAAGCGAGGTCGCGCGCCCACGCGGAGGCGCGGGGCTATTTGCGGCGTTTGTGCTCGTCGAGACGCGGGAAGATTTCCACGAAATTGCAGGGCGGGTGGCGGTAATCGAGCTGCGGCTCAAGGATTTCGTCCCAGCCATCTTTGCAGGCGCCGGTCGAGCCGGGCAGGGCAAACATATAGGTGCCATTGGCCACCCCGCCGGTGGCGCGGCTTTGCACAGCGCTGGTGCCGATTTTCTGAAAGCTGATCATCGTGAACAGGGTCGAAAAGGCGTCGATTTCCTTTTCATAGACATCGCGATGGGCCTCGACCGTTACATCGCGACCGGTCAGCCCGGTGCCGCCAGTGGAAATCACCACATCGACTTCCGGGTCCAGGCTCCAGGTGCGCAGAATATCGGCGATCTCGGCGCGTTCATCTTTGACGATCTTGCGGTCGGCCAGCAGATGCCCGGATTTTTCGATGCGCTTGACCAGCGTATCGCCAGAGCGGTCTTCGGCCAGCGAACGGCTGTCGGACACGGTCAGAACCGCAATCCGCACGGGGATGAATTCGCGGGTGTCGGCGTCGGTGATTTTGCTCATCTCTGTCTCCGGTCTCAATTGGCGGAATGGCCAAGCGTGGCTCTAGCTGGTGGGGTCGATCTCGAACCAATTCACTCGCGGGCCAAGATTGACCACGCGGCTGGCACCGATCATGCCCTCTTGCCCCCAGCTATCATGGATATGGCCGCAAAAGACCAGCTTGGGCTGCAGGTGTTCGACCGCTTCACGCACGGATTTGGAGCCCATATGGCCGTGCTGCGCCAACAGGTCGCAGACGCCATGCGGCGGCGAATGTGAAATCAGAATGTCGGCGTGCTTGATCGGTGCCAGAAGGTCACGCGCCTGATCCTCGGTGATGTCACACGAGGGCCAGGGCAGGGGCGGCAGGGGCGGAACGGCACAGCCCAAACCCGCAATTGTCAGCCCATCAACCCGTCCGGCCTCGCCATGCAGGATCACGGCAGAGCTTGCGGCGCGCAGCTCGTCCACGCTTTCATTGTTCCCGGCCACGAAAACCGCCTTGTTGGCAATCGGCTCAAGCAGCGCCATATATGCATCAAGCCCCTCGCGCCGCTGAGCAAAATCCCCCGCCCCGATCACTAGATCGGCCTCGGGCGCGGCGTCCAGAATGGCGCGCGCGGCGTCTTCATCCAGATGCAGATCGGAAAAGGCGAGAATCTTCATGCGCCCTCCCGTAGCTTGGCCTGAACCTCCAGAAGATCCGCCCAAGCTTCGCGTTTGGCTGCCGGGTTGCGCAGCAGATAGGCCGGGTGAGTCATCGGCATCGCCGGTTTGTCCGCCGCTTGCGTCCAATTGCCGCGCATTCGCAGGATCCCTGTGCGCCCGAGCAGCGCGCCACAGGGCGTGTTGCCCATCAGGATCAGCACGTCGGGATCAGCCAGCGCGATATGGCGCTGAAGAAACGGCACCATCATCGCCATCTCTTCCGGCGTCGGGGTGCGGTTGCCGGGCGGGCGCCAGGGAAGAACATTGGTGATATAGGCGGCGCTTTTCGCGTCAGCGCTGGTGCGGTCTAGGCCGATGGCCGCCAGCATCCGGTCGAGCAATTGCCCGGCCCGGCCTACGAAAGGTCGCCCGATCCGGTCTTCATCCGCGCCCGGGGCTTCGCCGATGATCATCACCCGTGCCGCCGGATTTCCGTCGGAAAACACGAAGTTACGCGCGCCTTTCTTCAGTTCCAGCCCGTCAAAGCCCCGCATCGCGTCAGCCAGCGCTTCCAAATCGCCTGCACGGGCGGCGATTTGTTTTGCCTCCGCGGCGTAATCACGCCCTGCCGGTTCTGCCGGGGGCGCCATCGGGCCGGTCTTGGCCTCAGCTTTGCGCGGGGCCGGTTTCGGGCTGGCTTGTTCGAGCTCATAGCGATTGATCGGCATGTCGCTTACCGCGTCAACCGCGCCAAGCTCCACATACCAATCCAAAAGCGCTTTCGCCTGATGCCAGTCCAGTGCCGATTCCATAGCCCGACAGTAAGCTAAGCATGCCGCCCCCGAAAGGCATCACTGACGGCCTCGGGAACGGTAGTTAACCTATTCTTAAGAATAGTTTTCGACTTTCTGGTCAAAAACTGTTATATAGGTATGCAGAACTGGTGATTTTTGCGCCGAAAAGAAACGTTTCAGTCTGTGTGTGCCTTCGGCCGACAACACAACGAGTAGATTTAAGCGGGCAATTTCATGCTGGCAGCCTATCTGAGCTCCGCGCGTCCGACTATTTTGTATCGGAAACAGCGCATCGCATCGCTGGTCGCTTTACCAGCCGTGATAGCTACGCTCTGGGCCTGTCCGCAGGCCGCGCAGGCGCAGGAGTATTGGACGGGGGGTGCGGGGACTTCCGATTGGGGAACGGCCGGCAACTGGACCACGGCCGTTCCAACCGCGTCCACTTTCACTTTTCTCGGCAATAACGGAATACCCGCGACGACCGTGATCAGCGCCAATGCTGATGCGCGTTATCTGTCTCTGGGAACGGATGCCACTGTGGATCTGTCGGTCACCGGCGGCGCCACCACGCTGACCGTGAGCAATGACCTTGGTATTGGGGACGCTAGTGGCACCACCGCCAGCATGACGGTGACGGGCGCGACGGTGAACGCCACCAGAACCTTCGTGGGTGCTAGCGGAACCGGCGCGCTCACGCTCGAAGC
>JARRIY010000092.1:0-11315 GCA_037379985.1 Maritimibacter sp.
GCCAAATCGCGTCATGGAAGTTCGCCCCAAACGTCATGCATTTCTGACCCAATACGAAAAACCGCCGCCCGTCAGCCCTGCGGCACCGGCGCAGTTGAGGCGCGGGGCACCAGCCGCACGGCGGTTTCGGTATAGGTCACAAGGCTCCCCGGCGCGCGCATCCGCTCCATCAGCCGGATCAGTCCGCGCGCGCCCAGATCCTCGGCATCGACCGAGATCGTGGTCAGCGGCACCGAATTCAGCGCCGCCGTGGGCACATCGTCAAAGCCGATCACCGAAATATCCTCGGGTACGTTCAACCCGTATTCGGCCAGCGCCGCCATCGCCCCGAACGCGGCGGAATCGTTGCAGCACACGACGGCGGTAAAATCAGCCCCACCCTTTTCATCCAGCCGGGCGCGCAAATCGCGATAGGCCAGATCGGTGCGCATATCTTCCAGCTCCATCACCGCCAGATCGTCTTCGATCCCGGCTTCGCGCATCGCCCGGCGCGCCCCCAGCAGCCGGTCGCGAATGGTCGGACGGCCGGAATGGCTGAGCACCAGAATATTACGATGACCAAGGTCGAGCACATGACGCGCGGCCAGATAGCCGCCGGTACGGTTGGCCGGGGCCAGTGCATCAAGCCGCATCAGGTTTTCGCGGCCATTCACGATCACTGCGGGCACATCGCGCCCGATCAGCTCTGAAATCAGCTCTTCCGATTGCATCGACAGCAGCAGACAGCCCGAGGCATCTTCGTGGCGCACCGTAGCTGGCAGCCCCGCCGGACCGACCAGCGTGATGGTCAGGTTGACCCCCATATCGCGGGCGCGCTTTTCGATCCCTCGCTGCACCGCCTGAATAAACTCGCTCGCCCCGCCCAGCGCGGTGTTGAGATCGGTGATGATTGAAACCTGCGCCTTCGCCACCGAGGTGCCACCGTAATTCAGGGCCTGCGCCGCGTTTTGCACCTGATAGCGCACTTCGCTGGAAATCCCCGGTGCCCCGCTCAGCACCCGCGAGGCGGTACTAACCGAAACGCCAACCGCCTCTGCGACCTCGCGCAAGGTCACTTTCGTGCCGGAACGCTCTTCTTTTACGGGTTTGCCGGTATCTGGCATTCGGGTCTCCGGATCTTGGCAGTTTCGCGCGCGCAGGGTCTGCCGCTTTTGCCCTGCTTCGTCAAGTTTACGCAACTTATGCAAACTGTGCAACTTTTGCAATTTTGTGTTGCATGGCGAGGAAAGTTTCGCAAACCTAGATCTAAGCGGGGGCGAAACCACCCGTAGGGAGAGGAATCAGATGCATGCTGCGCCGGTAAATACGGCTCGGGCCCTGTCAGCCCCTGTTGCAGAGCTATTGGCTCAGGCGCGGGACAAGTTCGGGGCCTATCTGCCTGTACCCGCCGCGCTCACACGCAAAGGCTGGACCGGGCTGGATGCCGCGACCTGCGCTGATCTCGTGTCGAAAGCCGAGGCGCAGTTGGGCACCGACTGGCCAGAGCTGCCGCTATCGCTCTATCGCTCCTTCTGCGAGACCGGTGCGCGCGAACCCTATGAGACCCCCTATTTCGCCCGGCGGCTGATGCTCAACGATCTGGTTCTGGGCGAATGTGCCGAAGGGTCCGGGCGTTTCCTTGCGAAAATCGCCGAAGGCATCGGGCTGATTTGCGACGAGCTCGGCTGGCAGCTTCCGGCCCATAACGCCTATATCCGCGACACGCCGCAGCTGCCCGAGCCTGATCCGGCCCGGCCTGTGGTTGACCTCTTCGCCGCCGAGACCGGCGCGCAGCTCGCCATGGTCGCGCATCTGATCGGCCCGGCGCTGGACAATGCCGCCCCCGGCCTTACCGCGCGCATCGACAGCGAGATCGCCACCCGGCTGGTCACGCCCTATCTCACCGCCCCGCCCTGGTGGACCGGCGCGCAAGGCGGGCAGATGAACAATTGGACAGCCTGGTGCAGCCAGAACATGCTGCGCGCGGTGTTCCTGCGCCCGGAGCTTGCCAAGATGCGTGGGCCGGTGGCGCAGCAAGTCGCCGCCAGCCTTGACGCCTTTCTGGCAGAATATGGCGAAGATGGTGCCTGTGCCGAGGGCGCCTATTACTATCGCCACGCCGCCCTGTGCCTGTTTGCGGCGCTGGAGGTACTGGATGCCGCAAGCCATGGCACCACCACGCCGCTCTGGCAGCAGACCAAAATCCGCAACATGGCCGAGTTCATCCTGAATATGCATGTGGCGGGGGATTACTACATCAACTTCGCCGATGCCTCGGCCGTGCTCGCCCCCTGCGGCGTGGCGGAATATCGCTTTGGCAAAGCCGTTGGATCGCAGGCGCTGATGGCTCATGCCGCCGGTGACGTGGCCCGGCAGGTGGACAACACCGACCCCATCGCCGCGCTAGACCTCACCGCGCGGGTGCAGGCCCTGTTTGCCGCCGAAGAGATCGCTGGCTTTAGCGCCACGCAAAGCCAGCCCGGCGACATATGGTTCCCCAGCACCCAGATGCTGGTGGCCCGCGACCAGCGCTTTGTGCTCGCCGTCAAGGCCGGGCATAATGATGATCCGCATAATCACAACGATGTGGGCAGTGTCACGCTCTATGCTGATGACAAGCCGTTGCTGATCGACGTGGGCGTCGAAACCTATACGGCCAAGACCTTTTCGCCGGATCGCTATGACATCTGGACGATGCAGTCGGGCTATCACAACCTCGCAGATTTCGGCGGGATCGGGCAAAGCGCCGGGCGTGAATTTGCCGCCCAGAATGTCGAGGTCAGCCTGACCGCGAAAAGCGCCAATTTTGCCTGTGATCTGGCCAATGCCTACCCGGATGAGGCTGGCGTGTCGCATTACCGGCGGCAGGTAAATTTTGATCATGATCGCAGCGTCGAGATTGTCGATACCTGTGTGTCGAGCCGCCCTGCCACGTTGTCGCTTATGTTCGCCGCCCCCGTTACCCCGGGCGATGCCCATGTGGATGTGGCAGGCTTTGGGCAGATCGCCATCACCGGCGCAGGCGCCATGGGGGTCGAGGAAATCGCCATCAGCGATCCGCGTCTGCGCCGCGCCTGGCCCGCCACACTTTACCGGCTGCGCCTGCCCTTTGCCGGCACAAGGCTTACCCTCAGGATCAACCAAGGAGCGTCGGCATGAGCACCGCCGAGACCTCTGCCCCCCGCACCGCACCGCGTCAGCCCATTGCCCCCGTCTCGCGCCGGATGCGCAAGATCCGGCAGCTGGCCGTGGCCTATTCCTTTATCGCGCCGAATTTTCTGGGCTTTGCGATCTTCACCCTCGGCCCGATCATCTTTGCGCTGGCACTGGCCTTTCTGCACTGGGATGGCTCCAACCCGATCACCTTCGCCGGGCTGGACAACTTCTGGCACCTGTTTGAAGATCGCGCCTTCAAGGCCGCCTTCTGGAACACCATCATCTATACCGGTTTCGTAGTGCCGCTGACGCTGATCTGTTCGCTCGGCCTCGCGATCCTGCTCAATCAGAAAATCTTTGGCCGCAACTTTTTCCGCGCCATCGCCTTTTTCCCCTATGTCGCCTCGCTGGTCGCCGTCGCGGTGGTTTGGAACATGATCTTCAACCCCGATTTCGGCCCGGTGAACATGGTGCTGTATAATCTCGGGGTCGATCCGCGAAACCTGCCCGGCTGGGCGGCCGACAAGCATTGGGCGATGGTCACCATCATCATGTTCGGTGTCTGGAAAAGCATGGGCTATTTCATGGTGATCTATCTGGCCGGGCTACAGGGCATCTCGCCCGACCTCTATGAGGCCGCCGATATCGACGGTGCCTCCGCCTGGCAGAAATTCCGCTATATCACCGTGCCACAACTGGCGCCCACGACCTTTTTCGTCTCGGTGATGCTGACCATCCAGTCGTTCAAAGTCTTCGACCAGATCTTCATGATCACCCAGGGCGGCCCGGGCACATCCACCCTCGTGCTGGTCTATCACATCTATAACGAAGCCTTCGTAAGCTGGGATCTGGGCTATTCGAGCATGGTGGCGCTGGTGCTGTTCCTCATGGTGCTGATCATCACCGTGGTCCAGTTCCGCCTGACCGAAGAGAAGGAGGTCTCGGCATGACCGACACCCTGTCTCAGCCGCGCAAGCTCCACCGTCCGAAAAAGGCGCTGATCAACTGGCGGATGGTCGCGACCTATACCATCGTGATCGCCGTTACCCTGACCATGCTGGCCCCTTTCGTGTGGATGCTCTCGGCCTCGGTCAAGCTTGACCGCGATGTCTTCGCCTTCCCCATCGAATGGATCCCCGCCCAGCCGCGCTGGCAGAACTTCGTGGATATCTGGACGAAAATCCCGCTCGGCCTGTTTGTCTACAACACCACAAAGCTGACAGTGATCGTCACCATCCTGCAGCTCGTCACCTCCAGCTTTGCCGCCTATGCCTTTGCAAAACTGCGCTTTCCCTACCGCAACACCCTGTTTCTGGCCTATATCGCCACCATCGCGGTGCCATGGCAGGTCTATATGGTGCCGCAATTCCTGATGATGCGCGATTTCGGGCTGAACAACACCCATACGGCGATCATCTGCCTGCAGGCCTTTACCGCCTTCGGCGTCTTTCTCATGCGGCAATTCTATATGTCGGTGCCCGATGAGCTCTGTGAAGCCGCGCGCATCGACGGGATGAGCGAATATGGCATCTGGTGGCGGATCATGCTGCCGCTTTCCATGCCCGCGCTCTCGACCCTGACCATCTTTACCTTCGTGACCACCTGGAATGATTTCCTCGGGCCGCTGATCTATCTCACCAAGACCGAGCTGAAGACCATCCAGATCGGCATCCGCATGTTCATCACCCAATACACGCAGGAATACGGGCTGATCATGGCCGCCTCGGTGGTGGCGCTGGTGCCGGTGCTGGTGGTGTTCCTCGCGCTGCAACGTTTCTTTGTCGAAGGCATCGCCTCGACCGGGCTGAAAGGCTGATCCATGGCACTCGCACCCACAATCGAAGCCGTCGCGCCAATCACCGACACCGCCCTGGCCGAGGCGCTGGAGGCTGCCGTGGCGCAGGTGCGCCATAACCTGCCCACCTTCACCCATGCCGCGCAGAATCATTCCAGCGTGAATAACTTCTATCCACCGGTAGACAACACCCAGTGGACGGCGGGGTTCTGGCCCGGGCAGATCTGGCTGGCCTGGGAAGCCACCGGCGATGACGCCTTCCGCAAAGCCGCCGAAATACAGGTGGCAAGCTTTGCCCATCGGATTGAGAACAAGATCGCGGTGGATCACCACGATATGGGCTTTCTCTATACCCCCACCTGCATGGCGGCGTGGAAGCTTACCGGCAATGAACAGGCGCGCAAGGCCGCGATTCTGGCCGCCGATCAGCTCGCCTCGCGCTTTCATGAAAAGGGGCAATTCCTGCAAGCCTGGGGCTCTATGGGCGCGGATGGCTTCTATCAATACATCATTGATTGCCTGATGAACCTGCCGATCCTGTTCTGGGCCAGCGAAGAAACCGGCGATGAGCGCTATCGCGATCTGGCCCAGCGACATCTGAAAACCACACTCGCCAATTCGATCCGCCCGGATTTCTCGACCTATCACACCTTTTTCATGGACCGCGAAACCGGCGCCCCGCTGCGCGGCGCCACCAATCAGGGCCATGATGATGACAGTTCATGGGCGCGCGGACAGGCCTGGGGCATCGCCGGGCTCGCCTATGTCTATGCCCATGCGCCCGACCCGGCGGATATTGAGATTTTTGATAAGCTTCTGGCCTATTACCTCGACCGTCTGCCCGCCGACCTCATCCCCTATTGGGATCTGATCTTTTCCGATGGCGATGACGAGCCGCGCGACAGTTCCGCCGCTGCCATCGTCGCCTGTGGCTTGCTGGAAATGGCGCGGCATGTGCCGGAAGCACGGGCGCGCGAGCTGACCGAGCTGGCGCGCAAGATGCTGGCCAGCCTGTGGGAACATTACGCCGTCCGCGATCCGAAGCTTTCCAACGGGCAACTGCTGCACGGCACCTATTCGAAAAAGACCCCCTACAATACCTGCCACGGCGAAGGCGTCGACGAATGCGTCTCCTGGGGCGACTACTTCTATTTTGAGGCGCTGACCCGGCTCAGCCGCAACTGGCAAAGCTATTGGTAAGGCGAGCAGGCATATGGCACATATCTCTCTGAACAAAATCCGAAAATCCTACGGCTCGCTAACCGTGGTTCACGATATCGACCTTGAGATCGAGGATAAGGAATTCATCATTCTGGTCGGCCCCTCGGGCTGCGGAAAATCCACCACCCTGCGCATGATCGCCGGGCTGGAAGAGATCACGGCGGGCGATCTGGTGATCGGCGATACCATCGTCAACGATGTGCCGTCGAAAGACCGCGACATCGCGATGGTGTTCCAGAACTACGCGCTCTACCCACATATGACCGTCTATAAAAACATGGCCTTCGGCTTGCAGCTCCGCCGGGTAGACGAAGCCACCATCGATAAGCGGGTGAAAGAGGCGGCCGATATTCTCGACATTGCCCATCTGCTCAATCGCCGCCCCAAGGCCTTGTCAGGCGGGCAACGGCAACGGGTGGCGCTGGGACGCGCCATGGTGCGCTCGCCGGAGGTCTTCCTGCTTGACGAGCCGCTCTCGAATCTCGACGCCAAGCTGCGCAGCGCCATGCGGGCCGAGATTTCCAAACTGCACCGGCGGCTGGATGCCACCTTCATCTATGTCACCCATGATCAGGTCGAAGCGATGACCATGGCCGACCGGATCGTGGTGATGCGCGACGGGCGGATCCATCAGGTCGACACGCCGCAGCAGCTTTACGATCACCCCGTCGATATGTTCGTGGCCGGGTTCATCGGCGCACCGCAGATGAACTTCTTCCCGGTCACGCTGGAACGCGGTGAAAGCGGGCTGCAAGCCCGGTTTGATGGCACCACCCTGCCCCTGCCGCCGCGGCTCGACCCCGAGAAACTCGCCCCCTATATCGGCCGCGAGGTGGTGCTGGGCCTGCGCCCGGAAGCGTTTTCCGAAGCCCCGCCCCTGGATGTTGACCCGGCCCTGACCGCACCGCTTGAGGCGCAGGTCGATCTGGCCGAGCCGATGGGGGCCGAGGTGCATCTGAATGTCTCTATCGGTGGCAGCAATGCCATCGCCCGGGTCAGCCCGCGCTGCACCGCCGGAACCGGCGACAAGATCACCCTGCATGCCGATCTGACCATGGCGCATCTGTTCGATCCCGAAACCGAAGCTTCACTCATGAGGGCCACCGAATGATTGGCTCGCTGTTCAGCTTCCAGTTTCGCGACGGGCCGGGCGTGCCGAAAGACGCACCGCCAAAAACCGGGCTGGCGCTTTTCGCCTCGATCCTCGGGCGCGAATGGTGGGAGCTGATCAAGCTGAACCTCTTGTTCCTGATTGCCGCGCTGCCACTGATCACCCTGCCCGCAGCCTATGTCGCCATGACCCGGCTTTGCGTGACCATGGTCGAGGACAAAAACCACTATCTGCTGCGCGACTTCCGCCATACCTTTGCCATACGTTTTGCAGACGCTTTTCTGACCGGCATTTTTGCCCTCATCATCGGCGCGCTGGCCGTCTTTGCCGCGAGTTTCTACGCCAAAGCCGCGCAGTACAATCTGGCCTTTGCCGCGCCGCTGGGGCTGGCCGTGGCGGTGATCGTGCTGCTGCCAATCTATCTCTCAGCCCTGATGCTAGTGCTTGTAATCTCAGACCTTTCTCTGAAACCCGCACTGAAAGCCGCCGCGATTGCCACCCTCGCCCGCCCGCTTCCCGGGCTGGCCGCGCTGGCGATCACCGTCGCGCTCTGGCTCATCCATATCGCTTTCTACCCGGTATCCCTGCCGATGCCGGTGATCATGAACTTTTCCCTCGGCACCCTGGTAATGAGTTTCGCCATGCTGCCCGGAGCAAGAACAGGCATCGAGTATGTCGGGGTGGAGGCCCCCGGCAATGCATCCAAAAGACCGCATCCCTAAGCGGCATGATTTTCAAACGGAGGAGAAAATGAAAATCCATACGTCATTCAAAACCATGGCCGCCTTTGCGGCTCTTGCCACGGGCGCTGCCAGCATCGCCCATGCCGAAGATGTAACCCTGAATTGGGCGCTTTGGGACTGGTCGAAAACCCCCTATTACCAAGCGCTTATCGACGGGTACGAAGCCGGTCATCCGGGCGTGAAGATCACCTATACCGATCTTGGCTCGGCCGATTACAACCAGATGGTGATGACCCAGCTGACCGGTGAAAACACCGATCTCGACATTGTCTCGATCAAGGATATCCCAGGCTACGGCCAGATGGTGAATACCGGGCGGCTGATGGATCTGTCGGCAATGGGAGCTCTGCCGGAAGACACCTCGGGCTATGGCGGGTTGATCGAAACACTGAAGGTCAATGGCAGCGTCTATGGTCTGCCCTACCGCACCGATTTCTGGCTGCTTTACTACAACAAAGATCCGTTCGATGCGGCCGGTGTGGACTACCCGACCAACGATATGACCTGGGCCGAATTTGACGAGATGGCGCGCGCTGTCACCTCGGGCTTTGGCATGGACAAGGTCTATGGCGCGCATCTGCATACCTGGCGCTCGACGGTAGAAATGCCTGCGATCCAATCGGGTGAACATACCTTGATTTCAAAGGACTACAGCTTCCTCAAGCCCTGGTATGAACGCGCGCTGGCGCTGCAAAATGACGGGATCATCCGTTCCTATGCATCGCTGAAAACCTCGCAAACCCACTATTCCGGCCCATGGTTCTCCAGCCAGATCGCCATGCTGCCGATGGGCAGCTGGTTCATCGGCACGCAAATCGCCAAGGTTGCCAGCGGCGAGTCAAAAGCCGTGAACTGGGGTCTGGCGAAATACCCGCATCCGGAAGGTGTGGAGCCCGGCGCAACGGCTGGTCAGGTGACCTCGCTCGGCATCAACGTGAACTCAACCCACGCCGACGCCGCTGCCGACTTCATCGAATGGGTCTCGGGCCCCGAAGGTGCTGCAATTGTTGCACAAACCGGCACCATCCCGGCGCTGCGTGACGATACAGTGATCGGCACCTTAAACTCTACCCCCGGCTTCCCGACAGATGAAGGCTGCGCCGAAGCACTGATGACCATTGCGTTATTTCTGGAAATGCCAGTTAACCTGAAAGCCGGTTCGCTGGCCCCGCCACCACAAAGGCAGGCCGCGCGATGACACCGCTTTCCACCAACCCATTGAAAAGCCGTGATGATGTTGCCTGCGCCGTGCGTGACCTTTACGCGCCGCTTATTCCCTATACCTCGCCCGGCGGTGCCCGGGTTACGCTGTCGCCCGCTGCGGCCCATTTCGACCGGGCCGCGGCTGATCTGGAAGGCTTTGCCCGACCGCTCTGGGGATTAGCCCCCTTGGCGGCTGGTGGTGGTAGTTTCGCGCATTGGGATAGCTTTCGTCGCGGGTTGGCAAATGGCACTGATCCCGACCATCCGGAATATTGGGGCGATGTGGGCGATATGGATCAGCGGCAGGTCGAGCTTGCCGCAATAGGCTTTGCTCTGGCACTGGCGAAGCCGCAGCTCTGGGATCCTCTGGATGCCCGCGCAAAGGCCAATATCGCCGCCTATCTGACCGCCGCGCGCAATCGCAATTATGTCGATAATAACTGGAAGTTCTTTCGCATCCTCACCGATATCGGGTTGAAAAACTGCGGGACCAAAACCGACAGAGCCAGCCACGAAAGCTATCTTGATGATCTGGAAGGTTTCTATCTCGGCGATGGCTGGTATCGCGACGGGCCGCAGCGCAGCGCCGAGCATTACATCCCCTTCGCCTTTCACTTCTACGGGCTGATCACCGCCGCTCTGAGCGATGATCCGGCGCGAGCAGAAACCTACCGCAGCCGCGCCCGGATCTTTGCCGAGGAAATGCGCCACTGGTACGCGCCCGACGGCTCCGCCCTGCCCTTTGGCCGCTCGCTGACCTACCGTTTTGCCCATGCCGGGTTCTGGGGGGCGCTGGCCTATGCCGATGTCGAGGCTCTGCCCTGGGGCGAGATCAAAGGCTATTACCTGCGCAATCTGCGCTGGTGGGCCAAGCAGCCGATCTTTGACCGCGATGGCGTGTTGTCCATCGGCTATGCCTATCCCAACCTCTTGGTGAGCGAGAGCTATAATTCCGCAGGCTCCCCCTATTGGGCGATGAAAGCCTTTCTGCCGCTGGCCCTGCCCGAAACCCACCCGTTCTGGCAGGCCGACGAGGCCCCAGCACCAAAGCTGTCTTCCCCCGCCCCCCTGCCGTGCCCCGGCATGGTGGTCCAGCATCTTGACGGGCATATCGTGGCGCTCAGCGCCGGGCAGGAGCATATTCAATGGCGCGGCGGCCCCGAGAAATACGCCAAATTCGCCTATTCCACCCGATATGGCTTTTCCGTCGAGGCTGATGAGCGGCATTTCGACTGGGCAGCGATGGACAACATGCTTGGCCTGTCCGATGACGGGCTGCATTTCCGGGTCCGCGAAAGCAATGATGCGGTGATGATCGCGGGCACCACGCTCTATGCGCGCTGGCATCCCTGGGAGGATGTCGAGGTGGAAACCTGGCTGGTGCCGCAAGACCCGTGGCATCTGCGCCTGCACCGCGTCACCACCCCGCGCAAGTTGCAGTTGATCGAAGGCGGCTTTGCCGTAGCCCGACCGGATTTCGGCAAATGGCAAGAACAGGTTGAGGGCGCCACCGGTCAGGTGATCAGCGGCAGTGATATCAGCGTGATCCATGGCTTTGACAGCCGCCGTGCAAGAATCGCGAAACCGCTGCCCAATACCAATCTGATGGTCGCAAAAACGCTGGTGCCGCAACTGATTGGAGAGCTTGCGCCGGGCAGCCATACCCTGTCCTGCGCGGTCTTGGCTGGGCTGAACAGCACCGGCCTGTCGCAGGCGCTGAACACCCTTCCAGCCGCCCCGGATGAAGAGGCCCTGCGCCTGCGCATCGCCACAGAGGGCGCTTCGATTGATGTGTTCGAGCTGAAAGCTAGGCCACGCGGGTGAGCCAATGTCCGGCGCAGCGTATCGACGCTGGGGAGGATCTGTATCTGCAATATTTTTCAATAGGTTGTCGATTTCTTAGACAAAACCGACCTATGAAAGATCAATTAGTTACGGGGTGGCCTGTCTAAGTGCTTCACACCCAAATCCTGTCAAGAGATTTTTGTGTCCAGAGCATTACAAACGGGGGAAGTCGAAGCTTGGATCTATCCGCAACTTCGACCTAGATTTCGCCCGCGCAGCCTTCGGCATCGTCTTGTCATGTCTCAAGGAAATCAGGCTAACC
>JARRIY010000093.1:0-9152 GCA_037379985.1 Maritimibacter sp.
GCAATGGATGATCGAAACCGTGATCACCAAGGCCCATAAATCTAAAAGCCATGTTGGTCTCTGCGGACAAGCCCCGTCGAACGATCCATCCTTCGCGAAATTCCTCGTCGAAGCCGGGATCGACACGATCTCGGTCACGCCCGACAGCTTTATCGCGGTGAAGGAAAACGTCGCCGAAGCCGAAGCCGCCATGGCCGCGAAGAAGAAATGAGCCATTGGGCGGGCCGGGCAACCGGCCTGCCCTTTCCCACCTCCCAAACGGCATCGACCTTATCCAAGTGTTTTCAGAAAACACTTGGTAAGACCTTTCAGAAAGGTCTTACCCCCTTGCCTCACGACTAACCTATCCTTGCCCCGCCCGAACAGCGCCGCAGGCGCTGGGCGAGCGCCGGTCCGTCCCCCGGACTGGCGCTCGCCCGGCTCAGGTTAGCCACCAGCCTGAAATACCGCCCCCACCTCATCCCGAATAATCCGGGCAATCAGGGCGCAGTCTTCCAGGCCAAAACTCAGCGGCAGGCGCAAGTCGAGCAGCCCCGCCAGCACCCGGTCGCTTTTCGGCATCGGCGCGGCACCGGCATAGCGCCAGCTATCATAGCGCGAGGTAAAGCCGCTGGGCTCCGGCGCGCCGAACCATTTCAGCTCGACACCCCGCGCGGCGCAGCGGCGCACCACCTCCTGCACGCGCTCTGCCGCCCAATCCAGCAGCAGAAACTGGAAGGACGACATCACGTAATCTTCCGCCTCAGGCCGCGCGATCAGCCGCAGCCCCTGCACATCGCGCAAGCCCTCCTCGACCACGCGATAGCGCGCATTCCAGCCCGCACAGCTCTCCTCCAGCGCCGCTAGCTGGGGCCGCAAGAGCGCGGCGCGCAGATTGTCCATCCGACCCGAGATATTCGGCATGTCATATTTTACCGCCTCAAACGCATCTTCCGCCGGCCCCGCGCCATGCCGATCATAGAGCATGTAACTGCCTGACAGCAGGGTCATTTTCGCCGCCAGCGCCTCGTCATCCGTGATCAACAGCCCGCCTTCGCCGGAATTCAGATGCTTATAACTCTGGGTCGAATAGGCCGCGATCACGCCATGACGGCCCGACATTATGCCATTCCATTTCGCCCCCATCGTATGGGCGCAATCCTCGATCACCCTGATCCCACGCGCAGCACACAGCGCCATCAGGGCATCCATGTCCACGATATGCCCGCGCATATGGCTCAGCATCAGCACATCCGCCGCGCCCGCTTTCGCTGCCAGATCGTCAAGATCGATCACCAGATCCTCGGTCACCTCCACGAAAACCGGCATGGCCCCGACACTGGCAATCGCCCCCGGCACCGGGGCAAGGGTGAAGGCATTGGTCAACACCTTGTCGCCCGGCCCGACCCCAAGCGCGCGCAGCGCCGTGGCCAGCGCATAGCCGCCCGAGGTGACCGCCAGCGCATAGCGCGCGCCCATATAGCTGGCAAATTCCTGTTCCAGCGCCGCGACCTCGGACATTTCTCCGGGGGCGGTGTTATAGCGGTGCAGCCGGCCCGATTGCATCACCCGCATGGCCGCCTCAAGCGCCGCCTCAGGCAGCGCCGCCTGCTGGGTGAAATTGCCAGTGAAAATCTCTTTGCTCATGGCGCGACCCTGCGGTGCAGCTCGGATTTCGTCAACCGATGTGACGCGCCACCAGCGCGCTCAAGCCGCCGAAATCATCCAGCAGCGCCTCGGGCTGCATCTCCGCCACCCCGCGCCCGTCAGGCCCGAAGGTGACCAGCGCACAGGGCACCCCCACAGCGCGTGCGGTTTGCAGGTCAGTCTCGGTATCACCGATCAGGATCGAATGATCCACCACCCCGCCAGCCCGCTCAACCGCTGCCAGATAGGGCGCCGGATCAGGTTTTCTGGTCGCCAGCGTATCAGCCCCGATCAACGAGCCAAACAGCGACCGAATGCCAAGGCTTTGCAACAGCGCTTCGGCCATGGCTTCGGGCTTGTTGGTGCAGATCCCCACCGCATAGCCCGCCGCAACCAGCGCTTCCACCGCCGCCACCGCCCCCGGATAGAGGCGGGTGAACACATCAAGACGCTGCCCGTAAGCCTCTAGCAACGCGGGATAATCACGCTCCATCCCCTCTTCGCCCAGCCCCAGCCGCCCATAGCCCAGTTTCAGCATCGCCCGCCCGCCACGGAACGCGGTGCGCGCATCCGTCACCGGGTGCAGCAGATCGCCATGGCCCAGATCGCGAAACACCGAATTGGCCGCAGCGATCAAATCGGCAGAGCTATCCACCAGCGTGCCATCTAGATCAAATATCACTGTGCGCATCACCCACTCCCGCCGATTACCCCCGTCTCGGGGCATTTTCCTTGCAGACTGTCATGGCACAGGTAAAACGGAGCAAAGACATTTGAAAAGAGCGGACTATGCCAACAGCCCTGATAATTCTTGCCGCCGGGCAAGGCACCCGGATGCAATCCGACCTGCCAAAAGTCCTGCACGAGCTGGGCGGCGCACCGCTTTTCGCCCATGCGCTGGCCTCCGGTCAGGCGCTCGATCCTGAGCGCGCGGTGCTGGTCGCCGGTCACGGCAAGGACGCGGTTGAGAAAGCCGCACTGGCGCTGGATGCTGAGATTTCCGTCGTGGAACAGGCAGAGCAGCTTGGCACCGCCCATGCGGTGGCGCAGGCCCGCCCGGCGCTGGAAGGATTTTCCGGCGATGCCGTGGTGCTCTATGGCGACACGCCTTTCATTTCCGGCGAGACGCTGGAAGCCATGCAAACGGCGCGCGAGAATGGCGCCGATGTGGTCGTACTGGGCTTTGAGGCCGCCAATCCCGGCCGTTACGGGCGGCTTGTGGTCGAAAATGGCGAGCTGGCGCGGATCGTTGAATTCAAGGATGCCGATGAGGCCGAACGCGCGATCACGCTGTGCAATTCCGGGGTGGTCGCCGCCGATAGCGCCCTGCTCTTCGACCTGATCGAAGGCGTCGGCAACGACAACGCCTCAGGCGAATACTACCTCACCGATATCGTCGGCATCGCCCGGGCGCGCGGGCTGACATGCGTCGCCGTCACCTGTGACGAGGCCGAAACCCTGGGCATCAACACCCGCGCCGAACTCGCCGCCGCCGAAAGCCAGCTTCAGGCGATGAAACGCGCCGAAGCGATGGAAAATGGCGTCACCATGCAGGCCCCCGAGACGGTGTTTTTTGCTCATGACACATATATCGGTGGCGACACGGTGATCGAGCCCAATGTGGTCTTCGGCCCGGGCGTGACGGTGGAAAACGGTGCACGCATTCGTGCCTTTTCGCATCTGGAAGGCTGCCATGTCAGCCGCGGCTCAATCATCGGCCCCTTCGCCCGTCTGCGCCCCGGCGCGGAACTGGCCGAAGGCGTGCATATCGGCAATTTCGTCGAGATCAAAAGCGCCGAAATCTCGGCCGGGGCCAAGGTCAATCACCTCACCTATATTGGCGATGCCTTTGTTGGCGAGGCCACGAATATCGGCGCAGGCACGATCACCTGTAATTATGATGGTGTGTTCAAACACCACACCCATATTGGCGCGCGCAGCTTCATCGGATCTGATACGATGCTGGTGGCCCCAGTGCGCGTCGGCGATGATGCGATGACGGCAACGGGCACGGTGGTAACAAAAGATATCCCCGATGGCGCCATGGGCATTGGCCGGGCGAACATGGAAATCAAAGAAGGCTTTTGGCGGCGCATGTATGCCAAGCTGAAAGCCGCTAAAGAAAAACAAAAAGGCTAAGGGCGGCCCCCCGTCTGAGCAGAGAGGAACCGGAATATGTGTGGTATTGTTGGCATTCTGGGCAATCACGAAGTCGCGCCGATCATCACCGAAGGGCTGCGACGGTTGGAATATCGCGGCTATGACAGTGCCGGGATCGCCACGATCAACCAAGCCGGAGCGCTGGATCGCCGCCGCGCCGTGGGCAAGCTGGTGAACCTCTCTGACAAGCTGGTGCATGAGCCGCTGCCGGGCCGCGCCGGCATTGGCCACACCCGCTGGGCCACCCATGGCGCCGCCAATCTGACCAACGCCCACCCGCATCGCTCCAACAATGTGGCGGTGGTACATAACGGCATTATCGAGAACTTCCGCGCCCTGCGTGAGGAACTAACGGCCAAGGGCCACACCCCCGAGACCGACACCGATACCGAAACCGTGGCGATGCTGGTGCGCGTCTATCTCGACGAGGGCAAAAGCCCCGAAGAGGCCGTGCGCGCCACGCTGCCCCGGCTGGAAGGCGCCTTTGCGCTGCTCTTCCTGTTCGAAGGCGAAACCGATCTGATGATCGCCGCCCGCAAGGGCAGCCCGCTGGCCATCGGCCATGGAGACGGCGAAATGTTCGTCGGCTCCGATGCCATCGCCCTGGCCCCGCTGACCGACAAGATCACCTATCTGGAAGAGGGCGATTGGGCGGTGATCACCCGCGCGGGCGCCACGATCTATGACGAGAGCGGAAAGCTCGCCAATCGCGAGATGCGCGAGATCCGCATGGATGCCGCCCGGATCGAGAAATCCGGCTACAAGCATTACATGATGAAGGAAATCGCCGAGCAGCCCACCGTGGTGGCGAATGTGCTTGAGGCTTATCTTGCCAGCGATGACAAATCCGTCGCCATGGATCTGCCCGGGGTCGATTTCGCCAAGATCGAGCGTCTCTCCATCGTCGCCTGCGGCACCGCCTATTATGCCGGGCTGGTGGCGAAGTACTGGTTTGAACGCTATGCCCGCCTGCCCGTCGATATCGACGTCGCCAGCGAGTTTCGTTATCGCGAGCCGCCCTTTGCGCCGAACACCCTGTCGATCTTTGTCAGCCAGTCGGGCGAAACCGCCGACACGCTCGCAGCCCTGCGCTTTGCCCAGGGCAAGGCCGAGAAAACCCTGGCGCTGGTCAATGTGCCGGAAAGCTCAATCGCGCGTGAAGCCGATATCGCCGTGCCGATCCATGCCGGGGTTGAGGTCTCCGTGGCCTCGACCAAAGCCTATACCTGCATGCTGACCACCTTCGCGGTGATGGTGGTGAAAGCCGCCGGAGAGCGCGGCGAGATGGACGCGGATGGCGTTGAGGCGATGCTGGCGGATTTGCAAAAATTGCCGGGGCTGATGAGCCAGGCGCTCAGCACCGATGAGCCGATCCAGAAAGCCGCCGAAAAGCTGTCTGAGGCGCGCGACGTGCTGTTTCTGGGCCGTGGCCAGATGTTCCCACTCGCCCTCGAAGGCGCATTGAAACTGAAAGAAATCAGCTACATCCATGCCGAAGCTTATCCGTCAGGTGAACTCAAACACGGCCCCATCGCGCTGATCGACAAAGCCACCCCCACCGTGGTGATGGCCCCGCATGACGGGCTGTTCGACAAGACCGTCTCGAATATGCAGGAGGTGATGGCGCGCGGTGGCAAGGTGCTGCTGATCTCCGATTCCCGCGCCCGCGACGAGGCCGGTCACGGCGTCTGGCGCACGGTGGTCATGCCCGATGCGCCGGAGTTCTTGCAGCCTGTGCTCTATGCTCTGCCCGCGCAGCTTCTGGCCTATCACACCGCCGTCGCCAAAGGCACCGATGTCGACCAGCCGCGCAACCTGGCGAAATCGGTCACGGTGGAGTAGCCGGATATGGCCAAGCAATTTGACGCGCTCGACGACGCCCATCAAAGCTTTATCGCAGCTCAGCACCTGTTCTTCACCGGCACCGCTGCCGCTGATGGCCGGGTGAATGTCTCGCCGAAAGGCATGGACAGCCTGCGCGTGCTTGGCCCCAACCGGATCATCTGGCTGAACTATACCGGCTCAGGCAATGAAACCGCCGCGCATCTGGCCGAGGTCAACCGGATGACGCTGATGTGGTGCAGTTTCGAAAAGCGCCCGCTGATCCTGCGCGTCTATGGCTCTGCCCGCACCCTGCATCCGCGCGACGCGGGTTGGGATGATCTGATCGCCGAGTTCAACCCCGAGATCGGCGCGCGGCAGATCTTTGATCTGCAGATCGATCTGGTGCAGACCTCCTGCGGCTATTCGATCCCCTTCATGGAGTACGTGGGCGAGCGCGACACGCTGACCCGGCATTTTGAGGCGAAGGGCGAAGACACCCTGCCCGACTATTGGGCCGAGAAAAACACTGTGAGCATCGACGGCTTGCCCACCGGCATCACGGGAGACAAATCATGACCCCCGAAGCAGCCCTCGCCGCGATCCGCGCCGCAGCCGTACCGGGCAAGGCCGAACAGGTCGCCGCCTATATGAAAGTGCCGCGCGAATACACCGGCACGCCGCTGCCCGCGTTGAACGATCTTACCAAAGCCTGGCGGCGCGAGCTGTCGCTGGACGAGCGCGTGGCATTGGCCGATGCGCTGTGGAAAACCGACATTTTCGAGGCCCGCGTGGCGGCATCCAAGCTGCTCACCCAAGCCCGGATCAAGGGCGATGAGCCGGTCTGGCGCCTGATCGTCAGCTGGCTGCCGGATTTCGATAGTTGGGCCACCGCCGATCACGCCTGCATGGCCGGGCAGAAACGGGTTGTCGCCGATCCCTCGCGGCTTGACGAAATCGAGAGCTGGACCAAATCCGATCACATGTGGACCCGCCGCGCGGCGCTGGTGATCACCCTGCCCTGGACAAAACAAAACCACCCGAAGCCCGAAGAGCTTGCCGCTCGCGACCGCATCCTGGGCTGGGCCGCGAGCTATGTGGATGACCCTGAATGGTTCATCCAAAAGGCCGTGGGCTGGTGGCTGCGCGATCTGTCAAAGCATGACCCCGACCGCACTCGCGCCTTTCTCGACAGCTATGGCGAGCGGATGAAGCCCTTCGCTCGGCGCGAAGCCGGAAAATATCTGGGCTAACCGCTCCTCAGCGCGGCGCGCGATGTCGCTCCCCCTCCCAGCCGTATCTTTGGTCCAAAAATACCTCCGCCGGAGGCAAAAAGTCTCTATCCGCCCTGCCCGGCATAGATCGTCACCGGATGCAGCCCGGTCAGCCCAATCTCCAGCAGCCGTAGCGCCGGCAGCGAAATCCGGCTGCCACCGCTCGCCGGCCCGTCAATCGGGCGCAGCTCCACCGCCACGCTTTTACCGCTCTCATCCGAGACCACGCGCCCCGGCCCCACAGCGCTGACCAGCGGGGTTTCCAACCAGAATCCCGGATCAGCAGGATTGCCCAGCGTCGCGATGCTGCCGCCAAGCTTTTGCTCTGCCGCAGGCGCCGCCGCCACAGCCGCCGCGCGCTCTTCAGCGCTGGTGGTATCAAACGCATCCACGGTGCGGGCATCAGAGGACGGCAAAGCCCCGTCCCCCGGGCGCGGCTGCGGGTGCAGCATTCCATCCGGCGGCGACATATCGGCGGGCGTTTCGGCTTGAAAGAGCGCGCAGCCCGACAGGGCAAGCGCAAGAGCAATCGGATAAATCTGTTTCATGCGCCAAATTTACGCAGCTTTGCTATACCTGACAACATTAGTGTGACTTGCCCCGGTCGATTGTCGTCACTAGGGTCAGCGTTATGGAAACGCGTGCGCTGACTGATTCATTCCAACGTCCGATCACCTATCTGCGGATATCGGTGACTGATCGTTGCGATTTCCGCTGTGCCTATTGCATGGCGGAAGAGATGACCTTTCTGCCGAAGAAACAGCTTCTGACGCTGGAAGAGCTGGATCGGGTCAGTTCCGCTTTCATCAGCCTCGGCGTGAAAAAGCTGCGCGTGACCGGCGGCGAGCCGCTGGTGCGCAAGGATATCATGACCTTTTTCCGCTCGATGTCGCGCCATCTGGAAAGCGGCGCGCTGGAAGAGCTGACCCTCACCACCAACGGCTCGCAGCTTTCGCGCTTTGCCGATGATCTGGCTGCGGCCGGGGTGAAACGGGTCAATATCTCGCTCGACACGCTGGACGAGGAAAAATTCCGCCAGATCACCCGCCGTGGCAGCCTGACCAAGGTGATGGCCGGGATCGATGCGGCGCAGAACGCCGGATTGCGGGTTAAAATCAACGCGGTAGCCCTGAAAGGCTTCAATGAAGGCGAGATCCTCGCCCTCACCGAATGGGCCGCGAAACGCGATATCGATATGACCTGGATCGAGGTCATGCCGATGGGCGATATGGGCACCGAAAACCGGCTCGACCAATACCTGCCCCTGACCGAGCTGCGCGAAAAGCTGGAAGAGCACTACACACTCACCCCGCTGACCGAACGCACCGGCGGCCCGGCGCGCTATGTGCGGCTGGAAGAATCCGGGCAGAAAGTCGGCTTCATCACCCCGCTTACGCATAATTTCTGCGAAAGCTGCAACCGGGTGCGGATGAGCTGCACCGGCGAGCTTTTCACCTGCCTCGGTCAGGAAGGCAATTCCGACCTGCGCGGCCCGCTGCGGGCCCATCCCGATGACGATGCCTATCTCATCGAGACCATCCGTCAGGCGATCTCGCTGAAACCTCAGGGCCATGATTTTGACTATTCGCGCCAGCGCGCCGATGGGCAGATGAGCCGCCATATGAGCCATACCGGCGGCTGATTTCCGCTATTCCTGCGCTCAGAGCGGCCGCAAATCGCTCAAAAATCATTCACAGACAAAATAAAAACGTATTCATATTCCATACACGCATTGCGATTATCGTGCCCCTGCACCATGATCTAGAGGCGATCCAGACACTGGAGGTTTTAAATGTCGAACGCTGTTTCCGCCGCCATTGAAGAACAAATTCGTGAGGCGGCCTATCACATGTGGAAAAACGAAGGCGAGCCGGAAGGCAAGCATGAAGAGCACTGGCACCGTGCCCATGACGCCCTGACCACGCCGAAGCCGAAGCGCAAAGCGGCTCCGAAAAAAGCAGCGAGCGCTAAATCGACCGCCGCAAAGACTACGGCCAAGAAAGCCGCCCCGCGCAAGCGCAGCACGGCCAAAGCCAAGCCGTCGGAAGCATAGGCGCCCGCGCCCCTGAGCGCTGTGAGCACCTGACTGCTACGAAATTAATCCCCGCCGCTGGCTTCTGCCTCCGGCGGGGTTTCAGTTTTGGGGGCATCGAAGGGATGCTCACGACACGAGGGCGAGCGCCGGTCCGGGGAGTGGCGCATCCATGACTGTGTACTTCGCCATTTATGCCAGCCACGCACTGCCAGCCTCACCGCGTGTCGAGAGGCCCC
>JARRIY010000094.1:0-12379 GCA_037379985.1 Maritimibacter sp.
GCCCGCCGCGAGAGGGGCGAGCTGTTTCTCACTCTGCGCGACGATACAACCATCAAGGTCGCGCGCCCTCGCCAGGTGCAAGTCAGCGAGGTCATCGGGCAACAATTGCCTGAGGTGCCCCTGTTTTCCTAGGCTCCAGACTTCGGGAACAGGGCCGTCCCGGTCAAGCAGTTTTGCGCAGGCGAGATCGGACGCCTCTTCCAGCTCGCGATAGTAGCGACTCACCGTATTGCGCGAACAGCCGAGACGATCCGCCGCCAGCCGGTGCGAGAGAAAGAGCCTGCCGTTGTTGTAACCGTTGTAGACGCGGATCAGCTCCATATGGAGGCAACGCGCACCAAGGCCGAGCCGCCGATAGGCTGGGCGCTCAAAGATCCAGGTGTCGAGTTTGATGAAACTCGCGGTGTTGCCGCGCTTGTCCTTATGGGCCATGACTCAGCCCTCCTCTTGCGACGAGACCCGCCGCGCATTGGCCCAGGCATTCAGATCCGCACCGTGGTAGACAATCTTGCGCCCAAGGCGGAATTAGGCCGGGGCGCGCCCGTATTGGCGCAATTGGGCTTGTCGAGCATTGCTCCCCAAAAGGGCGAGGTTTTCGGGATCGGGGCCGGGATGTCCGTCATTGATCGCAGAACCATGCATTTACTGCCCCACATTCAACGAAGGTGGTTTGGTTCTAAATGCGGGATGTCCGGTCAAGAACCTGCGGAAATCTTTGGATTTCCTGTTCTTTCGCCGCCAAAAACAGAAGGTAGTGGCGGAGACGAAGGGATTCGAACCCTCGAAACGGTCTCCCGTTTACTCCCTTAGCAGGGGAGCGCCTTCGACCACTCGGCCACGTCTCCGCCGACGGGTATAGCCGCCCGGGGCTTGGGAAGACAAGGCGAAATATTTGCCAAATTCAATTCTGTCCGTTTCCCCGCAACTGACTGAATTAACTAATCTATCCGGCCTGCGGGTCGGTGCGTCACCGATCCAGCCCTGCGGATGCGCCCCGCCCGGCACAGCGCAGATAGGTGGGTGATTCACCTCTCGGGGTCTGCGCCCAGCATCGGTTTCGCCCCGCGCGCCAGATAGGCCAGAACTTCCAGAATGATCCCATTGGTGTTGAGGTCGCTGTAATGCTCCATCACCCGCCCGCTCTCCGAATAGCTGCCAACCCGGAAGCCACGCTCCGGCACCGCCGTTTCATCCCGGGCCTGCCTGATCATGAGGCTGGCGAAATCCGACGGGCAGATCGCGGCGGTTAGATAGGCGGCTTTGGCACTGAACACCCTCAGCCGCGCCTGCGCCTCGTCCGTGGCATAGCGTTTGTCGGGCGGGTTCGAGCGCAAGCGCCACCCCTGCCCCGGCACTGTCAGATCAAGCCCCTGATAGGCAAACCATGGTTGTTGATCGAGCGGCGTCTCGGTCATCGCGACCAGCTCGCCATCACTCAGGAAGCTCTCATATTGCGCGGCGACCAGCAGATTGCTGAGCTCTTTGCCCTCATCAGACGCCCCGATCTCGATCAGTTCCAGCCCATAGGGTTCGGGGGCCAGCAGCCCCATCTGTCTGGCCTGATGCAGAAGACGCATCCGCCGGGTCACATCGTCATCGCTGGCATGGGCCGGAAAGACCGGGGCCAGATCAACACCCCAAAGCGCATAGCCACGGCGGATGTAATGGGTGTAGTGGCTGCCCGACATGTCGTCCCACTTGCCGCGGGAAATGCTCATCGGGCGACCGTCCTGAACGGTTTTGGCCAGATCCCAGGCCGCGACCATATCCTTGACCTGATCGCGCAATGCCGCGCGCCGGGCCACGGCCGCCAGCGCGATCAGAAGCCGCCCGGTATCGCTGGCATTATAGTCGCGATTGCGGCTGTCCTGCAGGCGATAATCGAACTCGGCCACCGGCAAGGTCAGGCCCTTGATCTGATGCACCGGAATGCTCGACAGAATTTTCGCCAGCCAGGCCTCGCCCTCGGACAGCTCGACCAACCCAAGCTCCATGGCGCTGAGCACCGCAAGCAGATTGCTGGCCAGATCCCATTGGGTGATCGTCGCATAGAGCGTTGTCAGGCTGGTCGAGCGAAACTCGGTCGCCACGCTCAGCCCGGTGCGCGTATCGGCACCGTTGGAAAAATAGGCAAAGGCCGTCGTGGCATCCCGCATCAGCGCGGCATCATCCAGCGCGGCGATCGGGCCGGGGCGCAATGCCGGAAGGCTGTGGGCGTGATCAGCCCGGTGCAGCCGGTCGAGCAGCGGGAAATCGCTAAAGAGCGATTGGGCAAAACCCGATCCTGTGCGGAATTGCACCGGGGATTTTTGTGCCAGTGTGCGAATGGAGCTGGCCAGCCGCGCCCGCGCCGTGGCGGAGCTGAGCGCGCTCTGACGCAGCAGGATCGCAGCATCGCGTTGCGAGCCTTGCGGCGTGGCGAGGCGGTCAAACCAGCTTTCCGCACTGGCCGCATCGGCCAGATCAGCGGCCAGCGGCACGCGCAACCGGCCAGTATGATCCGGCCCGCCAAGCCCCGCTGCACCGCCACCGATAATGTCGAGCACCCCGGCCCCGGGCGCCCGCCCGTCCGGCACGGCGCGACAGGCTGTATAATCTGGCAGCGGCGATGGGGTTGGGGTGCAGGGCAGCGCTCCGGCTGTTGGCCCCTCCAGCGATACAGGCTCAAAGACCACATCCGGCCCGAGCTGCGCACGCAGATCGTCAAGCGCCGGATCTTCCGCATCGCTATTCTGTTCGACCAGCAGCACAAGCGACTGACCATAATCCCGTTTCAGGCTGCGAAAGCTCAGCTCGCGCGGCAACAGGCTGACCAGAATACCGGCTTCCTTATAGGCAGCCAGAATACCGGTCAGGGATTCTGCCGCCCGGGTGATGTCAGCAAGTGTCAGCGCGTCGAGACCGGCAAGCGACAGATGCACGGCGACAACCGGGTCTTCTCTCAACCCATAGCTAAGCTCGGCTGACCAATTCACGGTGCCGTCCTGCCATGTCCAGACCGGCCCGCCCTGCACCTGCCAGATCGGCGCATATTGATCGGTGACGCGCGTCGGGCTTGTTGTGGCCTCAGAGGCGAACACCGTGCGCAGCCCGAACAGACGCGATGCTGTGGCCCAATCCGGCGCCTCGCGCGCATCTGCCTCGGCGCCCGCGCGCGCCGAAAGCGATATGGGCAGCGCCGGAGCCATATCGGGGAATTGATCGGGAAACCCTGTCAGCCCCGCCGAAAGCGCGCGGGCCAAAGCATAGGCAAAATCGGCCTCCGCCCCGGGCATTGGAATATCGGGTAATAGTTCCACCAACCCCGGGCTGCGCTTTTGCATCTGCGCCAGCGCCGTCAGCACATCTGGCGATAAAGCCGGTCTGGCAGGCGGAGGGATAGCGATCCCGACCCGCAGAAACATCTCTGTGAAAGGGGTAAGATAGGCAGACAGTTGATCCCGCGACAGCGTGACAGGCAGATCGCGCAGGATCAGGACAAGCGGCGCAGGCCCGGCATGTTCACCATCGGCAGCAGAGGCGGAAAGCGGCCACCCGGCCCCTTCCAGAACCGCGCCATATCCAAGCATCTGAAGCAGAGCCCGCCGCGACAGTCTCTGAGCAGTCATCCTGCTCCTCCTAGTATACATGCCCCATGTCGCTGGTTCATCCGCCAGCTTTTAAATCAGACATAGGCTACCCAGCCTCATTTGGCGAAGATTTTAATCGAATTCCAAAAGGTTTTATTAAACATAGGGTTCTATCCCTTTGAGACAGAAGCTGTTTCAAAGGATATTTTTGTGCCTGGTCAAGACAAATTCCCCCAAATCGCATTGCGATTGCCGCCCGTACCGACGGCAGCCAACCAGGGGGCGTCCGGGCCTGTTTTCCACGATCCCAGCCAAAAACGCGCGATCTGGGTTAAGGCACTGGCATTGGTGATGATTACCGGCACTTTTGCCCTGCTGGCGCTGGTCACATTCACCCTGCTTTCGCACCCGCCACTGCCCACCACCGAGCTGCGCCCTGTTGCCGCTTCCGGGGCAACAGCGTCAGACCCCGGCGATGTTGATATCAGAGAAGCGCTTGCCTGTCCGGCGGGGAATGCGCTGCATAAATGTGCCAGAGATGCAAATATGGCGCTTGGCCCGGCGCTCGCCTCTCTGCCCCGTTCGCAATTCACCACCTATGCCTTTCTGCCGGTCTGGCCTGCGACCAATCTGTTTTCGCTGGAAGAGAACCTTGACCGGATCGATGTGCTGATGCCGCGGCTTTATACGCTGGAGCTGGGCGGAGAAGGGTTTCAGGACGTCGGTGCAGGCGCGCAACATCTGCAAGACATGCAGCCGATGCTGGCCAGTCGCGGTGGGATGACAGAATTGCTGCCGGTGCTGCAAATCTGGACAAAGCTGAATACCGCGCCACATCAACATATCGGTGCTGAGCAGCTTGTTGGCGAGCTGAATGACAAGCTCAGCACCGCCATTATCTCGGCGCATAACAAAGGGCTGTGCCTGAGTGCCGAATCCGATGACAAGCAGGGCAAAGTGATTGCCCTCGATCTTGCCCGCGCCCTGAATGCCCGGACAGACTGGGCGGATAAAACCACCTGCCTGGTCACCTCGGCTGGATCGCTGGCAGGTTGGACGGAAGACGAAAGCGCCCTGTTTGATACCATTGTGATCAGCCCGGACAGTGACTCCGGCGAAGCAACCTTTCCCGCTCCGCTTGCCCCGGCCCGCAGCGCCAAGGCCCTCGCGGCCGCGCTGGCGGGTCGGTCGGATCTGGATAAGTTCGTGATCGCGCTCGGCACAGTCTCCGCCGATTGGACCAGTGCCGCCTCGCATCCCGAGATGCGCAGCTATGCCGATGCCATGGCCAGTATTGGTCAGGCCGGCGGACGCCTTGAATTTTCCCGCATGGCCGCAAACAGCTATACCGAATTCCTGGATCAGAGCGGCAATGTGCATACGCTCTGGATGCAGGATGCGGGCAGCGCCTTTCCCTGGGTCAAGCATCTCAGCGAAGTAGGGATCAACAATTTTGCCGTCTGGCCGATGGGAGGCGAGGATCCCGGGATCTGGAGCCTGCTGTCAGAGCGGCTGGATGGGTTTGACCGCCTGATCCAGCCTAGTCTTCAGCGCTATATCTCCTATGAAGGAGAAGGCGCGCTGATTGACTACGGGCATGCGGCCCGGCAGGGCGTGCGCCTGTTTACCCCCCAGGCGGATGATCCGACCTTGCTACGTCAGGACTATCTTGCCTTGCCGGAGCCGCAGCATCTGATCCATTGGGGCAAGATGCCGCCCAACACCCTGCTGCTGACCTTTGATGACGGGCCGGATCCGACCTACACGCCGCAGGTACTCGATATCCTCAAAGAGAAAGGCGTTCCCGCGACCTTCTTTGCCATTGGCGGCATGATGGGGCGCGATCAGGAAACCATGCGCCGCATGGTCGCCGAAGGCCATATCGTCGGCACCCACAGCTATTCCCACCCGGATTTCAACCGGCTTGGCCCGCTGCGGGCGCGGCTGGAACTGGCGCTGAGCCAGATGATGTTCAAACATGTCACCGGATATGAAACCTATGTGATGCGCCTGCCCTATGCGGCTGGCACCGGCCCCGAGGATGGGCGCCGGTCGCGTCCGGTGAAGGATGTCACGGATCGCGGCTATATTCTGGCAATGGAAGACCTGTCGCCGCCCGACTGGGCCGGGCTGAACGCCGATGGCATCGTGCAAGACGTGGTCGATGGCACCCAAAGCGGCGAAAGCAAAGTCTTGGTGCTGCATGATGGCGGCGGGCCGCGCGACAATGTGATCGAAGCGCTGCCAATGCTGATCGATGCAATGCGCGACCGGGGCTATCGCTTTATTGGCATGGACGAGCTGATGGGCGTCACCGCCGCGGATCTGATGCCTGCCATTCAGGGGCAGGAACCCTTGGCCAACCGCACGGCGGCAGGGTTCCTCAGCTATTTCTCAAAAGTCCTGCGCGGGCTGTTCTGGGTGGTGATCTCGGTTGGGGTTGTGCGCGCGCTGCTGATCCTTGTCGCCTCCTATCACGACCGCTGGCGTCGCCACTACACCATCAGCAAGGGGCATCCGCGGGTTGATGTCCTGGTGCCGGCTTATTGCGAAGAAAGCGTGGTGGTGGCCACCGTGAACTCGGTGCTGGCCTCGAATTATCCCGATCTGCATGTGATCGCGATTGACGATGGCTCGTCCGATAACACCTATGATGTGCTGCTGGAGGCCTTTGCCGATCATCCCGATGTGACCGTGCTGCATAAGCCCAATGGCGGCAAATCCAACGCGCTGAACTATGCGCTGGCCTATTCGACAGCCGAATATTTCGTGGCGATTGATGCCGATACGCTGATCGAGCCGCGCGCCGTTTCCCGTCTGATGCGCCATTTCAGCAATCCCAGCATTGGCGCTGTGGCGGGCAATGTGAAGGTTGGCAACCGGGTGAATATGCTCACCCGCTTCCAGGCGCTGGAATATATCACCGCGCAGAATATCGACCGCCGCGCGATGGAGCTGGTCAATGGGATTCTGGTTGTCCCCGGCGCCATCGGGGCCTGGCGGCGCAGCGCAGTCGAGGCCGCAGGCGCCTATCAGTCTGATACGCTGGCCGAAGATGCCGATCTGACCGTTTCAGTGATCCGCGCGGGCTATGAAACCGCCTATGAACCCGGCGCGATCGCCATCACCGAAGCCCCGGAATCGGTGCGCCAGTTCTTCCATCAACGGCTGCGCTGGTCGCTGGGGATGCTGCAAATGGCCTGGAAACACCGCGCAGCTTTCCGCGAACGCCGTGGCGTGGGCCTGTTGGCCCTGCCCGACCTGCTGGTCTTTGGCGCGATCATGCCGCTCTTGGCGCCGCTGGCCGATTTCGTCTTGCTGATGTCTGTTATCGGCTGGATCGGAAAATGGCTGCCCGGCACCCATGCCTATGCGCAGCCACCGCTGAACTGGGTCGATATCTGCGCCTATATTGCCCTGCCGCTGCTGGATGTCTGCATCGCGATGTTCGCCTTCAATCTGGAGGTCGGCGAGCAGAGATCTCTGATCTGGTTGGTTCTGATCAAACGCTTCTGGTATCGGCAGTTGCTTTATATCTCGACCATCCGGGCACTGTGGCAGGCCGTGACTGGCCGCATCGGTGGCTGGAAAAAGATCGTCCGCACTTCGGCTCTGGTTCAAGCCGCAGCCCAGACCGCCACTCCGCCCCGCATGCCGCTACCGGCTGCAAACATTACCGCCGCCCCCCAACAAGAGGTGGCGGCGGAATGAAGGGACACTTGTTACTACCGGTAAACGCGGCATCCACTTTCGGCAATCGGCCCAACATCCACAGCGTAGTTGGGTTGCGGGTTGATGATCACCTGCTGAACCGCCGTCAGCTGGTTGGCACATTGCGTCGCCGCAGCGGCGCTGACCCGGGCGCCTTCGATATAGATATCCAGCCAGGGACGCCCCTGAAAACCGGTATGGCACGGCCCATCCTGCGGCCGGTTGCCATCGCCACAGACATCTTCGACAATCGCGTATTTGCGCAGCCGCGCGATGTAGAACCGCGTGCCTTTCTGGAAGTCGAGCGTCTGACGCCCGCCCTCGATCACATGCCCGACGGCAATGGTGATCGGATCGTTATAGGTCCCGCGCCCACCCGCCTTGCGGTGGATCACCGGTTTGGAAATCTCCGCCGATCCCGGCGGGGTATTATCCCAGTAGGAATAGCCCGTCACATAAGCGGCAAAACGTTGCTCGGCCTTGCTGTTGCTAAAACTCGCCAGAACAAGCTCGGCCGGAGCTTGATCGCTCTGCGTATGCACACCCAGCGCACCTGCCCAGGCCGCACCCGTCAGGCCAACGGCAAGCGCTGCAGTCAGAATTCGTTTCATGCTGTTCCCTCAAAAGCCTGTATTCACCCATAGCGTCGAGTCATTGAGTGGCGTCCATCTCTCGCAGACAGGGACAACACACAAGACCTTCGGCCCACGAGACGACTATCGGCAAGAAACCGGGCAAAAGCGGGGCAAGACCCGGCATATTGTGGCCGATCTGCCTAAAACCTGTGTCCATTGGGTTGGATTTGACTCAAAGATCGGGTTTCCTGACCTGATCGGCACTGTGCAAATGCCCGGGGAAGGCGATGCCTCCCACAGGCAAGCGGCTTAGAAACGCAGCACCTCGGCTTCCGTCACAATCGCATCCAGCGGCTGATCCGTCGGCTCCAGCGGCAGGCTATCCGCCTCCTGCGCACCATAGGCATAGCCAATAGCGACGGTCGGGCGCAGCGCGCGGAGCTTTTCCAGCGTGCGGTCATAAAAGCCGCCGCCATAGCCCAGACGGTTGCCCGCGCGGTCAAAGGCCACCAGCGGCACGATCAGCACATCCGGCACGACCTCAACCCCATCTTCCGGCACCATCGCGCCAAACGCGCCTTCGATCATGGCGCAATCCAGGGTCCAGCGATGGAACACAAGCGGCTGGCCTGCTCCGAGGATCACCGGCACCCCAACCGGACCCTGCGCGGCCAGTTCCGCCATCACCGGCAGCGGGCTGATCTCGGTGCGGATCGGCATATAGCCAGCGATTGCCTTGCCCTGATAGGGGGCCAGAACCTCACGCAGATGGGCCTGCGCGGCTTCGTCGCCCCCTGCCCCATGCGCCAGCTTGCGCCGCGCAAAGGCCTCTTTGCGCGCCGTCGTCTTAATCTCGTCCAGTGTCATAGAAGCATCACCGCTGCCAGACCGAGGAAGGCATAGAAGCCCACAACATCGGTTATCGTTGTTACGAAAACGCCCGAGGCCAACGCCGGGTCGACGCCGATGCGTTCCAGAATGATCGGCACAACGGTTCCGCCGAAGGCCGCAACGAAGAGGTTAATCACCAGCGCCGCCCCGATCACGCCGCCAAGCGACATGGAACCGAAGATTAGCGCCACGATCAGCCCCAGCGGGATCGCCAGCGCCAGCCCGTTGACCAGCCCCACCAGCGCTTCGCGTCGGATCACCCGCCAGACGTTGGCGGTGGTCAGGTCTTTCGTGGCCAGCGCGCGCACGGCAACGGTCAGCGATTGGGTGCCCGCATTACCGCCCATCGAGGCAACGATAGGCATCAGCACCGCCAGCGCCACCAGCGAGGCGATGGTATCTTCCCACGACCGGGGCCGAAATCAGGTGATACTGGTTGAACGCATAGGCGACATCGCCCTCGTCCTGCAAAACCGGGATCGGGCGAAAGGTTTCTTCAGCGATCTTCACCAGCGGCGTGACCCGGGTGCTCGACATGATCCGCCCAAGCGTGACATTGGCCACCGGGCGCATGCGCGGGTCGACCAGAATGACGTGGTAGAACTGCTCCGGCAGCTCCTGCGCGGTGCGCATATAGTCGATGATCTGGCCGACATTCCAATGCTCCGGCGCCACCACCATTTCGCGCTGCATCAAACGGCCAGCGGAAAACTCCGGATAGGTCAGCGATTGCTCGACCGCGACCCGGTCAACCGCTTCCAGAATGCCAAGAATGGCCTCCTGCTGCGGCTCGTCCATGTCCTCGACCAGATCGACAACATCGTCGGTTTCCAGTTCGCGAACGGCCTCGGCCAGAACCTCAGGCGACAGCGCCGCGATCACGTCTTCGCGGATGCTTTCATCCAGTTCCGACAGGATGTCGCCGTCAAATTCGCGCCCGTAAAGGCGCACGAGGTCGCCCCGGGTTTCGCTATCGACCTGTTCCAGAAGGTCGGCGATGTCGGCGGCGTGAAGCGGTTCGAGCAGTTCGGTCAGACGCGCGGAATCACCCGCCTCCAGCGCCAACAAAACCGGGCGCAGGATTTCACGGTCGAGCTCGTAATCGCCTTCTTCCGGCACGCTGTCGTTGATGTGATCGTCCATCAGTCCCTGCCGCCCCTGTTCTCGGACCGGACCATAAGCGAAGCCATCCACGAGGAACAGAGGGAATGGAGAAACAGTGGAAACCGAATGTTTACGGCTAGTCACTAACCTTCTGGCAGTAATTTCTGCCTGAAGTTTGCCCCTAACAAATGAGTGAGCGCCTGTTGCTCGTTCGAAAATGGAAATTCAAATGTTGAAAAAAGCTCTTTCCAGCCTCTCCGCGCGTTTCTACGCCATTGTTGCGCTGGCTGTTCTGATGACGGCTATATTGAGCTGGGTGCTCGTCAACCTCGCGGTCGATAATGCCTATGCGATGCGCGAAAAGCATCTTTCGGATGTCACCGATACCGCCGTCAGCGTGCTGGCAGAGCTTGAGGCACAGGTTGCCGATGGCAGCATGACCCGCGACGAAGCCATGGCGGAAGGGCGCAGGCGTCTGACCGATCTAAGCTTTGGTGATAGCGGCTATTTCTACGTTTTCGACACCGACAACATCTATCAGGTGCACCCCTCGCACCCGGAATGGATCGGCACCGATCAATCCGATTATCAGGACGTAAAGGGCCTCTACCTGTTTCAGGAAATGACCAAGCTCGCCAAGGCCCAAGGGTCGGGCGCGATCACCTATTATTTCACCCGGCCTGACAGCGACGTGCCGGAGGCGAAGCTGGGCTATGTGAAGCTTTTCGAGCCGTGGAATTGGATTGTCGGCTGGCTGATCAGCCGATTGATCCTGGGGGGCAGCCTGATCGTGCTGGTCCTGATCTCGACCCTGTCGATTCGCAGTGTGACCAAGCCTCTCAGCGCCCTGCGCCTGCGGATGCAAAGCCTTGCGGAGGGCGAAATCGAGGCTGAGGTGCCACATCTCAACAATCGCAGCGAAATCGGCGGCATGGCGAGAACTGTTGCCATCTTCCGCGATGCGCTGACAGAGCGCGAGCGTCTGGAGCAGGCGCAGGCCGAGAAAGACGCGATACTTGCACAGGAACGCGAACGGGCCGCCGAGCAGGAGCGTCTGGCGCGCGAGCGCGAAGAACGTGACGCCGAAGCGCGGCGAGTGGCCGAAGAAAAGGCCCGTGCCGATCAGGAGGCCCAGCGCGCCAAAGCCGATGCCGAACGGGCCGCGGCGCAGGCCGAGCAAGGCGAGGTTATGGCCGCACTTGCCATCGGGCTGGGGGCGATTGCCCATGGCGACCTGACCGTGCAGATCGACCACGCCTTCCCGGCGGCTTATGAAGAGCTGCGCCATGATTTCAACGAAGCCGTTTCGCAAATCGCCAGCCTTGCCAAGGGGATCGTCGAAAGCTCAGGCTCGATCAGCAATGAAACTGACACGCTGAATGGCGCCGCGATGGATCTGAGCCAGCGCACCGAACGGCAAGCGGCCTCGTTGACCGAAACCGCCACCGCGATTTCAGAGCTGTCCTCGTCGGTGCACACCTCTGCCGATAATGCCCATGAAGCGGCGAGCGTTGTGACCGACAGCCGCGATCAGTCTGAACGCGGCCGAGCCATCGTGCAGCAAGCGGTCGAAGCGATGACAGCGATCGCCACCAATTCTGCGCAGATCTCCACGATCACCAATGTGATCGACGAGATTGCCTTCCAAACCAACCTGCTGGCGCTCAATGCCGGGGTCGAAGCGGCGCGGGCTGGCGAGGCCGGGCGCGGATTTGCCGTGGTCGCCTCGGAAGTGCGGGCCCTGGCGCAACGGTCTTCGGAGGCTGCGCGCGAAATCTCGGATCAGATCGAAACCTCGACCCAGCAAGTGGAAGCTGGCGTGAAGCTGGTGAATGATTCCGGCGATGCGCTCGGGGCCATCGAAGAGCTGGTGACCAAGCTGGATGGGCTGGTGCAGGGGATCGCGGAATCGGCCTCGGCACAATCCTCCGGGCTGCAAGAGATCACCATCGCCATCGACCAGCTGGATGAAGTCACCCAGCAAAACGCGGCCATGTTCGAAGAAACCACGGCTGCGGTGCAGGTGCTGAAAACCCAGGCGGGCGTCTTGCAACGCGCCACCGCAGCGCTGACGCTGGATACCTCTTCGCGCTCCGATCAGGCTGCCTTCCGCGAGGCATCGTAGCACCGCACACCGGCCTGCAGGCCGACTGCAAAACGCGAACATCCCCATCCCGGCCAGATGCAACATGCTGGCCGGGATGTAGCGTACCCGTATGATCGATCTCCCCTGCCCCCGGACTGCCTCCGCCAAAGATGGCCCGCGCCCCTCGACATGACTGCGCCAAGGCGGCATTCTGGGCGCTGGCGGATCTACCGGCGGGCGCACCGCACGGCGCCGCATCACCCGGAACACATGCCTGCACAGCGATACGGCAGCGCGGGCTGGCACGGATTGGAGCGGTATAGTGCAGATTTTACTCGGTCAGACCCTGGCCTTCACCGGCAACCCGTTTGAGATGCCCCCCGAAGAGGCGCTCACGCACGAACGCCGGGGCGCAGTCGTGGTTGCAGATGGCAAGATCGTCG
>JARRIY010000095.1:0-21167 GCA_037379985.1 Maritimibacter sp.
TTTTGTTTCCAGAAGGGCATCAGACCTCCAGCCATTCCGCCCTTATATCGTCACGGGACTTAAACTCCTCGGGCGTGCCTTCATAGACGATCTCGCCATGGCCCATCACATAGACCCGATGGGCGATGCGCAGGGCGATGGAGAGCTTTTGTTCCACCAGCAGGATCGCCACCCCGGTTTTGGCAATCTCGGCAATCATATCGCCGATCTGGTGCACGATTTTCGGCGCCAGCCCTTCGGTGGGCTCATCAATGATGATCAGCTCGGGATCGCCCATCAGCGTGCGGCACATGGTCATCATCTGCTTTTCGCCGCCCGAGAGCAACCCCGCCTGGGTATCGGCACGGCGACGCAGATTGGGGAACATGTCGAGCATCTGGTCAATCGTGTATTTGCCCGGGTGGCGCATATCCTTGACCCCGAGGATGAGGTTTTCGCGCACCGTCATGGCCGGGAAAATATCTCGGCTTTCCGGCACATAGCCCAGCCCCATCAGCGCGATCTTGTGGCTTTCCAGCCCGGCGATGGGCTTGCCCTTAAAGATGATTTCGCCGACCGGGGCGACCTCGCCCATGATCGCCTTGGCGGTGGTTGAGCGCCCCACACCATTGCGGCCCAGAAGCGCGATCACCTCGCCGGGCATGACCTCCATATGCACGCCGCGCAGCACATGGGATTTGCCGTAATAGGCGTTGAGACCCTTGATCGACAGCATTGGCTCGCTCATGCCAGTGCCTCCTCTGGCAGGGCTTCATCGCCCAGATAGGCCTCGCGCACCGCGGCGTTGCCCCGGATGTTTTCCGGCGTGTCGCTGGCGATGATCTCGCCATAGACCAGCACCGAAATCCGGTCGGCCAGGTTAAACACCACGCCCATATCATGCTCGACGATCAGCAGGGTCTTGCCCTCGGTCGCCATGGCGATCAGTTCCACCGCGCGGTCAGTTTCCGAATGGCTCATCCCCGCCGTCGGCTCATCCAGCAGGATCACATCGGCCCCCCCGGCAATGGTGATGGCGATCTCAAGCGAGCGCTGATCGGCATAGGGCAACAGCGCGGCAGGCACATTCGCCTTGTCGGCCAGCCCGCATTTGCTGAGCACCTCAAAGGTCTTTTCCTGCACCGCTTTGTTGGAGCCGATATTGCGCAGGAAACTGTAGCCCTGCCCGAGATTATGCAGCACCCCGCAGCGCACGTTTTCACGCACGGTCATATTGGTGAAGATGTTCGAGACCTGAAACGAGCGCGACAGGCCCAGCCGGTTGATCTCATGCGGCGGCACGCCAGAGATCAGCGTGCCGTTCAGCGAGATGGTGCCGGAGCTTGGCTGGAACAGCCCCGAAATCAGGTTGAACAGGGTCGATTTCCCGGCCCCGTTCGGCCCGATAATGGCGTGGCGTTCGCCCTTGGCCAGATCCAGCGACACATCATTGATGATCTTCGCCGGACCGAAGCTTTTGCTCAGGTTTTGCAGCGATAGCGCAGGCGCGGTCATGCTTTGCCCTCCTTTTTCGCTGTGGCAATGCGGGTCAGCAGGACCCCGGCGACTGCCGTGACGGCGACGATCAGCCAGCCCAAAACGCCGGTATGGCTGAGCGAAAGGCCGAAGGGTTCGAACACCTCGCCATAGCCATCCGACCAGCGCACCGACATTTCAACCAGCACGATCAGCCCGATGAGCATCAACACGATCCCGGCCAGACGGGCGAGCCAACCACGCAGGAAGTCCCCCCGATGCGTGCCGGTGATCCCGGCCCAGAAGCCAAAGACCAGCCCGGCAATGCCGCGCGGCGCATACATCACGATGGCCATGAACAGCACCCCGAGATAGAGCAGCCAGCCATCGGTGAAATCCGACATCATCGACTGCATATAGGTCAGCAGAATGGCGCCAAAGATCGGGCCGACGAAATAGGTGATCCCACCCACATAGGCCATGATCAGGATGAAACCCGAGGGGATCAGCGAAAACGTGTCGGGGGTGAAGATCTCGTAATTCACCGCCGCCATGCCGCCTGCCAGCCCGGCAAAACCGCCCGCGAAGATGAAGACCATATAGCGCACGCGCTGGGGGTTATAGCCGATGAACTGCACCCGTTGCGCATTGTCGCGGGTGGCTTCCGACAGTTTGCCCAGCGGCGTGCGGGTAAAGGCATACATGCCGATCAGCCCGACCACGGTCCAAAAAGCGATGAACCAATACACGTCCGAGACCGGCCCCAGCGACAGGCCGAACATTTGCGGCCCGTTCATCCGGTCGCCGGAAATCCCCTGTTCGCCGCCAAACAGCGTGTCGAACATGAAGGCGGCGGAAAAGATCAGCTCGGCCACGCCCAGCGAGATCATCGCAAACGTGGTGCCGGCCCGGCGGCACGAGGGCCAGCCGATCACCGCGCCCGCCGCCGCGCCGCCAGCAAAGCCGACCAGCGGCAGCAGAAACACCGGGAAAGCGCCCCAAAACCCGTTGCCCGCCTCGATCCAGTTCAGGGCATGGACCGACAGATAGCCGCCCATGCCGAAATAGACCGCATGGCCGAACGACAGTAGCCCGCCCCGGCCCAGCAGCATGTTGTAAGACAGCGCCAGCACGATGTTGATCCCCATCTGATGCGCCAGCGAATAGAAGGTGCGCGACGGGTCCAGCGCCGGGATCGCCGCCAGCAGCGCCGCAAAGATCAGGATCGGCAGGGTGCGTTGGCGAAACTTGGCCCCGGTGCTGGGGGCGAGATCGGTGAAGTCTTGCACAATATCGCTCATAGTTCCTGCTCCCCCATAAGCCCGTGCGGGCGGAAGATGAGTATCAGCACCAGAAGCAGGAAGGGCAGAACCGGCGCCAGCGATGAAATGGTGATATCGCCGAGCTCGGACGTTTCGCTGAGGCCGAGAAAGCCAAAGATGTCGGCAAAGGAGGCGTTGATGCCCACCGACAGGTTCTGCAACAGCCCGATCAGCAGCGAGGCGACAAAGGCCCCTTCCAGCGATCCGATGCCGCCGACAACGACCACGACAAACACGATCGGCCCCATCTGCACCGCCATGGAAGGATCGGTGATGAAGATATTGCCCGCGATCACGCCCGCCAGCCCCGCCAGCGCGCAGCCGATGCCGAAAACGGTCATGAAGATCAGCGGCACGTTATGGCCCAGATGCCCAACCATATTGGGATGCGACAGCGCCGCCTGAATGATCAGCCCGGCGCGGGTGCGCTTCAACAGCACCCAAAGCCCCACAAGCATGGCGATGGCGACGGCCAGCATGAACATGCGATAGGCCGGGAACGCCGCGCCATACACATGGAAGGCCGGGAAGTTCAGCAGATCGGGAATGCGGTAATCCACCGTGTTCTTGCCGAACAGGATCTTGACCACCTCTTCGATCAGATAGGCCAGCCCGAAGGTGAACAAAAGCTCGGCCACATGCCCGTTCACATGCGCACGCCGTAGCCCGTAGCGCTCGATCACCGCGCCGATCAGCCCGACCATCACCGGGGCCAGCAACAGCGCAAACCAGAAATTGCTGACGCCCATGATCAGAAAGGCCAGATAGGCGCCGAGCATGTAGAAGCTGGCATGGGCAAAATTCAGCACGCCCATCATCGAAAAGATCAGGGTGAGACCTGAGGATAGCATGAACAGCAGCAAGCCGTAGATCACGCCATTCAGCAGCGCGAAAACGATCGTTTCCATAGGAACCTCGCTCGAAAACTCATTCGCGTCAAAGCGGGTGCCGCACGCATTGCGCGACACCCGGGTTCAACAGCGTCGGGGCGCGGACTTACTCCGGGCGCTCCATTTCGCAGGTGGTCGGCTGCATGGCATTCTCCAGCGAGATCGCGCCATTTTCCACCAGCTTCCAGCCGTAATCGGTGTTGTCGAAGTTGAACATCAGCCCATCGCTGACCGGTTCAACCACCGAGATATACAGCGGCTGCTGTACCTGATGGTCTTCGGCGCGCATGACTGCGGGCCCCTAGGCCGACTGTTATTCCAGCCCTTCCAGCGCCTTTGCCACCGGGATCGGGTCATTCGACCCGGCTTTCGCGGCCGCCTCGGCAAACATGTTTATCGTGTTGAAGTTGCGGTGGAAGAAATAGTCATATTCCGGGAACCGCTCTTTGTATTCGTTGATCAGGTCATAGTGGTCCTGACTGGTCTCAAGGTTCGTCGTACCTTCGCTGACCTGATAGAGCGTGCCGACAGCCGCCCCCTGCAGGGTCGCCAGCGCACCTTTCGAGCCGCCATAGAAGGTCAGATAGGGGATGTCCGATCCGCTTTCCGCCGCCGCTTTCATCAACAGCGTCATGTCGGCGCCCCAGTTGCCGGTGATCACCGCATCTGCGCCGGAAGAAATGATCTTCTGGATATAGGGGGTGAAGTCTTTCACCTTGCCCAGCGGGTGCAGCTCATTGCCGACAATCTCGATATCGGGGCGTTTTTCGGCCAGCATCGCAACGGCCGCAGCCGCCACAGCCTGACCAAAGACGTAATCCTGCCCAATCAGATAGATCTTTTTGATATCCGGATTGGCTTCGATGTAATCGGTGATCGCGGCCATTTTCATATCGACATGGGCGTCGAAGCGGAAATGCCAGAACGAGCACATCTCGTTGGTGAAGGCGGGTGTCACGGCGGCGTAGTTGAAGAACAGCACTTCGTCGCCCGGGTTGCGGGAATTGTGCTTGTTCACCGCGTCGATCAGCGCCGCCGCCACCGCCGAGCCATTGCCTTGCAGGATGTAGCGCGCGCCGTCATCCAGCGCCTTTTGCAGCTGAACCAAGGATTCCTTCGGGCTGATCTTGTTGTCATATGCGGCGATCTCGATCATGTCGCCATTCACGCCGCCTGCCGCATTGATATGCTCTGCGGCCAGCTGGAACGATGTCAGCCCGGCCTCGCCGGTGGGGCCGAACGGACCCGACAGCGGGTCGATGAATGCCATTTTGATTGTGTCAGCCGTCGCAGCCGTGATCGCGAATGCAGAAACGGCGGCCGCCAGAACAGCGGTTGTTTTGATTTTCATTTTTTCCTCCCTTTGGCGAAAGCGCAGTGCCGAGCGGCCCCGCACTTTCTGACGTCCAGTCAACGGCGGGGGGCCTTTTCTTGTCAAGATTTTTGTGGAACGGTGTTCTGCAGTGCAGAACGTACCGGCAAATAAGACCGGAAAAGCATGAAAACGGGAGGAGAATCGCCAATGATGGATGGCGAGCAAGGCCATCTTGACGCATTTCGCGCCGAGATTGCTGCATGGATTGATCAAAATGCCCCAACGTCACTTCGGCAAAGAGCCTTCACCGAGGAGGATATCTGCTGGGGCGGGCGCAACTGGCAGTTCAAATCGGAAGACCAGAAACGCTGGCTGGAGCTTTGTGCCGCGCGCGGCCTGACCGCGCCGCGCTGGGCGAAAGACTATGGCGGGGCCGGGCTGAGCCGGGCTGAGGAAAAGATCTTTCTCGAGGAAATGGACCGGCTTCAGGTCAAACGCCCGCTGGAAAGCTTTGGCCTCTGGATGCTGGGACCTGCGCTTTTGGCCTTCGGAACGGAAGAGCAGAAGCGCCATTACCTGCCGCAGATCACCCGGGGCGAAATCCGCTGGTGTCAGGGCTATTCCGAACCGGGGGCCGGGTCCGACCTTGCCTCGGTGCAGACCTATGGCGAAGACCGTGGCGATCATTGGGTCGTCAACGGGCAGAAGATCTGGACCTCCTACGCCAACAAAGCCGACTGGATTTTCGCGCTGGTGCGCACCGACCGTGACGCGCCAAAGCATCTGGGCATCTCGTTCCTTTTGATCGACATGAACACGCCCGGCGTGACCACCCGGCCGATCAAGCTGATCTCGGGCGCGTCGCCGTTCTGCGAGACCTTCTTTGATAATGTCGTGGTTCCGAAAACCCAGATCGTCGGCGAGCTCAATCGCGGCTGGGATGTTGCCAAGCACCTTTTGACCCATGAGCGCGAAATGATCGGCGGTGGGGCCGGGGCGCTGGGCAGCCGATCGATCAGCAGCATTTTGGCGGATGAAGATATGATGGCCGATCCGGTGATCCGCTCGCGGGCGATGAAGCTTGATGTGGATACGCTGGCGATGGATCTGACGCTGGAGCGCTACAAAGACCTCGCCAAGCAGGGTGGCCTTGGTCACGCCTCGGCGATGCTGAAATATATGGGCACCGAGCTGAACAAGGATCGCTACGAGCTGTTGATGGCGGCAGGCGGGTCTGACGCGCTGGCCTGGGAGGGCGAGTTCGGCTCGCTGGCGTCGGAATGGCTGCGCACCAAGGCCAATTCCATCGAAGGCGGCACCTCTGAAGTGATGCTGGATATCCTGTCCAAACGCGTCCTTGAGCTGCCGAGTAAATAAGAGGGTGAGCATGGAAAATCTGCTTCCGACAGAAGATGAAGTGATGCTGCGCGATGCCGCGCGTGGCTTTGTGGACAGTGCCGCGCCAGTGACAAATCTGCGCGCCAACCGTGATCAGAACCGCCCCTATGACCCGGCGCTTTGGGCTGAGATGGTCAATATGGGCTGGGCCGGGGTGCTCATCGGCGAAGAGGATGGCGGCTCGGATATGGGCTTTGCCGCGGCCAATATTCTGGCCGAGGAAATGGGCCGCACCCTAGCCGCATCGCCCTTCATCCCGACAGCCGTGATCGCCGCCACCGCGCTGCGTCAGGCCGGGCGGCATGGGGCGCTGAAAGCGATTGCTTCGGGCGAGGCCACCTATGCGCTGGCGATTGATGAGGGGCGCAAATTTGCCCCGGAAACCTGTGCGCTGATGGCTGAGGTCAGCGGCAATGGCTTTACCCTGACCGGGCGCAAGGTCTTTGTGGCTGATGGTATCTCGGCGGGGCGGGTTCTGGTACTGGCGAAAACCGAGGCCGGGCTGACGCTGTTTGATATCGAGGCGGATCGCGCCGGGCTGAGCCGCGAGGCACAGGCGCTGGTCGATAGCCGCGATCATGCGGCGCTGACATTCGATAATGTTGAAGCCACCGGCGACGATGTGATCGGCGCACCCGGCGCGGGGATGGAGGTTCTGACCCCGGCGCTGCGGGCCGGGCAAGCGGCGATTGCGGCGGAAATGCTGGGCCTGTCTTCGGCGGCCTTTGCGATGACCCAAAGCTACCTGCAGGAGCGCAAACAATTCGGCATCCATATCGGCGCGTTTCAGGCGCTGGCCCATCGCGCCGCGCATCTGTGGAGCGAGATCGAAGTCACTGCCTCCACCATTGCCCATGCGGGCCGGATGCTGGATTCCGATCCCGAACATGCGGCGCTGGCGGTGTCGCTTGCCAAGGCGCGGGCCTCGGAAACCTCGAACCTTGCCGTGCGCGAAGGGGTCCAGATGCATGGCGGCATCGGCATGACCGACGAATACGACATGGGATTTTACATGAAACGCGCCCGGGTCGCGGGCGAATGGCTGGGCGATTACGGCTATCACGCCGCGATTGTCGCACGCGCAAGGGGGATGGCCGCATGAGCATGACACCAACAGATTTGTTCGACCTCACCGGCAAGGTGGCGCTGGTCACGGGCGGGGCGACCGGAATTGGTCGCATGGCCGTGGAAGGGCTGGTGGCCGCAGGCGCGCGGGTGTTCCTCGCCAGCCGCCGGGGCGATGCCTGCCTTGCCGTGGCCGATGAGATCAACGCCATGGGCTATCCCGGCTCTGCCGAAGGGCTGGCGGGCGATGTGTCGAGCCAGGAAGGTATTGATGCGCTGGTGGCGGAGGTGCTGTCGCGCAGCGAAAGCCTGCATATCCTGATGAACAATGCCGGGCGAACCTGGGGCGCGCCGCTGGGCGAATTCCCCTTTATCGGCTGGAGCAAGGTGATGGACCTGAACGTCGCGGGGATGTTCCAGCTCACGCAAGCCTTGCTGCCCACACTGATCGCCTCCAGCTCGTTTGATGATCCGGGCCGGGTGGTGAATGTCGGCTCGGTGATGGGCGATGTGCCCAAGGGCGATGGTGCCTATTCCTATGCGGTCGCCAAGGCGGGCGTGCATCACATGACACGCGTGCTGGGCAACGAGCTTGCCGCCGAACATATCACCGTCAACGCCATCGCGCCCGGCCCGTTTGTGTCGAAGATGACCGCTTTTGCGCTCGCCGATGAAGGCCGGGCCGAACGCACCGCCGAGGGCGTGCCGCTGCGCCGTCTTGGCGCGCCGGGCGATGTGGCAGGGGTGATGCAGTTCCTTTGCGGCAAGGGCGGGTCTTACATCACCGGGGCGATCATTCCGCTCTCTGGCGGGATCCAGTGCCATGCCGGTGGCGCCTTGTTTGCGGATTGAGCCGATGACACCTGAAGCATTCAAAGCCCTTGAAGGGCAGCAGGTCGGGCTGTCGAGCTGGATCGGTATCACGCAGGCGCAAATCGACGCCTTTGCCGATGCGACCCATGATCATCAGTTCATCCATGTCGATCCCGAAGCGGCGGCGAAATCCCCGTTTGGCAGCACCATCGCGCATGGGTTTCTGACCCTCTCATTGCTTTCGGCCATGTCCTATGAGGCGCTGCCGCAGATCGAGGGCGTGACCATGGGGGTGAATTATGGGGCCAACCGCATCCGCTTTCTGTCGCCGGTTCGGGTGGGCAGCCGGGTGCGCGCACGCTTTGTGCTGCGCGCGTTGGACCTGTCCAAACCGGGGCAATTCACCGCAACAACCGACGTGACTGTCGAAATTGAGGGCGAGGAAAAGCCTGCCCTGATCGCCGAATGGATCGGCCGCAGCTATATGGAGGCCGCATGACGATACGTTTTGACGGGCGCGTGGCGATTGTCACTGGCGCCGGGGTCGGGCTGGGGCGCAGCCATGCGCTGGGGCTGGCCGAACGCGGGGCCACGGTGGTGGTCAACGATCTGGGGGTTGCCACCGATGGCAGCGCCGCCGGATCGCCCGCCGCGCAGGCAGTGGTCGAGGAAATCCGCGCCATGGGCGGCACAGCCATGGCAAATGGCGCTGATGTCACCGATGCCGAGGCCGTTCAGGCGATGGTGGATGAGGCCATCGTGGAGTTTGGGCAGGTGGATATTCTGGTCAATAATGCCGGTATTCTGCGCGACAAGAGCTTCACCAAGATGGAGCTGACCGACCCGACCGCCACGACGCGGATGACCGAAGACCTGTTCCCGCCAGAGGTGGCCGGGCTGCTGGCCCCCGAAACCATCACGCCGGGCCTGTTGGTGCTGGTCAGCGAAGACGCACCGACCAAGATGATCCTGGCCGCAGGTGGCGGCTGCTTTGCCGAAACCAAGATCACCGAAACCCCCGGCGTGGCGCTGGTGGGCGGTGATCTGACCGCCGATGGCGTCTGGGCGGCGCTGGATCAGATCCGCAATCCCGAAGGGGCCACCGAGATGGCCGGCGCCTTCGATCAAACCAAGAAATACGTAGATATGGCAGTGGCCGCGCGCCGCTGACCCCCGACAGGAAAAGGACAAGAAACATGCGTGACGCCGTTATCGTATCCACCGCGCGGACCCCGATTGGCAAAGCCTATCGCGGCGCGTTCAACAACACCCATGCGCAGGAGCTGATCGGCCATGCGGTGAAACATGCCGTGTCGCGGGCCGGGCTTGAAGGCGCCGAGGTTGAGGATTGCCTGATTGGCTGCGCGATCCAGCAAGGCTCGACCGGCGGCAATATCGGTCGTCAGGCGGCGATCCGGGCCGGTCTGCCGGTGACTGTCGCGGGCATGTCGATGGACCGGCAATGTGCCTCGGGGATGATGGCGATTGCCACCGCCGCGAAGCAGGTGATCCATGATGGCATGGATATTGTCGTCGGCGGCGGGGTCGAAAGCATTTCGCTGGTGCAGAACCAGCAGATGCGGGTCGATCACATGGCCGATCCCTGGGTGAAGGAAAACCAGCCCGCGCTGTACATGTCGATGCTGGAAACCGCAGAGATCGTGGCCGAGCGTTACGGCGTCACCCGCGAGGATCAGGACGAATATGCCCTGCGCTCGCAACAGCGCACCGCCGCGGCGCAGGAGGCGGGCAAATTCGATGACGAAATCGTGCCGCTGACCACCAGCATGGGGGTGATGGACAAGGAAACCAAAGAGATCAGCTTTCACGAAGTGACGCTGGAAAAAGACGAAGGCAACCGCCCTTCGACCACGCTGGAAAACCTGCAAGGGCTGGCGCCGGTGTTCAAAGACGGGCTGGCGGTGAAAGAGGGCAAATACATCACCGCCGGGAATGCCAGCCAGCTTTCCGATGGTGGCTCGGCCAGCGTGATCATGGAAGCCAGCGTGGCCGAAAAGCGCGGGCTAGAGCCGCTGGGCCGCTATATCGGCGTGACGGCGGCGGGCTGCGAACCTGACGAGATGGGGATCGGCCCGATCTATGCGGTGCCGAAACTGCTCAAGGCGCATGGGCTGAGCATGGACGATATCGGGCTCTGGGAACTCAATGAGGCCTTCGCCTGTCAGGTGCTGCAATCGCAGCGCGTGCTGGGCATTCCGGATGAGCTGCTCAACGTCAATGGCGGCGCGATCTCGGTGGGCCACCCCTATGGCATGTCGGGCGCGCGGATGGTTGCCCATGCGCTGATCGAAGGCAAACGCCGGGGCGCGAAATACGTGGTCTCAACCATGTGCGTCGGCGGCGGCATGGGCGCGGCCGGTCTGTTCGAAGTGCTCTGAAAACATCGCGCGAACAACTGGTCCGGGCAATGTGAGGGTTGCCCGGACCGCAAGGACTGATGGCGCGGCAGACCCGCGTGAACTGGAATTTCTGGGAGGAAAACATGGATCTTGGGGTTAGCGACAAGGTTCGCCCGCTGATCGACGCGGTGCGCAAGATGATCGACGAAGTGGTCGTGCCCGCCAGCGATGAATATCACGCTGAGGTGGGCAACAACCCACAGGGCAATCGCTTTGCCCTGAATGATCGTCAGCTACAGATCATGGCCGATCTGAAGGCCGAGGCCAAACGCCGGGGCTTGTGGAATTTCTGGCTGACCGGGTCCGAGAATGGCTACGGGCTCAGCACCGTGGAATATGCCTATCTGGCCGAGGAAATGGGCCGCGATCAGCTTGCCGCCGAGGCTTTCAACTGCTCCGCGCCCGATACCGGCAATATGGAAGTGCTGGAGCGCTACGGCTCTGAGGCGCAGAAGGAAAAATGGCTCAAACCCCTGCTCGAAGGCGAAATCCGCTCGGCCTATGTGATGACAGAGCCGGGCGTGGCCTCGTCGGATGCGGTGCAGCTTGCCTTTGATGCGCGCAAAGACGGCGATGAATGGGTGCTGAACGGCGAGAAATGGTGGATTTCCGGCGCTGGCGATCCGCGCTGTCAGGTCTATATCGTGCTGGCGCGCACCGATGCCGATGCGCCGAAACATGCCCGCCACACCATGTTCGTGATGGATGCCAACACGCCCGGGGTCGAGATCCTGCGCCCGATGCAGGTGTTTGGCGATGATGATGCGCCGCACGGCCATATGCATATGCGTTTCACCGATGTGCGCATTCCGGCGGATGCGGTGATCCTCGGCGAAGGTTCGGGCTTTGAAGTCGCTCAGGGGCGGCTCGGACCCGGGCGCATCCACCATTGCATGCGCGCCATCGGGCAGGCCGAACGGGCGCTGGAATTGATGTGTCGTCGGGGCCTGACCCGCGAGGCTTTTGGCAAGAAGATCGCCACGCTTGGGGCCAATTACGACATCATCGCCAATGCAAGAATGGATATCGAAATGGCGCGGCTGCTCTGCCTGAAAGCCGCCTATATGATGGACACGGTCGGGGTGCGCGAAGCCCAGCCGTGGATTTCGCAGATCAAGGTGGTGGCGCCCTTGATGGCGACCAAGGTGGTGGATGAATCCATGCAGATGCATGGCGGCGCTGGTGTCAGTCAGGATTTCCCGCTGGCGCGCATGTATGCCAATCTGCGCACCCTTCGCTTTGCCGACGGTCCGGATGCGGTGCATCGCCGTCAGGTGGCCCGCGCCGAGCTGAAGAAATACACCAACGAGCGGGTGTGATGGGAGCGCTCAGCGTCATCCGCCATGCTCAGGCCTCCTTCGGAGCGGCGAATTACGATCAGCTTTCCGAGCTTGGTCATCGCCAATCCGAAGCGCTGGGCGCGGCCTTGCGGGCGCAGGGTATGGTCTGGCCCGATGTGGTCTATATCGGCGAGCAGCTCCGGCATCGGGAAACCTTTGAAGGTGTGGCGCGTGGCTTTGGGGCCAACGCCGCGCCGAAGGTGCATCCCGGGCTGAATGAGTTCGATTTCGCGGGCTTGCTGGAGGCCGATGACAAGGCCGATGCGCTGCCCGAGGCCACAAGCAGCGACCGCGCCGCGCATTTTCGCCAGCTCAAAGCCACGGTGCTGGCCTGGCAGCGCGACGAGATTGCCAATCCGCCCGAACGCTTTGCCGCGTTTTGCGCGCGGGTGGGCGATGCGCTGGAGGCGGCGCGCACCGAAGAGGCGGCGCATGTGATGATGTTTTCCTCGGGCGGGGCGATCAGCCAGATGATCCGTTTGGTGCTGGATGCCCCGGCCGAGCAGCAGGTGCTGTTGCAGTTGCAGATGAAAAACTGCGCCCTCACCCGATTTATGCAGAGCCGCCGCGCGACCTATCTGCATGGCTTTAATGAAACCCCGCATATCACGGCAGAAAACGCCGCTGAGATGCTGACCTATAGTTGAGGACGCAGGATGAGAAACGCCGCTCAACAGCTTGATTGCGAGGCCGTGGCGCGCTGGGCCGAGGCCCATCTGCCCGGCTTCAACGGCCCGGTTGAGGCCGAGAAATTCAACACCGGGCAATCGAACCCGACCTTTTGCCTGACCAGTGGATCGGGGCGCTATGTGCTCAGGCGCAAACCGATGGGGCAGCTTTTGAAATCCGCCCATGCGGTGGATCGCGAATTTCGTGTGCAAAAGGCGCTGGCCGAGACCGATGTGCCGGTGGCGCGGATGTATGCCTATTGCGACGATCCCGAGGTGATCGGCTCTGAGTTCTACCTCATGCAGGCGGTCGAGGGGCGCAATATCAACGATCCGCGCATCCCGGATGCCAGCCCGGACCAGCGCCGCGACATCTATGCCGAGATGGGCCGGGTTCTGGCGGCGATCCATGCGGTGGATATCGATGCCGTGGGGCTGTCCGACTATGGCCCGCCCGGCGATTACTAGGCCCGTCAGGTTGGCCGCTGGACAAAGCAATATCGCGCTGCCGAAACCGAAGCTGTGCCGGCGATGGATGCGCTGATGCTGTGGCTTGACGCCAACCTGCCCGATGAGGGCGGGCTGCGCACGCTGGTGCATGGCGATTTCCGCATCGACAATATGCTGTTCGAGGCAGATGGCAGCCGGTGTCTGGCGATGCTCGACTGGGAGCTGTCCACCATCGGCCATCCCTATTCCGATCTGGCCGCGCTGATCATGCAATGGGCGATGCCGGTCGGGGCCGAGGGGCGCGGGCTGGCCGGGGTTGATCGGGCTGCGCTCGGCATCCCCTCGGATCAGGACTTCATCGACAGCTATTGCGCGGCGCGCGGGATCGCCGGGATCGACAATCTGCATTTCTATATCGGCTTTGCCTTCTTCCGCATGGCGTCGATTGTGCAGGGGGTCTTCAAACGCGCGCTCGACGGCAATGCCTCGGATCCTGAGCGCGCGATGCAACTGGGTGGGCTGGTCACAGAATTTGCCCGTAAAGGATTGGAGACAGTTGAAAATGGCTGATCGCTTTGATGGGAAAGAGGTGCAGATCACCGGCGCGGCTTCGGGCTTTGGTGCCATGGCGGCCCGGAGATTTGCCGCCGAAGGTGCGCGGCTTTTGCTCTCGGATGTCAACGAGGCCGGGCTGATGGAGGTGGCCGACAGCCTTGCCGCCGAGGGCTGCGAGGTGATTGCCGAAGCGTTTTCGGTGGTGGATGACAGCGCCATGGCCGCGCATATCGGCCAAGCGGTCGCGCGCTGGGGCGGGCTGGATATTGCCCTTAACAATGCCGGGATCGCCAACCGGCTGCAGCCATTGCAGGATATTCCGCCGGAAGATTTCGACCGAGTGATGGAGGTGAACGCCAAGGGCGTGTTCATCGGTATGCGCCATCAAATTCCGGTGATGATGAAAGCCCGCAATGGTGCGATCCTCAACACCGCCTCGGCGGCGGGGCTGACAGGCTCGGGCCATATTTCGGCCTATGCGGCGTCAAAACATGCGGTGGTCGGGCTGACCCGCTCTGCCGCCGACGAGGTGGCGCGCTATAATATCCGGGTCAACGCGATCTGCCCGTCCTTCGCCGCCACTCCGATGGTTGAAGAGATGGGCGATGTGGTTGGCGCTCAGCACGGGATCAGCCGGGAAGAGGCCTACGCCCGCATTTCCAGCCGTGTGCCGATGCGCCGCGTTGCCGATCCGGAAGAAGTTGTGCAGGCGATGCTGTGGATCGTAACGGACGAAAACTCGTTTATGACCGGGCAATCTATTTCCATTGATGGGGGCCTGACCGCCGTATAAAGGGAGCGCCATGAACGACGACGAATTCAAGACCCTGACGGAAGCGGAAAGCGACCGCAGGTTCGTGACCGCGCTGGCCCGCGGGCTGGATGTGTTGCGCTGTTTCCGGCCACACGAAACCACCCTGACCAACAACGAAATCTCGCAGCGCACCGGCTTGCCCAAGCCGACCATTTCGCGTCTGACCTATACGCTGCGCGAGCTGGGCTATCTGGTCTATTCCGAACGTAGCGGCACCTATCGGCTGGGGGCCGGGGTTCTGGCGCTGGGATACGGGGTGCTGGCCGGGATCGAGATTGCCGAACGCGCGAAAGACGAGCTGCGCGCGCTCTGTGACGGGCCGAATATCCATGTCACGGCGGCCCTTGCCGAACCCTTTCAACGCAGCGCGGTTTACACCTCGGTTTATCGCGACGAACAATCGGTGGCGCTGTCGATGAATGTCGGCGCGCGCCTGCCGCTGTTTCACTCTGCCGTTGGCCGCGCCATTCTGGTGGGGATGGGCGAAGCCGCGCGGGAAGAGAACCTGCAACTTGCCCTTGCCGAGCGCCCGGAAGAGCGTGACCGAATCCTGCGCAGCCATGATCAGGCGCTGGAGGATTACGAGAAATACGGCCTTTGCACCGGGTTTGGCAGTTGGCGCAAAGATGTGCATGGGATCGGCGTGCCAGTGATCTCGCTGAATGGCGACCGGGTCTATGGGCTGAATATTGGTGGCTCGTCTTTCCTGGTCTCGCCGGAAGAGCTGATGGAGCATTACGCCGAGCCGCTGAAGCTGCACAACCGCCACGGCATCCCGCATGGCGGGATCTATGCCACATTGTTGGATTCCGCGATGGGCTATGCGGGCAGCTATACCGGCAGCGCCGATCAGCGGGTGATGTCGATGACGCTATCACTCAATGTGAATTTCCTGTCGCGCCCGAAAGGCAAGCTGCTGATCGCCACCGGGCGGCGCACCGGCGGCGGGGCCAAGACCTTTTTCACCGAAGGCGAAATCCTTGATGAGACCGGCGAAAAGGTTGCCACCGGCACAGGCGTGTTCCGCTACCGCGCCGGGTAAGGGCAGCCCGCCCGGCATGGGCGGGGCCGCACTCGCTCAGGCGGCGTTGCCGTCCATCACCCGTTCCAGATGGAAATCCGTATCGCCAAGCTGCGCATCCAGCATCACCAGACGTTTGCCGTAATGGCTGATCGCGGCTTCCCATGTCATCGCGATGCCGCCATGCATCTGGATCGCTTCTTCGGCGACCAGCCGGGCGGCCTGTCCGATCAGGGTTTTCGCCATCGACACGGCGCGCGACTGATCCGGTTCGCCCATGCGTGAGGCGGCGTAGATGGTGATCGAGCGCGCCTGTTCGATCTGGGTCACCACATCCACGGCGCGATGTTGCAGCGCCTGAAAACTGCCGATCGGGCGGCCGAATTGCTTGCGGGTGCGCAGATAGTCGAGCAGCAGATCCTTGGCCGCATCCATTAGCCCGACGGCCTCGGCACATAGCGCCAGCGCGCCCGCATCCAGCGCATCAGTGAGGGCAGTTTCGGCATCGGCCAGTACTTCACGCGCCGGGGTGGCGTCGAGAAACAGCTCCGCCGCGCCGCCGCCATCAATCATCCCATAGCCGGTGATCTGAGCCTCGGCAGCGGCAACTTCATAAAGTCCGATGCCGTCGCCAGACTTTGCGGCGACAAGGAAAAGCTCGGCATCATTTCCGCCATAGATCACGGATTTGCGCCCGGTCAGCGTGCGACCCTCGGCCCGGGTCTCGATCCCCTCCAGTGCGTAGGGCGCATCCAGCTCGCCAATCGCCACAGCGTAGCGGCGCGAGCCATCGAGCAGCGCGGTCTGATCCTCGCCCGCCGCCGTCAGCAGACGCGAGGCCATCAGCGTGGCCAGCACCGGCTCAGGGCACAGCCCGCGCCCCAGCGCTTCAAACACCGTGGTGATGTCAAAGCCCGCGCCGCCATAGCCGCCCTGATCTTCGCCCGCCAGCGCATAGAGCACGCCCAGCTCTGCCAATTCGCCCCAAAGCGCCGGATCGTGAAACGGCGCGGTATAGGCCACCTTGCTGCGATGCTCGAAGGCATATTTATCCGCCAGAAACCGGCTGAGGCTGTCGGACAACATGCGGCGATCTTCGGTCAGGTTGAAATCCATCGTTACAGCTCCAGCATGGCCTTGGTCAGAATGTTTCGCTGGATCTCGTTCGAGCCACCGAAAATCGACAATTTGCGATTGTTGAAATACTCCCCGGCGGCGTTGACGCTTTCCGGATCGACCAGCGCGGCATTGCCGAACATCTCTTCGCTGGGAAATGGCGCGGCGGCAGGGCCAAGCGCCCGGCGGCTGAGATCGTTCAGCTCTTGCCGGATCAGCGTGCCCTTGATTTTCAGGATCGAGGTTTCCGGCCCCGGCGCGCCCTGCACCTGCGCCTGAAACAGCATCCGAAGATTGGTGATCTTCATCGCTTCCAGCTCAATCTCGACCTGCGCAAGCCGTGCGGCGAAAAGCGGGCTGTCGATCAGCCGCTTGCCGCCTCGCTTTGTGCGCCGGGCCAGCGCCTTGAGGTTTTCCAGCTCATGCATCGAAAACCCGACCCCGGCGATATTGGTGCGCTCGTGGGTCAGCAGATATTTGGCGATGGTCCAGCCCATGTTTTCCGCGCCCACGAGGTTTTCGGCAGGCACGCGCACATCGGTAAAGAACACCTCGTTCACCTCATGCCCGCCCTCGATCAGCTTGATCGGGCGCATCTCGATCCCCGGCGTGTCGAGATCGACAAGGATAAAGCTGATGCCTTCCTGCGGCTTGCCACCCGTTTTGGTGCGCACAAGGCAGAAGATCTTGTTGGCGTATTGGCCAAGGGTGGTCCAGGTTTTCTGGCCGTTGATCACATAGTGATCGCCCTCACGCACCGCCTTTGTTCTGAGCGAGGCAAGGTCAGACCCCGCCCCCGGTTCGGAATAGCCCTGACACCACCAGTCTTCGCCCGACAGGATGCGCGGCAGGTAATAGGCTTTCTGCGCGTCGCTGCCGAATTTCTGCAAGACCGGCCCCAGCATGGCGAGGCCAAAGGGCACGATGCGCGGCGCGTTCACCCGCGCGGCTTCCTCTTCAAAAATATGGCGCTGAACCGGGGTCCAGCCAGTGCCGCCAAACTCCACCGGCCATGTATATGCCAGCCAGCCCTGTTCATTCATGATCGCATGCCAGCGCTCGATCATCTCCTTCTCCGGCTCGCCGCCAATGGCGATGCTCCGGGCCATATCGTCGGGCAGTTTTGCCGCCAGAAACGCCCGCACCTCATCGCGAAAGGCCATCTCTTCGCTTGTGTAATTCAGGTCCATCTCAGGCCCCCCTGTTCAGATCGGCAAATGTGGAGCGGGTATCAGCCATCTTTTGCAGCAGCGCCGGAACCTGCCAGTAATGGCCGTCTTCGCCCGCATAGGCTTCGATGCGGCGCACCAATTCGGCGGCGCTGATCTCATCGGCATAGCAGAGCGGCCCGCCGCGAAAGCGTGGGAAGCCGTAGCCCATCAGAAACACGCAATCGACGTCAATCGGGCGCAGGGCGATGCCGTCTTCCACCACCCGCGTGGCCTCGACAATCATCGCGGTCATATAGCGCTGAACAATCTCATCATCGTTGAAATCGCGCGGGGTAATCCCCTTGGCCGCACGTTCTGCCGCGATGATCCCGGCAACTTCCGGATTAGGCAGGGGGGCATCGCCGCTGTAGTCGTAAAACCCTTTGCCGGTTTTGCGCCCGAACCAGCCCTGTTCGCAGATCCGGTCATAGATCCCGACATAGCGTTCCTCGGCGGGGCGGGTAGGGGCCAGCCGTTTGCGCGTCGCCCAGCCGATATCCAGCCCGGCCAGATCGCCCACCATGAACGGCCCCATGGCAAAGCCGAACTTCACCAGCGCCCGGTCGATCTGTTCCGGCGCGGCGCCATCTTCCATCATATAGCCCGCCGCCTTGATGTAATGGGCCAGAATGCGGTTGCCGATAAAGCCGTCACAAACCCCGGCGCGCACCGCCACCTTGCGCAGCTTTTTCGCCAGCGCAAAGCCGGTCGCCACCACCTCTGGCGCGGTCTTCTCGGCCACCACGACCTCCAACAGCCGCATGATATGGGCGGGGGAGAAGAAGTGCAGACCGATCACGTCTTCGGGCCGTTTGGTGACAGCGGCGATCTCGTTGATATCGAGATAGGAGGTGTTCGAGGCCAGTACCGCTCCGGGTTTGCAGATCGCATCAAGCTGGCTGAAAATCTGTTTCTTGACCGACATGTCCTCAAACACGGCTTCGATCACCAGATCCACATCACCGAGGCTTGCCATATCGGTGGAGGGGCTGAGCCGTGCCAGCGCCGCGTCGCGTTTCTCGGCGCTCATTTTGCCGCGTTTCACCGCTCCATCGAGGTTTTTGCTGATGGTGGCGACACCGCGATCAAGCGCCTCCTCTGTGACTTCCACCAGCCGCGCCTCAAGCCCGGCCATCAGCGCCGCTGTGGTGATGCCCGATCCCATCGTGCCGCCGCCGATCACGCCGACCTTGGCCACCGCACGTGGGGTGGCACCCGCTTCCGGGATTTTGCCCACTTCGCGCTCGGCGAGAAACGCATGCACCATGCCGCGCCCGGAAGGATGCGCCAGCCCAGCCATGAAGCTATCGCGTTCAAACTGCATACCCTCTTCGACAGGGCCGGTTGCCATGGCAACCGCCTCGATCAGCTTTCCGGCGCAGAAGATATGCGGCAGTTTTTTGGCCATCAGCGCCCGGGCCCCATCCAACGCGTCACTATCAAGCTGCGCCGTAATCTCACCGGTGCGGCGTGTCGCGAGGCTTCCCGCCAGCACCTCATCCGCCGCCGCCAGCGCAATATCGCGCGGCGCGCCCTCTTCCAGCCGGTCGATCAGCCCGATCTCCAGCGCTTCCGTGCCCGGCACCTGCCGCCCGGATAGCGCCATATCGAGCGTTTTCTCCATGCCGATCAGGCGCGGGCCGCGTTGCGTGCCGCCCGCCCCGGGCAGCAGCCCCAGCAGAATTTCCGGCAGGCCAACCCGCAGCCCGGCCACGCCAATCCGCGCATGACAGGCCATGCCGATCTCAAGCCCGCCACCAAGCGCCGTGCCATGCAGAACCGCAATCACCGGGGTTTCGCTCGCCTCGATATGGTTCACCACCTCGGGCAGCGATGGCCGCTTCGGCGGCTTGCCAAATTCGCGAATATCGGCGCCTGCCACAAAGGTGGTGCCCTTGGCATAGATCGCGATCACCTTGATATCCGGATCGCCATTGGCCGCGTCCATCGCTGCAATCAGCCCTTCGCGCACCGCCAGCCCCGACGCGTTGACCGGCGGATTGTCGATGGCAATCAGCGCGCGCGCCTCGGTCTTTTCCAGACTGATCACATCATTGATCTGGATGATTGTCATAATGTCCTCCCTCCGGTCTCTGCCGGTTCAGGAGAAGGTACTGAGGCTTTTCGCCTCGGTCAATCCAGTGAAATGATGTTTTGCATTGCGAAATTCAGAGGCGACGCAGCGGCAGGGGCAAAGAAAATCCCGAACCTGCGGCAGGTCCGGGATCAGCTCTCGCAGGCGCGATATGGGTTAAGCGGCGCCCAGATCGGTAGTCAGGACGATCTTGCCGATGGCGCGCCGCCCGGCGAGATCGGCCAGCGCCTGCGGGGCGGCATCCAGCGGATAGGCCTGACTAACCAGCGGCTTCAGCTTGCCCGCGCCATACCACTCGAACAGCTGGGCAAAGTTTTCATTGTCCAGCGCCAGTTCACGTTGCCGGAAACTGCCCCAGAACACCCCGACAATCGAACAGCCCTTGAGCAGCGCCAGATTGATCGGGACTTTCGGAATATCGCCCGAGGCAAAGCCCACCACCAGCACCCGGCCACGCCAGGCGGTCGAGCGCAGGGCTTGTTCAAACAGCGCGCCGCCGACCGGATCATAGACCACATCGACGCCTTTCTTGCCGACCAGATCGGACAGCGCCTCGCGCAGCGGGGTTTCGGAATAGTTGATCAGATCATCGGCCCCGGCAGCTTTGGCGGCGGCGAGTTTTTCTTCGCTGCTGGCGGCGGCAATCACCCGCGCGCCCATCAGCTTGCCGATCTCGACAGCGGCCAGACCGACGCCGCCCCCGGCGCCCAGCACCAGCAGGGTTTCGCCCGGTTTCAGCTCGGCCCGCTGTTTGAGCGCATGCATCGAGGTGCCATAGACCATGGCAAACCCCGCAGCCACCCGGCCCGGCATGTCGGCAGGGCGCGGGAAGAGCAGGTTTTCCGCCACGCAGAGCTTTTCGGCAAAGCCGCCAAAGCCGGTCATCGCGATCACCGGCTCGCCAATGCGCGCGGCCTCCACGCCCTCGCCCACCGCTTCGATGATGCCTGCCACCTCGCCCCCCGGCGAAAACGGCAGATCGGGTTTCATCTGATATTTGCCTTCGATGATCAGCGTGTCGGGGAAGTTGACCCCGCAGGCTTCGACAGCGATGCGCACCTCGCCGGGGCCCGGCTGTGGATCGGCAATATCACGGATCACCAGAGTGTCGGGTGTCCCCAATTCCTCGCATAAAACGGCCTTCATCCTCGCGCCTCCCTTACTGATACCAAAGCAGTCCGGCCAGTTAAGAAGCGCGAAAATCACCTGTCAAGAAAAC
>JARRIY010000096.1:0-8955 GCA_037379985.1 Maritimibacter sp.
GCGTCGCCCGACCCTCCCCCCGGGAGGGCGTTTGGAGACTTCCTGTACAGCAGATCGGGCGGTGATGCTTTGAGGCGCGGCATCTAAGAGCAGCTCGCCACAACGCCCACCCAGGATCGGGCGCCGCCCTTAAGATGGGAGTGGCACAGTAGCTGAACGAAGCGCACCCGAAATCGGCCATGAGTAGAAAGTGGAGTGCTGTTCTCATTTGTTCATCTTTATGTTATGATTTGTTCTCACCCAAAATCACCAAGGAGATTTACTTCAATGGCAGATATTCACATCTCAAAGGACGAGCAGGGCTGGAAAGCCAAAAAGGCTGGCGGCAAGAAGGCTTCAGCTCGCGCCGACACAAAGGCAGAAATTCACAAGATTGCGGCAGACTTAGCAATCAAGAGTGGCGGAGGAGAAGTGCGCGAACATGCCTCACGAAGTGGTAGCGTACACAAGAGAGGTCAAATCATCGATAGCGACACCTACGGCAAAGCTGACCCACCCGAGAGCAAGGGATAAAAAAACGCCCCGGCGTTTCCACCGGGGCACTCAATTTCGTCAAAGCCCGTGGGGCTTAGCCGCGTTCTTCGATGATCTCGACCAGGTGCGGGATTTTCGCAACCATGCCGCGGATCGAGGGGGTATCCTCCAGCTCGCGGGTCTTGTGCATCTTGTTCAGGCCCAGGCCGATCAGCGTCTGACGCTGTTTGGCGGGACGACGGATCGGGGAACCGATCTGTTTGACTACGATGGTTTTCGCCATGGTCTTACTCCTTACGCCTCAGCTTCGGCTTCCGCCGGGGCTTCGGGTTTCGCGCCCAGGATCTCGGCAACTTTCTTGCCACGACGCTGCGCAACCGAACGCGGGCTGGCTTGCTTTTTCAGCCCGTCCAGCGTGGCGCGGATCATGTTATAGGGGTTCTGCGAGCCGTTCGATTTCGACACAACGTCTTTGATGCCCAGCATCTCGAACACGGCGCGCATCGGACCACCAGCGATGATACCAGTACCTTCCGGAGCGGTACGCATGATCACTTTACCGGCGCCGTGACGGCCTTCGATATCGTGGTGCAGGGTACGGCCTTCTTTCAGCGGAATACGAACCATCTGACGTTTGGCTTGCTCGGTGGCCTTGCGGATCGCCTCAGGCACTTCTTTCGCTTTGCCTTTGCCGAAGCCAACACGGCCTTTTTGGTCGCCAACCACGACGAGCGCCGCAAAGCCGAAGCGTTTGCCGCCTTTCACGGTTTTCGACACACGGTTGATCGCAACAAGACGATCGGCGAATTCCGGAGCAGCGTCCTCACGGTCGCGGCGGGGCCGGCGGTTTTCACGTTCTGCCATACGGCTTTCCTTTTCATCATGGCGCAGGCGCGCCGATTTGTTTCAATCCTGGTGGGCCGATACGGATACCGGCCCCCGGATCATCGGGAGGGCGCAGGCGCCCTCCTCAGTGCTTAGAACTTCAGACCGCCTTCGCGAGCGGCGTCAGCGAGCGCTTTCACCTTGCCGTGGAACAGGAAGCCGCCACGATCAAAGTAGCATTCTTCCACACCGGCTTTTTTGGCGCGTTCGGCAATCGCCGTACCCACCTTGGCCGCTGCTTCGACGTTGTTGTGGCCGACCACGCCGAGATCTTTCTCGAGGGTGGAGGCCGCAGCGAGGGTTTTGCCCGCCACATCGTCGATCAGCTGCACGCTGATGTTCTTGTTGGAGCGATGCACGGAAAGCCGCAGCTTGCCGACATTGCCTTTGCGAAGTTTGTTCCGAACGCGCAGGCGGCGCTTGAGGAACAGATCCCGTTTGCTGTTTGCCATTTGTCCGTTCCTTACTTCTTCTTGCCTTCCTTACGGAAGATAAACTCGCCTTTGTAGCGGATACCTTTGCCCTTGTAGGGCTCCGGCGACCGCCATTCGCGGATATTAGCCGCGACTTGGCCGACGAGTTGCTGATCAATGCCTTCAACCACGATCTCGGTGGGTTTCGGCGCCGTGACCGTCACGCCCTGGGGCGCTTCGAAGTTCACGTCATGCGAATAACCGAGGTTCAGCTTCAGCACGTTGCCTTGCATTTGGGCACGATAGCCCACACCGGTGATTTCCAGCTCTTTCTTGAAGCCTTCGGTCACGCCGGTGACAAGGTTTTGCACCATGGTGCGGCTCATGCCCCACTGCTGGCGCGCGCGCTTGGATTTACCGCGCGGGTCGACTTGAACCGAACCGTCATCGACGGTCAGGGTCACATCGTCCGTGGCGGTGAAGCTGCGGGTGCCTTTCGGGCCCTTCACTTCGATGGTCTGACCCGAGACAGTAGCGCTAACGCCACTGGGCAGCTCGACCGGTTTCTTACCAATACGAGACATTCCAGACCTCCTTAGAATACGGTGCAAAGCACTTCGCCGCCAACATTCTGGCTACGAGCGTTTGCATCCGACATCACGCCCTTCGGCGTGGAGACAATCGAGATACCCAGGCCCTGACGGACTTGCGGGATCTCTTTGGCGCCCATGTAAACGCGACGACCGGGTTTGGAGACCCGCTTCACTTCGCGAATGACGGGGGTACCGTCGAAGTATTTCAGGCTGATTTCAAGGGTCGGGTGACCGTTGACATCGCTGCTGCCTTCATAGCCGCGGATATAGCCTTCGTCCGCGAGCACATCCAGCACCCAGCCACGCAGCTTGGAAGCCGGGGTGGACACAGTGGATTTGCCGCGCATTTGGGCGTTGCGGATACGGGTGAGCATATCGCCGATAGGATCGTTCATCGTCGTCTCTCCTTACCAGCTCGATTTCACCAGGCCGGGGATCTGACCGTGCGAACCCAGTTCGCGCAGCATAATCCGGCTGACTTTCAGTTTGCGATAATAGGCGTGCGGACGCCCGGTGAGTTGGCAGCGGTTGTGAAGCCGCGTGGCCGAGCTATTGCGCGGCAGTTTCGCCAGTTTCAACGAAGCCCGGAAACGCTCTTCCATCGGGCGTTCTTGGTCGTTGATGATTTCCTTCAGCGCAGCGCGCTTGGTCGCGTATTGCTCAACCAGCTTTTGACGCTTGGTCTCGCGGGCAACCATGGATTTCTTAGCCATATGTAATGTCCTCCGAGACTCAGCTGTTGAACGGCATGTTGAAAGCTTTCAACAGTGCCTTGGCTTCAGCGTCGGTTTTCGCGTTGGTTCCGATCACGATGTCCATGCCCCAGACTTCATCGACTTTGTCGAATTCGATTTCCGGGAAGACGATGTGCTCTTTGATGCCCATGGCGTAGTTGCCACGACCGTCGAACGCTTTACCCGACACACCACGGAAGTCGCGGATGCGCGGCATCGCCACGGTGATCAGACGATCAAGGAATTCATACATACGGTCACCGCGCAGGGTGACTTTGGTGCCCAGCGGCATGTCTTCACGCACGCGGAAACCAGCGATGGATTTCTTGGCCTTGGTGATCACGGCCTGTTGGCCGGCGATCTTGGTGAGGTCTTCCTGGGCCGATTTGGCTTTCTTGGAGTCTTTCACCGCTTCAGCGCCACAGCCGATGTTCAGCACGATCTTTTCGAGGCGCGGGATCTGCATGTCGTTCTTGTAGCCGAACTCTTCTTTCAGAGCGGCACGGATCGTGTCCTTGTAGACCGACTTCAGACGCGGGGTGTAGGTCGCTTGATCCAACATCAGATCACGTCCCCCGTGGTTTTGGCGATGCGCACTTTTTTACCGTCTTCGGTTTTGAAACCGACGCGGGTGGCTTTGCCGTTTGTGTCGAGAAGCGCCAGGTTCGACAGATCGATCGGCATGGCTTTCGGCATGCGGCCGCCTTGCGAGGTCTGGCTTTGCTTGGTGTGACGGATCGCGACGTTCACGCCGTCAACGATGGCTTTGCCGGCCTGGGGCATAACCTGGGTGATTTCACCCTGTTTGCCTTTGTCCTTGCCAGCCAGCACGACAACCTTGTCGCCTTTACGGAGTTTCGCAGCCATTACAGCACCTCCGGAGCAAGCGAGATGATTTTCATGAAGTTCTTGGCGCGCAGCTCGCGAACAACCGGTCCGAAGATACGGGTACCAACGGGTTCGTTGTTGTTGTTGAGGATCACGGCGGCGTTGCGATCGAAACGGATCGCGGTGCCGTCTTCACGGCGAACTTCTTTGGCGGTGCGCACGACGACTGCTTTACGCACATCGCCTTTCTTCACACGACCGCGCGGGATGGCTTCCTTCACCGAGACGACAATGATGTCACCCACGGAGGCGTATTTACGCTTGGAACCACCCAGAACCTTGATGCACTGCACCCGGCGAGCGCCGGAGTTGTCAGCGACATCCAGATTGGTCTGCATCTGGATCATAGGGTTTCTCCTGACCTTTGGGGGCCCGATGCCGGGCTGATCCCCATGGTTTCGAACAAACCGGAAAGTGCGCCTATCAGGCGGTGATCACTTCCCAGCGTTTGGTTTTCGACTTCGGCGCGCATTCTTGAATGCGGACGATGTCGCCGACTTTGAACGTGTTGTTCTCGTCGTGCGCCCGGTATTTCTTGGTTTTCCGGACGGTTTTATGCAGCAGCGGGTGCTTGAAACGGCGTTCCACCACAACAGTTACGGTCTGAGCGTTGGCATCAGAGGACACGGTGCCTTGCAGAATACGTTTGGGCATCTATCTGGGCTCCCCTCAGTTGCCAGCCGCAGCAGCGGCTTTTTCGTTCAGAATGGTTTTCACCTGAGCCGCCTCGCGACGCACTTGGCGCACGCGAGCAGTGTTTTCCAGCGCGCCGGTGGCTTGCTGGAAGCGCAGGTTGAAAGCTTCTTTTTTCAGATCGGCCAGCTGTTCTTTCAGCTGATCCGGCGTTTTGTCACGCAGTTCATTGGCGCTCATCGCCTTATCCTTTCCACATCACCGGCGAGCTCCCTTCGTGGGGGTGACCCGTTGCCCGGTGGGTTCATGCAAAACACACGAATCCCGTCGCCGGGAATCGTGAGATGTCGCTCTATAGGTGAGGGGATAGGGAAGGGCAAGGGAAAGATCGGCGATCTGGTCGATTGCCGCGCGCCCTGCCCCGGTTTGGATGATAGTAAAGCCGCAGATGCGGAACAGATCAAGTGGATTTGCACAGCCAAGGGGAGCGAGGGCGGTGCATGACCGCGGTTGGGCGCATAAGTCTTTCCGGTCTTCCATTTATGGTGCAGGTGTCCCCCTGCTTATAGCTCCGCACCCATGGTGACGTTGCGCCTGACTGGTGGGGCGGTCATGCGCAGCCCGGGCAGCTTACGCTGCTGTTCCGGGCGGGGCAGAGCCAAAAGCCCCCCTCCCCCTCCATGCTACGCTCAGCAATCGCGCGTGAACAAACACCCGAAGCCCCTTGGCGGTTGTGCCACCGGCCTTCCCCCGCGACGAAACACCGCTCGCCCTGTGGCCCGGCTTGCGCTATGAGGCCGCCATGGCAAATATCAAATCTCTCTTCGTGACCCGCCTTTACCGCGCCCGGCTTTCCGAGCAGGATCCGCAGATTGACACCGCCGAGCTGGAAGCGGCCTGCTACTCGATTGCCGAGGATGACGAGGCCGGGCAGCGTTGGTCGGAGGAAAACGATTACCCCGGCTATACCTCCTATGCCTCGCTGGACGATCTGCCCTGGCGCTTTCCGATCTTTGCCGAGCTCAAAGAGGCGCTCGACAAGCATGTCGCCGCCTTCATCAAGGATCTGGAATTTGATCTCGACGGGCGCGAGCTGGAGTTGGAAGATCTGTGGATCAACATGCTGCCCCCGGGCGGCACCCATTCCAGCCATTTGCACCAGCATTCGGTGATTTCCGGCACCACCTATGTATCGATGCCCGATGGCGCGGCCTCGCTGAAAATCGAAGACCCGCGCTCCGCCCGGATGATGGCCGCCCCGCCGCGCCGCAAAGACGCCCGCGAAGAGCTGCGCATGTTTGTCTATGAAAAGCCGGAAGTGGGCGACATTCTGCTTTGGGAAAGCTGGCTGCGCCACGAGGTGCCGCTGAACATGGCCGATGAAGACGAACGGGTGAGCGTGAGCTTCAACTACAAATGGGTCTAAAACCCTCCTGACGAACGGGAGGGACCGCCCTCCCCCACCGTCACAAATCACACAACGAAAAGCCCCCGCCGATTTCCCGGCGGGGGCTTTATTCTTTTCGTCTCAGACCGGGATTACCAGTCTTCGCGGACCACGGTGCGGGTTTTGATCGGAAGTTTCATCGCGGCGAGGCGCAGGGCTTCGCGGGCGATGTCTTCGTCAACACCGTCGATTTCGAACATGATCCGGCCAGGTTTCACCTTGGCCGCCCAGAAATCGACCGAGCCTTTACCTTTACCCATCCGGACTTCCGTCGGCTTCGACGACACCGCGGTGTCGGGGAAGATACGGATCCAGACACGGCCCTGACGCTTCATGTGGCGGGTCATCGCGCGGCGAGCCGCCTCGATTTGACGCGCCGTGATGCGCTCGGGTTCAACGGCTTTCAGGCCAAACGACCCAAAGGTCAGCGTGGAGCCGCCTTTGGCCTGACCGTGGATCCGGCCCTTGTGGTACTTACGGAATTTTGTGCGCTTCGGTTGCAGCATTGTTTTCGCTCCTTACCGGCGGCCGCCCATGGCACCACGAGGGGCCGGGCCTTCCTGAAGTTCCTGTTGACGACGGTCACGTGCTGCCGGGTCGTGTTCCATGATCTCGCCTTTGTAGATCCAGACCTTGATCCCGATGATACCGTAGGCGGTGGTCGCCTCGGCCAGCGCGTAATCGATATCGGCACGCAGCGTGTGCAGAGGCACACGGCCTTCGCGGGTCCATTCGGTCCGGGCGATCTCGGCACCACCAAGGCGGCCCGCGACGTTAACCCGGATGCCGAGGGCACCCATACGCATGGCGTTCTGAGCCGCGCGTTTCATCGCACGACGGAACGACACACGACGCTCCAGCTGCTGGGCGATCGACTCGGCGACGAGTTGCGCGTCCAGCTCCGGCTTACGAACTTCAACAATGTTCAGATGCAGCTCGCTATCGGTAATCCGGGCAATCTTTTTGCGCAGGGTTTCGATATCCGCGCCTTTTTTGCCGATGATCACACCCGGACGAGCAGTGTGGATCGTGACGCGGCACTTTTTGTGCGGACGCTCGATGATCACACGGCTGACGCCGGCTTGCTTGGCTTCTTCTTTGATGAAATCGCGGATCTTGATGTCTTCCAGCAGAAGATCACCGTAATCCTTGGTATCAGCGTACCAACGGCTGTCCCAGGTGCGGTTCACCTGAAGGCGCATGCCAATCGGATTGACTTTATGACCCATTAGGCTTGCTCCTCAACTTGACGCACCTTGATGGTGAGTTCCGAGAACGGCTTTTTAATCGCGCCGTACCGGCCACGCGCCCGCGGACGACCGCGTTTCATCACCAGGTTTTTCCCCACAAACGCTTCCGCGACGATCAGCTCGTCAACGTCCAGGTTGTGGTTGTTTTCGGCATTCGCAATCGCGGACTGAAGGCACTTCTTCACGTCCTGAGCGATGCGTTTTTTCGAAAACGTCAGGTCATTCAGAGCGCGATCAACCTTTTTGCCACGGATCATGGCCGCAACCAGGTTGAGCTTTTGCGGCGAGGTACGCAGCATGCGCAGTTTCGCCATCGCTTCATTATCCGCCACGCGGCGGGGATTTTTATCCTTGCCCATGGCTTATTTCCTTTTCGCTTTCTTGTCGGCGGCGTGGCCATAATAGGTCCGCGTCGGCGAATATTCACCGAACTTCTGACCGATCATGTCTTCCGACACCAGAACCGGGATGTGTTTCTTGCCGTTGTAGACGCCAAAGGTCAGGCCCACGAATTGCGGCAGGATCGTCGAGCGACGCGACCAGATCTTGATCACTTCGTTGCGGCCCGACTCACGAGCTTTTTCAGCCTTTTTGAGGACATAAGAGTCAACAAAAGGCCCTTTCCAAACAGAACGTGCCATGTGTTAGCGACCCTTCTTCTTGGCGTGACGGCTGCGAATGATGAGCTTCGACGACGCCTTGTTCTTGTTGCGGGTGCGCGCCCCTTTGGTGGGCTTGCCCCAGGGGGTCACCGGGTGACGGCCACCCGAGGTGCGGCCTTCACCACCACCATGCGGGTGGTCGATCGGGTTCATGACAACACCACGGACCGACGGACGCTTGCCATAGTGGCGGTTACGACCGGCTTTACCGAGGTTCTGGTTCGAGTTGTCGGGGTTCGACACGGCACCGACGGTGGCCATGCATTCCTGACGCACAAGGCGCAGTTCGCCCGAGCTCAGACGGATCTGAGCGTAGCTGCCATCACGACCGACGAATTGCGCGTAGGTGCCAGCGGCACGCGCGATCTGACCACCCTTGCCGGGCTTCATTTCGACGTTGTGCACGATGGTACCGATCGGCAGACCCGAGAACGGCATCGCGTTCCCCGGTTTGATGTCGGCTTTGGCCGAAGCGATGATGCTGTCGCCAACGGCGAGGCGTTGCGGGGCCAGGATGTAGGCCTGCTCGCCATCTTCGTATTTGATCAGCGCGATGAAGGCGGTCCGGTTGGGATCGTACTCGATCCGCTCAACCGTGGCCGAAACGTCGAACTTGTTGCGTTTGAAATCGACGATACGATAGAGACGCTTTGCGCCACCACCGCGACGACGCATCGTGATCCGTCCGGTATTGTTCCGGCCGCCTTTCTTGGTCAGACCCTCAGTGAGAGACTTGACCGGGCGCCCTTTCCAAAGCTCCGAACGGTCGATCAGCACCAGCCCGCGCTGGCCCGGCGTCGTCGGTTTATACGACTTAAGTGCCATGCTTTCTGTCTTCCGTTAGCTTGGTGGCCCGTTGCCGGGCCGGGATTTCTCAAAACGTCACAGGCCCCGGAACGAATCCGGGGCCATGCGACTGGGCTCGTATAGCGGTGGTTGGGGGGCGTGTCTATAGGGGGTTAGTTCTTCAAACGCC
>JARRIY010000097.1:0-11990 GCA_037379985.1 Maritimibacter sp.
AACAGGCCGGTCTGAAGAAGAAGCCTTCGACCAGCGAGGTGCTGGACTGGCTGAAATTGCTGCTGGCTGAGGATCTGGACGCAGAAGACCTCAGACGCGATGCCGGTAGCGCGCTGCCGAAACTGCATGGGGCGCTGCTTAAGAACGAACAGGACGTTTCCCTGTTCGAACGGCTCGCCTTCATGGCCCGCCGCGAGCGCTAAGGCTCCGGCGGCTGCCGCCTACTGCTCCCACTTCCGCTCATTCGCCTCAATCGCCGCGATCCGCTCATCCACCTTCGGGTGGCTCATGAACCAGGCGGGCACCGATCCGGGGCGGGCAGAGGTGATGCGGTCGAGCTTGGTGAAAAGCGATTTTTGCGGCGCGGTGCCGATCCCCGCCTTCACCAGCAGCGCCGAAGCATAGGCGTCGGCCTCATATTCATCGCCGCGCGACAGTCTGGCGGCGACCAGCGAGGTAACAGCCCCGGCCAGATAGGGGCCGATCCCGGGCAGGATACGCCCCAGCACCATGCCAAGCGCCATGCGCAGCGCGTTCTGACCGGAAAAATCAATCATCCGGCGGCGGGAATGGCCAAGCGCCACATGGCCCAGCTCATGCGCGATCACCGAGGCCAGCTCTTCGGCCGTGACCACACCATCATGATATTGCCGGTAAAAGCCCCGCGTGATGAAAATCCGCCCGTCCGGCGCGGCCAGCCCATTGACCGGCTCGATCTCATAAAGATTGACCCGGATACGCGGCAGATCCAGCGCCTTGGCCATGCGATCGGTCAGCGCCTTCAGCCCGGGATCGGCCAGTTCGGTGGATTTCTCATCCAACTCCCGCGCCAGCCGCCAGGCCGAAAACCGGAACATGATAAGCCCGTAAACAAGGGCGAGCAAAAGGGGCGTGAATTTCAACATATTGGGAATATGGCGGCTTGGCGGGGTGGATTGAAGGGGCGATGTGCTGTGATTAGCCATCGGGGGCCCGACACTTGCAGCGCCATTCGGACGAAAATCCCCTGCTCCACAAACAAAACCGCCACCCGGAGGGCAGCGGTTTCAGCATTTCTTGTCAAAGAGGCTCAGGCGTGGGGCCGCGTCAGCTCCTGCTGGATCAACTGCTCAAGCGCGTTTGAGATCACGACTTTCTGCGTCAAACCGGCCTGTTCATTCACCACGGCCTGTTCGCCGCCCGCCGCCGGAAGATTGAAGCCGATGCGCCGCGCAGGTTCGATCACTTCGCCGGTCTTGGCATCGCGCACGGTCATGTTCATCCAAACCTCGTGTTCACCGCCAAAGGTATAGCGGGTCCGTTGGGTGAGCGCATGAAAGCGCGACAGCTCCACGTCGATGACCACATCACGATCTCCGTGCAGCGCCGAAACGCCCTGCTCAAACGCATTGGTCACGATGGTATCAACCTGCTCATAGCGGTTGCCAGCGGGATCGCCACGCCAGACGATATCGGCGCGCGGTTTGTAGCCATTGGCCTCAGACACATAAAGGCTTTCGGGCACCTCGACATTCACCGCCACCACATTGTAGCTCGCCTGCAGCATCCCGCCCGGCGCGTCGGATGCCGTTGCGCCAAGAAGGGCCGCGCTTGCTGATGCGCTGCGTGTCACCTGCCCGTCTTCGCCCCGGATCACCTGCCCGTTCAACAGCGCCGCGTTCGGCGACATGCTGCGGCTGACCAGTCCGTCAACGGCGCCGCAAGCCGTCAGGGATACCATTGCGCCGAGAAGAATGACTGCCCGGATCGGTTTCATTGCACTGCCTCCATTTGCACATTTTTCTTGTCCTGTGCGCTGTTCAGAACTTGTTAACCAATTGCGGCGGAATTAGGGAGATTTCGGGAAAATTCCCGCACAAATCATGGATTGTTTCGCAGACCGATAAGAATACCCTTGTCGAAGCGAGGCTAAGGGCGGGAAAAGCGGGGGAGAACAGCATTGTTAGCGCTAAAGGAGTATGTTACCCCGCCTCTGTCGGCCCCTTCCGAGCCAGTAATAAGGAATGTGCGATGAGCCTGCATCCTGAGATCGACCGCATCACCCAACGCATCATCGAGCGCTCGCGCCCGCGCCGCCAAGCCTATCTGGAGCGGGTTGCCCGCGCCATCGAACAAGGCCCGGCCCGCGCGCATCTAAGCTGTTCGGGGCAGGCCCATGCCTATGCCGGGGCCGCGCCGGTGGATCAGCCCGATCTGGCCACGGGTCGCGGGCCGAATATCGGCATCGTCACCGCCTATAACGATATGCTCTCGGCCCATGCGCCCTACAAAACCTTCCCCGATATCATCAAGGACGCGGCGCGCGTCGAAGGCGCCACGGCGCAGGTTGCAGGCGGCGTACCCGCGATGTGCGATGGCGTTACCCAAGGCGCCACCGGCATGGAGCTCAGCCTGTTTTCCCGCGATGTGATCGCGCTCGCCACCGGCGTGGCGCTGAGCCACAACACTTTTGATGCAGCCATGTATTTGGGGGTCTGCGACAAGATCGTGCCCGGTCTGGTGATCGGCGCGGCAACATTCGGCCATATCCCGGCGGTGTTCGTACCCGCTGGCCCGATGACCACCGGCATCGCCAATGACGAAAAAGCCAAGGTGCGTCAGCGCTTTGCCACTGGCGACGCCAGCCGTGAAGAGCTGCTGGCCAGCGAAATGGCCGCCTATCATGGCATTGGCACCTGCACCTTCTACGGCACCGCCAATTCCAACCAGATGCTGATGGAAATCATGGGCCTGCACCTGCCGGGCAGCTCTTTCGTGAACCCGGGCACCGAGATGCGCGATGCGCTGACCAGCGAAGCCGCGCGGCGGGCGACGAAAATCACCCATCTGGGCAATGAGTTCCTGCCGGTCAGTCAGGTGCTTGATGAGCGCGCCTTCGTGAACGGCATTGTCGGGCTGATGGCCACCGGCGGCTCGACCAATCTGGTTCTGCACCTGCCTGCCATGGCGCGCGCCGCCGGGGTCGAGCTGGAGCTGGAAGATTTCTCCGATATTTCCGCCGTGGTGCCGCTGCTGGCCCGGGTCTATCCGAACGGGCTGGCGGATGTGAACCATTTCCACGCCGCGGGCGGCATGGGCTATCTGATCGGCGAGCTGCTCGATGCCGGGCTGGTGCATGACGACACCAAAACCGTGACCGGACAAGGGCTTGCCAGCTATGTCACCGAGCCGAAGCTGAAAGGTGATCGGGTGGTTTGGGAACCCGGCCCGCGCGAAAGCCTGAATGACAAGATCATCCGCCCGGCCTCGGACCCGTTCCAGCCAAGCGGCGGGCTGGTGCAGCTCACCGGCAATCTGGGTGCAGGCGTGATCAAGGTCTCGGCCGTCGCGCCAGAGCGCCATGTGGTCGAAGCGCCGGTGCGCATCTTCCACGATCAGGACGCGGTGAAAGACGCGTTCAAAGCGGGCGAGTTCACCTCCGACACCATTGTGGTGGTGCGTTTCCAAGGGCCGAAAGCCAATGGTATGCCAGAGCTGCACAGCCTGACCCCGACCCTGTCGGTGTTGCAGGATCGCGGGCTGAAAGTGGCGCTTGTCACCGATGGCCGCATGTCGGGCGCCAGTGGCAAAGTGCCCGCCGCCATTCATGTATCGCCTGAAGCCGTCGATGGCGGGGCGATTGCGAAACTTGCCGATGGCGACATCCTGCGCCTTGACGCAGATGCCGGCACGCTGGAGATCCTGACCGAAGGCGTGCTTGACCGCGCGCCGGTGACAGCCGATCTTTCGGCCAATCAGCACGGAATGGGCCGCGAATTATTCGAGACCTTCCGCCAGAATGTCGGCCTTGCCACCCATGGCGCGGCCACGATCGTTTAGACAGACCTAAGGAAACAGTTATGACCCCAGCAGAAGCCAGCATTCGCAGCGAAGAGATTTGCCGGATGGCCCCCATCGTTCCGGTGCTGGTGGTCGATGATGTGGCATTTGCCAAACCGCTGGCCGAAGCGCTGGTGGCAGGCGGGCTGCCGGTTCTGGAAGTCACCCTGCGCACCGCCTCGGCGCTCGACGTGATCGAAGCCATGGCCAGCGTGCCGGGCGGCGTGGTCGGCGCGGGCACCTTGCTGACGCCGGATGATGTGAAAGCCGCCAAACAAGCTGGCGCGCAATTTGGCGTCTCGCCGGGCGCCACGGATAAGCTGCTCGATGCCTGCGAAGCCCATGACCTGCCGCTCCTGCCCGGGGCTTCCTCGGCCTCAGAAGCCATGCGCCTGCTTGAGCGCGGCTATACGGTGCAGAAGTTTTTCCCCGCAGAAGCCGCTGGCGGCGCACCCTTCCTGAAATCGCTCGCCTCGCCCCTGCCGCAGATTCGCTTTTGCCCGACCGGCGGCGTCAGCCCGCAAAACGCCGAGAGCTATCTGAGCCTCGCCAATGTAATCTGCGCGGGCGGAAGCTGGGTGGCTCCGAAAGACATGATGATCGCGGGCGACTGGGCCGGGATCGAAGCACTGGCCCGCGAAGCCGCCAAACTGCCGCGCTGATCCCACGCTCCTCCGCGCGGCGCGCGACGTCACTCACCAAAAGGGCAGCCCCTCACGGCTGCCCTTTTCATGTTCGGTCCCGGCTCGGTGCCCCGTTACTCCCGTTTGCGCCGCCAGCCGCCACGGCGGCCTTTCGGCGCGGCCATACCGGCCATCCCTTCGCGCAGCACGGCGGTCATCGGATGCTCCGGCTCAGCCTCGCCATAGGCGCTCAGCAGCGCTGAGATCTGAGTGGTGACATCCGGCTCATCCGCCCGCCCCAGCGCCCAGTCAAAAAAGATCGCCCGGCATTCCTCGGCGCTGATATTTTCAATCGCGTAGGATTCATGGATCAGCCCGCGCGGATCGTATTCATGCGTTTTGCGTGCCATCTGCACCCCCTGCTCTCACCGGCCCGCCTAGGCATTCCCCAATGCATCACCGGCCATATCTCCGATAGCATCAGACACCTCCCCGGGCAGCCGCGTTAGCGCCGCTTCTATCGCAGTTTCCGCCGCCTTCGCCAGCTCTTCGATCCGGGCGATCAGCGCTTCGGCATCCGCCTGCCCGCTTTCGCGCAGCAGAAAATCCAGGCCCCCCTTGCCGATCGACCCGATCTCGGGCGGCTCATCGCTGAGCAGTTTCTGCGCCGCCTGCACCCGGCGCAGGAAATCATAGGCCGCGAGCAAGGCGGTCGCCTCCTCGGCATGAAGCCAGCCCAGCTCGATCCCATCAGTGATCTGCGAGGCCACATCGCGCGGAGATCCGGGGGCAAGCAGCGCCGCACATTGCGCGCACAGCTCAATATCCTGCAATCGGCCCGCCCCGTGTTTCATATCCAGCGCCGGAGTCCGGCCGCCACGCGCCTCGGCAATCCGGGCGCGCATTTCGATCACCGCGCCGATCACCTCTTTGGCGTCGCGCGGCGCTTCCAGCACTTCCTTGCGCAGCGCTTCCACTGCATCGCCAATCTCGCCATTGCCCGCCACCGGACGCGCCCGGGTCAGGGCCAGATGTTCCCAAGTCCAGGCCTCATCGCGCTGATAGGCGCGGAAACTCTCCAGCGAGGTCGCCACCGGCCCTTGCCGCCCCGAGGGGCGCAGCCGCATATCGACCTCATAAAGCTTGCCTTCCGGCATTGGCGCCGACAGCGCCGTCACCATCGCCTGAGTCAGCTTGGCATAATAGCTGCGCGAGGCCAGCGGACGCGGCCCGTTGGAGCTTTCCACCCCGGCCGCATCATAGACCACGATCAGATCAAGGTCAGAGCTGGCCGAGACGATCCGCGCCCCAAGGCTGCCCATGCCGATGATCGCCGCCCCACGCCCCGGCGGGGTGCCGTGTTTGCGGCAGAACTCGGCCATCACCACCGGCCAGAGCGCACGCAGCACAGCATCGGCCAGATCGGTATATTGCGCCCCGGCCTCGCGCGCCCCGATCAGCCCGCGCAGATGGTGCACACCGATGCGGAAATGCCATTCCTTCATCCAGCGCCGGGCCAGATCAAGCTGTTCTTCATAATCGCCACGGTGCCGGTTCAGATGGGTTGAAAGCTCGGTAACAAGTTCGGTTTCGCCCGGCCATGGGCCAAAGAAATCGCCGCCCAGCACCGCATCGAACACCTGCGAATTGCGGCCCAGATAGCGCGCCAGTGCCGGCGCGGTAGAGGCGATATCGACGATCAGATCGACCAGAGCCGGATTGGCATCGAATAGCGAAAACAACTGCACCCCGGCGGGCAAGCCGCGCAGGAAGGCATCGAACTCCACCAGCGCTTCACGCGGACGGGCGGCTTTGCTGAGCCGGGCCAGAAGATCAGGCTTCAGCCGCGCAAACAGCTCCGCTGCGCGCGGCGACCGGCAGGCGGGATAATTGCGCCAGCGCTCGACAATCTCGGCATCTTCCGGGGTGAAATCAGCCAGATCAACCGGCGTGCCATGGCGATCATCCGGGGTAAAGAACTCCTCGGTGACCGCTTGCACCTCGTCCAGCTCTGCATGTAACCGGCGCTTCCAGGCCGCCACATCGCTTTCCCCCATCATATTGACGATGCGGCGAAATTCATCTTCGCTGCCCGGCAATTTCTGGGTTTGCGCATCCTGCACCATCTGCAAACGATGCTCGACTTCGCGGAATTTGCGGTAATGCCGGGTCAGCACCTCCGACACATCCGTGGTCAGCCAACCGCCTTCAGTCAGTGCCGCCAGCCCTTCCACAGTGCCCCGTTTGCGCAGGTCCAAATCACGCCCGCCCGCGATCAGCTGCCGGGTCTGGGTGAAAAACTCGATCTCGCGAATGCCGCCGCGCCCGAGCTTCATATCATGGCCTTCCAGCACCAGCGGCCCGCCGGTGCCCTTATGCTCACGAATGCGCAGGCGGATGTCATGGGCATCCTGAATGGCGGCGAAATCCAGATGTTTGCGCCAGATAAAGGGCCGCAGCCGTTCCAGATAGCGCGCGCCCGCCTCCAGATCGCCCGCCGCTGGCCGCGCCTTGATATGGGCCGCGCGTTCCCAGGTGCGCCCAAGGCTTTCGTAATACTGTTCAGCGGTCGCCATCGCCATGATCACCGGCGTGACCGAGGGGTCAGGCCGCAAGCGCAGATCGGTGCGGAACACGTAGCCCTCGGCGGTCATCTCGCTCAGCGAGGCCGCCATCCGCCTTGTAGCGCGGATGAAACTGGCGCGGGCTTCATGAAAATCGTCGCGTTCAAAACGGCTTTCGTCGAACAGCATGATCAGGTCGATATCCGAGGAGTAGTTCAGCTCCCCTGCCCCCATCTTGCCCATCGCCAGCGCCACCGCGCCCGCCGCAGTGGGAATATCGTCTTCCACCGCGCCCGGCAGTTTGCCGCGCCGGATCTCTTGCCCGACATGGAAACACAACGCCTCATGGGTAGCGCGGTCGGCAAAGCGGGTCAGCGCGCCGGTGACTTCTTCCAGAGACCAAACCCCGCCCAGATCGGCCAGCGCGGTCAGCAGCGCCACCCGCTGTTTGGCCTGACGCAGTACCGAATTCAGCTCGGATTGGCTGCTCGCGCGGATCTCGCCCAGCACCATCTCCAGCGCGGTTTCGGGCCGATACGGCAAAGCCGCCCGCAGCCAAAGCGCCTCACGCTCCAGCAAGCCTTTCAGATAGGGGCTACAGCCCGCCATGCCCGACAGCAGCTCGCGCAGCTCCGGCGTCACATCCGAAAAGGCAGCAGCAATCTCGGCCCCGGCCGCGGGATCAAAGGCAACCGGTACCCGGGTGATGCGCGATGCAAAGCTCATGAGCCTCCCCACAAGGCTGATCGGGCAAAGGCCAACCGCCCCAAAATTCGCGTCGTATTCATTCCACCACCACCTTACGCACCTTCAGGTTGTGTGAGCAACAAAACAGAAAGGCGTTAAATCTTGGTGACTTCATCATCACTATGCTGCCGTGCTTGGACACGACGCCAGCCCTATACCGGCGCATGATCGCTTTCCTCGGTATCCTGACTGAAGATGTTGCGCCAGCCATAAGGGCCACGCTGCCAGATCGAGCTGACATACATCGCCTCCCACGCCTCCGCCCCAACCCGCAGGTAGCGCGCGCGATAGGCAATCAGCGCCACGCCCTGGCTCAGCCGCATCAGGCGGGGCTGATCAATCTCATAACGCGCCACGCTCGGCCCGGCGGCTAACTGGCTGACATGATCGGCGCGATCCGAAAACCCGGTGGCATAGACGCCCAGAAACTCCGGATCCAGCGCCGCCTCATCTGCTTCCGCATCGCCCCGCATCAGCGCATCCCAGACAGCTCGCTCGCAGGCCAGGATTTCATCCAATGTCACATCTGCGCTCATCCCGGCCCCTTGCACTCCTCGGATCACCCAATCAGACTGCCACAAAATCAGGGAGATACGAAATGTCTAAATCGCTGAAACGGGTTCGTCGCGCCTTGGAAGAGGCCGGGCTCGCGGTCGAGATTCTGGAAATGGCCGAGGGCACGCGCACAGCGGCGGATGCGGCCAGCGCGGCGGGCTGCGAGATCGACCAGATCGTGAAGTCGATCATCTTTCGCGGCGAGGCCGACGGGCGCGCGGTATTGTTCCTAACCGCTGGCGGCAATCAGGTGGATGCCGCGAAAGCCTCGGCGCTGGCGGGCGAAGCGCTCGGCAAGGCCGATGCGGCGCTGATCCGCGCCCAAACCGGCTTTGCCATCGGCGGTGTTGCCCCGATCGGACATCTCTCTCCGATCCGGGCCTTTTTCGATCCGCGACTCATGGATTTCGATAAAATCTGGGCTGCAGCCGGCACGCCACGGCATGTTTTTGCCGCTGAACCGCATGAAATTCAGCAAATTTCTGGCGCTGAAGTCTCTGATTTTACTGCATAATCCAATTTCATGTAAAAGACCTTCACATTTTCTCTTGAATCCAAAGCCGAAGGCTGGCTCGACGCGCACGGCAAAGGCGCCTGGATCGCCGCCGCGGTTTTGGGTTTCATCTTCCTTTGGCCCATCGGCCTGGCCCTTCTTGCCTATATGATCTGGAGCAAACGCATGTTTTCGAACAACTGCAATGGCTACGGCCATAACCACCGCAAATTCCGCCATCATATGCGCAGCCAGGCGCGGTCGTTCCGCTCGGCCTCGCGCCCCTCGGGCAACGCGGCTTTTGACGATTACAAAGCCGAAACCCTGAACCGGCTGATGGATGAACAGGAACAATTCGAAGCCTTCCTCGACCGCCTGCGTGCTGCCAAGGACAAGCAAGAGTTTGACCAGTTCATGGATGAACGCGCCGAAACCGCCCGTGATGCCAGCGCTGCCGATGACGACAGCTCTGACGAGAAAAAAGACTGACCCAACCCTCCGGCGCGCCTTAGCGCGCGCCGGGCAACCTGTCCGATAAGGAGACATTCAGATGTCCACCGCCACCCATTCCGGCACTGGTCAAAACGTGATCGACGGACTGAAACGGGTCGAAAACTGGCTTAATGAGCGCGGCAGCGCCGCCTGGATCGCCAGCTCTGTCCTCGGGTTCATCTTCTTCTGGCCGCTTGGGATGATCATCCTGTTCTACTGGCTGTTCTTTCGCCGCAAAGATGCGTCGAACGCCCTGACGGCCCCGGCCCCTGCGGCCACAGCCCACAATAGCGCCAGCAGCAACAACATCGCGTTTGAAAGCTACAAACAGGAAACCATCGCCCGGCTCGCCGATGAACAGGACCAGTTTGAAAGCTTCCTCGACCGGCTGCGCGCAGCCCGTGACAAGCAGGAGTTTGATCACTTTCTGGACCAACGCGCCGATGCCGCCCGCGACGCCTATTCATCGGAAGACTATGACGACGAAGACAGCGAAGACGGCAATATCGCCGTGGTGCTGAAAGAACACGGCAAGTCCTGACTCACCTTCCGGGCGCCTCAGTGGGGCCCGGGTTTTCCCAGGAACGTTTTATCATGAGCATGACCATGACTTCCCATTCCCCCTATTCCGCCCAACCCCGCCCGGTGCCGGTTTCCGTGCAGATCCTCTCGACGATCTTGTACGGCGCCTTCGCCATCACCGCCATCGCGAAGGCCTTCCCCATGTTCTGGCCCGCCGGCTTTGTTCTGGCCATCATTCTGGGCTGGCGCGGCGGCTTTGTGTCGCAAAACGCACCGCAGATGAACCCGGAAGAGATCGTCGAACGGGTGCGTGCGCTCAGCCCCGAGGCCAAGCAACGCTCCACCGGCAATTCCAGCTTTGACGCCTATCGCGAAGACACGCTGAAACGGCTGGAAGAAGAACAGGACAGTTTCGAAGGCTTCCTGGAACGTCTGCGCAGCGCCCGCGACAAGCAGGAATTTGACAACTTCATGGATGAACGCATCCAGTCCGCCCGCAGCGAAACCGCCGCTCAGGACGATTGAACACTCGGCTGCCCCATCCGGGGCCGCCGCATCACCGAGAAAGCATCATGACCTATTCCAACGCCCAATTCGGCCTGCCGGACCCCGTTACCCAGTCGGAATTCTATGCCGACATTCCGATGAAACGGCTCTTTGCCTGGGTGATCGACGTGATCATCGTCTTCACCATCTCGTTTTTCATCAGCGTGTTCACGCTTGGGCTTTTGTTCCTGCTTTTCGGCTTTCTGAGCCTCGCCATCGGCTTTATCTATCGCACGGTGACGCTGGCCAATGGCTCGGCCACGCTGGGGATGCGGATGATGGGGATCGAGATCCGCCGCGCCAGTGGCGAGCGGCTCGACCTGGCCAGCGCAGCTTTGCACACGATTGGATATCAGCTCTCCATGGCCTTCATTCTGGTGCAGATCGGCTCGATTGTTCTGATGCTGACCAGCGCCCGGGCGCAGGGGCTGAGCGACCACATTCTGGGCACCGCCGCGATCAACCGCCCGGCCCGGTTCTGATCCAAATCACCCCGTAAAACCCCAACAAACACTCGCCCCATCGGCGGGTGTTTACCTCTTTTTAACCTAATCCTTGGCTCAAAAGCAGATCATTGTTACGCTCTCGGCAACTGGGCTGTTAACAAGACGTATCATGCAACATTCATTACCGCTGGCACCGCAATTCTACGTCACCGCGCCGCAGGGCTGCCCCTATCTGGATGGGCAGATGGAGCGGAAACTGTTCACGGCGCTGATCGGTGACAACGCATCCAACCTGAACGACACGTTGTCAAAGCAGGGCTTCCGGCGCTCGCAAAATGTGCTCTATCGCCCCTCCTGCGCCGAATGTGCCGCCTGCTTGTCGGCGCGGATCCGGGTTGACGATTTCGTCGCGAATAAAAGCCAGCGCCGGGCCGAGAGGCGCAATTCCTATCTGATGCGCCGTACTCGCGCCCCTTGGGCGACCGAAGAGCAATACGGGCTATTCCGCACCTATCTCGATAGCCGCCACGCCGATGGCGGCATGGCCGATATGGATGTGTTCGAATTTGCCGCGATGATCGAGGAAACCCCGGTCAAGACCCGGGTGATAGAGTATTCGACCCCGGCGATTGAAGGCGAACGCGAGCGCGAGCTGACCGCTGTTTGCCTGACCGATGTGCTCGATGACGGGCTCAGCATGGTCTATTCCTTCTACGATCCGACGAAGCGCAACGATAGTCTGGGCACCTATGTGATCCTCGATCATATCCGCCTCGCCGCCGAAGCGGGCCTGCCCTATGTCTATCTGGGCTATTGGGTGCCGGGCAGCCAGAAGATGGGCTATAAGGCGAAATTCTCGGCGCTGGAGATTTATGACAACGGCACCTGGCGCGAGCTGGGCGATCCCGACAGCTATGAAGCCGCCCCGCATCCGCTGGCGCAGGAACCGATTGCCGAACAGGTCGCCCAAATCGCCCTGCCCGACGCCCAGCCGGTGAAGGGCTAGGTTTCCGCCTGACCTCTGAGGCTGAGTGCAGCCCTGATCCATACAGAACCTAGCTCACCGCCCGAATAGCACCGAAGGTGCCGGGCGAGCGCCGGTCCGACCGTACGGACTGGCGCTTTGTCACCTCTCGATCACGCAGAGAGACAGGCAGTTTGCGGCGTGCATAAATGGCGCAGC
>JARRIY010000098.1:0-11127 GCA_037379985.1 Maritimibacter sp.
TGACCGGAGCGAGGATGGTGATTCAGGCCCTGAAGGATCAGGGTGTGGACACGGTATTCGGCTACCCGGGCGGTGCCGTCCTACCGATTTACGATGAGCTGTTTCAGCAAAATGACATTCGCCATATTCTGGTGCGTCATGAACAGGGCGCGGTGCATGCCGCCGAAGGCTATGCGCGTTCCACCGGCAAGCCCGGTGTGGTGCTGGTAACCTCCGGCCCCGCCGCCACCAATGCGGTGACCGGGCTGACCGATGCGCTGCTCGATTCCATCCCGCTGGTGGTGCTCACCGGCCAGGTGCCGACCTTCCTGATTGGCACCGACGGGTTTCAGGAGGCCGATACCGTTGGCATCACCCGCCCCTGCACCAAGCATAACTGGCTGGTGAAAGACCCCAACGATCTGGCCGACACCATCCATCAGGCCTTCCATGTGGCAACCTCGGGCCGTCCCGGGCCGACGCTGGTGGATATTCCCAAAGACGTGCAATTTGCTTCGGGCAGTTACACCCCGCCCGCGAAAGCACGCACCCAGCACTACGCGCCGCAGCTCAAGGGCGATACGGCAGCGATCACCGAGCTGGTCGAGATGATGGAAGCCGCCGAACGTCCGGTCTTCTATACCGGCGGCGGCGTGATCAATTCCGGCCCCGGCGCTGGCCAATTGCTGACCGAGCTGGTTGAGGCCACCGGTTTCCCGATCACCTCAACCCTGATGGGCCTCGGCGCCTACCCGGCTTCGGGCAAGGCTTGGCTGGGGATGCTGGGGATGCACGGCCTCTATGAAGCCAATATGGCGATGCATGACTGCGATCTGATGATCAATATCGGCGCGCGGTTCGACGACCGGATCACCGGACGGATCGACAGCTTCAGCCCCGGCTCGAAAAAGGTGCATATCGATATCGACACCAGCTCGATCAACAAGATCGTGCATGTGGACCTGCCGATTGTCGGCGATGTCGGCCATGTGCTGGAAGACCTGCTGATGATCTGGAAATCGCGTGGCCGCAAGGTGCAGAAAGATGCGCTGGCCAGCTGGTGGAAGCAGATCGAAGAATGGAAAGCGGTGAAATGTCTGGCCTACAAAGGCTCGGACACGATCATCAAACCGCAATATGCGCTGGAACGGCTGCAGGCGCTCACGGCGGGTGCCGACCGCTATGTCAGCACCGATGTGGGCCAGCACCAGATGTGGGCCGCGCAATTCCTCGGCTTTGAAGCGCCGAACCGGCTGATGACCTCGGGCGGGCTTGGCACCATGGGCTATGGTCTGCCCGCGTCGATCGGCGCGCAGATCGCCCATCCCGATGCGCTGGTGATCAATATCGCCGGGGACGCCAGCATCATGATGAACATTCAGGAAGTCGCCACCGCCGTGCAGTTCCGCGCTCCGGTGAAACAAGTCATCCTGAACAACGAACGTCTGGGCATGGTGCGCCAGTGGCAGCAGCTCTTGCATGGCGAGCGCTATTCGCAAAGCTGGTCGGAAAGCCTGCCGGACTTTGTGAAACTGGCCGATGCCTTTGGCTGCAAGGGCCGTCAGGTCTCTGACCCGGCCGAGCTCGATGACGCCATTCAGGAAATGCTCGATTACGATGGGCCCTTCCTGCTCGACGTGTTGGTCGAGAAGCATGAAAACTGCTTCCCGATGATCCCCTCGGGCGCGGCGCATAACGAGATGCTGATGGGCGACGCCGCCGCCACCGACGCGATCAAGGGCGCCGGCAAGGCGCTGGTTTAAGGAGGACATAGAAATGGCTGCACTGAATATCAAAAAAGGCTCCTCCCGCAAATCGGCTTACGAGCTGCGCGATCCGAATGCGGAAGTGATCGAGCATCACACTCTGGCTGTGCTTGTCGATAACGAAGCGGGGGTTCTTGCCCGCGTCATCGGGCTGTTTTCCGGCCGTGGCTACAATATCGACAGCCTCACAGTCGCCGAGGTCGATCATCTGGGCCATATGAGCCGCATCACCATCGTCACCACCGGCACCCCGGCTGTGATCGAGCAAATAAAGGCACAGCTGGGCCGGATTGTGCCGGTGCATGAGGTGCATGACCTCACCGTCGAAGGCCGTTCGGTCGAGCGCGAACTTGCGCTGCTGAAAGTCACCGGCACTGGCGATAAACGCGTGGAAGCGCTGCGTCTGGCCGATATCTTCCGCGCCAGCGTGGTGGATTCAACGCTGGAAAGCTTTGTGTTTGAGCTCACCGGCACGCCGGACAAGATCGACGCTTTTGCCGATCTCATGCGCCCACTGGGTCTGGCCGAGATCGCCCGTACCGGCGTAGCCGCTCTGGCGCGCGGCACTGAGTAATCTACGCTTAAGTCGGGCGACGTAAATCAAACAACAATCTGGCGGGGCTTTCGGGTCGCCGCCAGATTATACATTTGGGCCGTATACCCGGCATCTTCCAGAGATTTCAAATGAATAGCTGGTCCGCCCCAACCGGGACAGACCAGATACAGCTTTCCTGATTACCGGTTAGACCGGTATTGCAAGACCGCTACCCTATTCAAAACTCGAGCCTATTGGTCTTAAGCAACAACCCTGAGATGGCTGCCAGTTTCCTGAAACTGATGATACCCTGTCAGCACTTCAGCCGGATCGCGTTGCTGCGTCCCAGCGAAAACTGAGATGACATCACGCACATAGCGCGTGCCGTCACGGGTATCGAAACTAAAAACAAGCTGATCGCCGCAATTCAGACTGCCAATACCCTCCGGCAGCGAATTTTCCGGACCAAGAAAAGCCAACGGCCCCTGGTCTTCACACCAGATAAGCCCGGTATGCGACGTTTCATTGAACCACAGAACCAAACCGAACATGGTGTGCCCTCCCCACCTGTCGAAAGTTCCAGAGTCTACTGCTCTGCACCCACCCAACTCGGGCAGACTAAACCATTGTGGCATCATGCATCTTTGTGCATTCCCGCAAGGCCTTTGTGCAGTTAAGCGCAATTACATAAACATGGCAAAGGAAAATTTCGATAATTCTGTGAAAAATAACGGCATTTTTCACTCATTATGCGTGAGAAGGTAAACAGAATTAATAGTTTAGAAAACGCATAACCTGACTCGAGCATGTAACAAATGCGGCGTCATGCCACTCCTTTGTTCCGCGCGATCAGCTCGTCCGGATAGGGAGTGCTGGCAGGTATCAACCCGCCGGTCAGGAAATAGGCCTCGCCCATATCAATCTCGCGCAGGGTCAGGTTGAACTCCTCACCGGCCAGGGTTCGATAGCGCAGCGTGCCGCTTTCGATCAGCCCAACCAGCGAAGCGGGCACCTGGAACGATCCAGAGCCCGTCGTTACCCCGCCGCCGGTAGAGAGGATGACCCGAAGGTCAACCTCTTCGCTTTCGCGCCCGTCGATGATGAAACATCCGCTATAGTGGCGCAGTTCCATCGGCATGCCTCAGCTACAGCCTGTGGTCGAGCCGCAGGTGTTGCACTTCATGCAGGTGCCGTTGCGCACCAGCGTGTAGTTGCCGCATTCGCCACAAGGATCGCCCTCATAGCCCTGCATCTTGGCTTTCACCCGTGCATCCACCTTGGTCACCGTGCCCGTGGCCAGCGCCGTTTCGCCAACCGTATTGGCCGGGGCTGCGGTTTCCGGCACCAGCGTGTTGAGCGCCTGCACCGGGTCGACCCCACCTTGCAGCACCACACCGCCCCCGGCGCCACCTTGCAGCACCACCAGCTCTTGCGGCAGGCGTTTGCGCAGATAGCCGGTCGAGCTGATTTGCTTCAGCATTTCCAGCGACCGGCTGGCGGCGTCATCGCTCATTTCCTTGACGTTCGACACGCCTTCCTCTTCGCCACGACCCAGATCGTCAAAGGTGGCGCCTTGCGGCTTCACATGGGCCAGATCGGTGCGGTCGAGATAGGACACGGCCAGTTCGCGGAAGATGTAATCAAGGATCGAGGTCGCGTTCTTGATGCTGTCATTGCCCTGCACCATGCCCGCGGGCTCGAATTTGGTGAAGGTGAAGGCATCGACGAACTCTTCCAGCGGCACGCCATATTGCAGGCCCACCGACACCGCGATGGCGAAGTTGTTCATCATCGCCCGAAAGCCAGCACCTTCTTTCTGCAGGTCGATGAAGATCTCACCGAGGCTGCCATCCTGATATTCGCCAGTGCGCAGATAGACCTTGTGACCGCCGACAACCGCTTTCTGGGTGTAGCCTTTGCGGCGTTCCGGCAGTTTCTCGCGGCCCGCACGGGCGACTTCCTTGATCACCACTTTCTCGATGATCTTTTCGGCCAGCACGGCGGCTTTTTCCTGCATCGAACCCGACATCAGCACTTCTTCGGCGTCGTCATCGTCTTCCACCAGCGCCGAGGCCAGCGGTTGGCTGAGCTTCGAACCATCGCGATACAGCGCGTTGGCTTTCACCCCGAGGCTCCAGCTCAGCTCATAGGCCTGCTGACAATCCTCGATGGTGGCGTTGTTCGGCATGTTGATGGTTTTCGAGATCGCGCCCGAAATAAAGCTCTGCGCCGCCGCCATGATGCGGATATGGCTTTCGGTCGACAGGAACCGCGTGCCCTTCTTGCCCGCTTTGTTGGCGGTGTCGAAGACGTTCAGATGCTCGTCTTTCAGATGCGGCGCGCCTTCCACGGTCATGGTGCCAAGCGCATGGTCATTGGCCGCTTCCACATCAGCTTTGGTAAAGCCCAGATGGGCGAGCATATCAAAGCTCGGATCGAGCAGTTTTTCCGCCGGGATGTTCAGCACCTGCGTGCAGAAATCCTCGCCGAGGGTCCACTGGTTGAACAGGAAGCGAATGTCGAAGGCCGAGGTCAGACCTTTTTCCAGCTTGTCGATGGCTTCATCGGTAAACCCGCGCTGACGCAGGGTGGTGTGGTTGATCCCCGGCGCGTTGCCAAGGCTGCCATGGCCCACCGCATAGGCGATGATTTCTTCGATCTGGGCCGAGGAATAGCCGAGCTTTTCCAGACCAGCCGGCACCGAGCGGTTGATGATCTTGAAGTAACCGCCGCCCGCGAGTTTCTTGAATTTCACCAGCGCGAAATCGGGCTCGATCCCGGTGGTGTCGCAATCCATCACCAGACCGATGGTACCGGTCGGCGCAATCACCGAAACCTGCGCGTTGCGATAGCCGTGTTTCTTGCCCAGACGCAGCGCTTCGTCCCACGAGGCGACCGCCAGATCGATCAGTTTCTGATCGGGGCAGTTCACATGGTCCAGCGCCACCGGTTTCACCGCCAGGCCTTCATAGCCTTCGGTGGCCCCTTGGGCCGCATTGCGGTGGTTGCGCATGACCCGCAGCATATGCTCGGCATTGCGTTTGTAGCCTTCAAACACGCCCAGCTCGCCCGCCATCTCGGCCGAAGTGGCATAGGCAACGCCGGTCATGATCGCGGTCAGCGCACCGGTCAGCGCCCGGCCTTCTTCGCTGTCATAGCCGAGGCCCATATTCATCAGCAGGCCGCCGATATTGGCATAGCCAAGGCCCAGCGTGCGGAAATCATAGGAAAGCTGCGCAATCTCTTTCGAGGGGAATTGCGCCATCGTCACCGAGATTTCCAGCGTCACGGTCCACAGACGCGTGGCGTGCATATAGGCGTCGGCATTGAACTCGCCATCCTTGAGGAAGGTCAGCAGGTTCATCGAGGCGAGGTTACAGGCCGTATCGTCAAGGAACATGTATTCCGAGCACGGGTTCGAGCCGCGGATCTCGCCATCTTCCGGGCAGGTATGCCAGGCATTGATGGTGTCGTGATACTGGATGCCCGGATCAGCCGAGGCCCAGGCGGCATGGCCGATCTGTTCCCACAGGTCGCGGGCACGGATGGTTTTCGCCACCGAGCCATCGGTACGGCGGATCAGCTCCCAATCGGCATCGTCTTTCACCGCCTGCAGGAAGCTATCGGTCACACGCACGGTGTTGTTGGAGTTCTGCCCCGAGACGCTGGCATAGGCTTCGCTATCCCAATCGGTGTCGTAGGTCGGGAACTCGATCGAGGCATAGCCCTGTTTGGCGTAGTCGAGCACGCGCTTGATATAGGTTTCCGGGATCGCCACCTTTTTCGCCGCTTTCACAGCGTCTTTCAGCACGTTGTTCACCTTCGGATCAAAGGCGCCCTCTTCGCTGCCATCCCAGCTGCGCACGGCGGCGAAGAGCTTGTTCAGATGCTCTTCATGCATTTTCGAGCCAGCGACCAGCGAGGCCACTTTTTGCTCTTCTTTGACCTTCCAGTTGATGAATTCTTCAACATCCGGGTGGTCGCTATCGACGATCACCATCTTCGCTGCCCGACGGGTGGTGCCGCCCGACTTGATCGCGCCCGCAGCGCGGTCGCCGATCTTCAGAAAGCCCATCAGGCCCGAAGATTTGCCGCCGCCCGAGAGCGGCTCATTGGCGGCGCGCAGCGACGAGAAGTTGGTGCCGGTGCCGGAGCCGTATTTGAACAGGCGCGCCTCACGCACCCACAGATCCATGATGCCGCCATCGCCAACCAGATCATCACCAATCGACTGGATGAAGCAGGCATGGGGCTGCGGATGCTCATAGGCCGAGGAAGATTTGGTCAGTTTGCCGGTTTGGAAATCAACGTAGTAGTGGCCCTGGCTCGGGCCATCGATACCATAGGCCCAGTGCAGGCCGGTGTTGAACCATTGCGGGCTGTTCGGGGCGGCCATCTGACGGGCCAGCATGAAACGCATTTCGTCGTAATAGGCCTGGGCATCGGCCTCGGTGGTGAAATAGCCACCTTTCCAGCCCCAATAGGTCCAGGCACCGGCGAGCCGGTTGAACACCTGACGGGCCGAGGTTTCGCCGCCGAACCGTTGGTCTTCCGGCAGTTTCTCCAGCGCGGCTTTGTCGGGCACATGACGCCACAGGAAGGAAGGAACGCCTTTTTCTTTCACCGGCTTGGTGGCCGCAGGCACACCCGCTTTGCGGAAGTATTTTTGCGCGATCACATCGCTGGCAACTTGGCTCCAGCTTTCGGGCACGTCGATATTATCGAGGTGGAATACGATTTTCCCGTCAGGGTTGCGAATTTCCGACAACCGCGTGGTGAAGGTGATATCCGCATAAGCATCGGCCCCGGCCCGGGTAAATTTACGTTCAATCTTCATTCTTGTGCCCCATCTTCCAAGTTGTCGCGCGTCCCGAACCACATCCCACGGCTCAGACCAGATCCTGTCACCCGTCCAGTATCGAAGAGGAGGTAAGACAAACCTGCCCGTGGTCAGCAATTACTGCTTGCTGACAAGGGTCACGAACCGATTTTGGCTCTTGGTGTACTGATGCCTATCCCGCCCCGCCGTTGCCACTATATGTTGTGACTTCCCGACCGGTTTGCACAAATTGGCGTATGAACCCCGTTCGGTCAACGCCCATTTTTACACTCTTTTAACTTGACCGCCGGTACCGCCATGGCGCTGTGAGTCGGAGCCAGAATCACCAGACGGAAAGCCCCCGTTTTTTCAGGCGTTTCGGCGGAAGCTTTGGCAAAGCGGGTGATCTTCACCGCGCAACCATGTCGCAGCAATCGCAGCCATCACAGCTGCAAATCTCAGCCCCCTGCGCCCTCTTCGCAACAGATTGCGGTACCTGCCTCAGAATCGGGCAAAACATGTTAACTTATGCGGATTTCATGATGCTTACGGGCTGCATTTCGAAAAAATCAATTGCAACCACAGGTTTAGCCACCATGGCTGAATTCAGAGCCGTATCAGCTCATCAATAATTGCATCAGATGGTAAAAAAATGGTCGGGACGGCGAGATTCGAACTCACGGCCTTCTGTACCCAAAACAGACGCGCTACCAGGCTGCGCTACGCCCCGACGCGGCCCTCATACAGAGCCTGTTCAAAATTGGAAAGCCTTATTCCCCGGAACAGGGCCAGACAGCGCGATCCTGATCAAAAAACGGGCTGCGGATCTCGTCGCCCGGGGTGATCCCCAAAAGCATCGCCATGCCGCCCTTGATCTCCAGTACCGCAATCACCCCATCCCCGCCATTGACCGGGGTCAGATCCCCGGGCTGAGCGCGGTCTTTCACAGACTGCACCGCGCCCTCAGGCGTGATGAACAGCATATCCAGCGGGATCAGGGTGTTCTTCATCCAGAACGAAGGCGAATGCGGCTTGTCATAAACAAACAGCATCCCCTCAGACGAGCCCAGGCTTTCCCGAAACATCAGCCCGCGCGCGCGCTCGGCTTCCGTATCAGCTATTTCAACAGCAAACTGCGCTGTACCCCAGGGCCCGCGTATATTCAGCAGATCAGGCGCGCAGTCTTTTGCCTGCGCGATGGCCGGTGCCACACACAGCACCGCCAACGCCCAACCTGCCAGATGCTGCCTCATGCGTCGTGCAGAGCCGCATCCCAGGTCGAGATCAGAACCGCCATGCGGCCCCTGCTCCCGTCAATCGCGCGCAGACAAACGGCTTCACCCGGTTGCAGATCGGCAAAACCCGAACGGCGCAGCACTTCAATATGGATAAAGACATCTTCCGGACGGCTGAACACATTGGCAAAACCAAAACCTTTGCCTTTGTCGAACCATTTCACCCGCGCGGGTTCCAGCGGACCAGCGTTTTCAAGATCAATATCATCTTCAGTCAGCACTTCGCCCGGCAGCTCACCCTCACAGGGCGGCTCAATTTCCAGAACTTCCACCGCTTGCATCCCACGACGGGTTTGCTGAGCGATCACGGAAATACCGGCTCCGTCGGCAATTGTGCTCTGGCCGAAATTCCTGAGCACGTTTGCATGAAGCAAAATATCCGGGCCACCCCGGTCAGCCACTACGAAACCAAAACCTTTAGACGGGTCGAACCACTTGACCTGTCCGTGCATATCAAAACCTAAGACAGATTTCATTCACATCCCGGCACGTGTGTCCTCTCATTTGCAAACGTGTGCAAGACAATTATGACTGTATTTTTGGACAGGTTGCAAGCGAGCCACCCACACTTCCAGAGTGTTTAAGGACTTAACCGTTCAACCTCCCATTGAAGATCGTCGAATTTTCTCCTCCAACGGTAGCGGTCATGCAACCGAAACGCACCATCTGCCCAGAATTCTATCTCAATCGGCCGAATCCTGTACCCGCCCCAAAATGGCGGTCTGGGGGGATTCGGTCCGTATTTCGCGGTCACCGACGCCACCTTGGCCATCAGGGCTGAGCGCGATGACAACGGTTGGCTTTGCCGGGAAGCCCATGCCCCCAAACGGCTTTTCAACGAGCGCGAGGCGAAATAGGCATCTGCCTGCTCCCCCTCTTCGCGCTCGACCACGCCCCGCACCCGGATCTGTCTTCGCATGCTTTTCCAATGCATTACAAAAGCTGCATTGCCCGAAGCTTCGATTTCCTGCGCCTTGGCTGACCCGTAATTGGTGTAGAACACGAAAGCATCGGCTTCGATCTCTTTCAGCAGCACCATACGCACATTCGGCATGCCATCGGCATCAACCGTCGATAGCGCGATGGCATTGGGATCATTCAGCTCTTGGGCTTCCGCCTCGATCAGCCAGCTCTGCGCAATCCGGAACGGATCATCGCCCGCAAATATTCCGCTACGATCGTCCATGTCGCCCCTCTTGCCTGCCCTGACGTCACCCTATGCTGGAAACTCATGCAATGGCCTGACAGGCAGGCTTGAAGCACCCGTTTCAATAGCATAAACGGGCATAACCGAATTCCACGGGACGGGGAACAGTCAATGTCAAATGGCTTGATGAAGGGCAAACGCGGGCTGATTATGGGCCTTGCGAACGATAAAAGCATTGCCTGGGGGATTGCCAAAGCCCTCGCGGATGCCGGTGCCGAACTGGCACTGTCATATCAGGGCGAGCAAATGAAAAAACGGGTTGGCCCGCTGGCCGAGCAGCTTGGCTGCAAGATCATCGCAGATTGCGATGTCAGCGATGATGCCTCGACAGATGCGCTGTTTGCAGAGCTGGAAAGCCAATGGGGCACGATGGACTTCATCGTCCATGCCATTGGTTTCTCTGACAAAAGCCAGCTGCGCGGCAAATATGCCAACACCACGCGCGACAATTTCACCATGACCATGGATATCTCGGTCTATTCCTTCACCGCTGTCGCACAGCGCGCGGCGAAGATGATGCCCGAGGGTGGCTCCATGCTGACGCTGACCTATTACGGCGCCGAACGGGTGATGCCGCATTACAATGTGATGGGCGTGGCCAAGGCGGCGCTGGAAGCTTCGGTGCGCTATCTGGCCGAGGATTACGGCAAGGATGGCATCCGGGTGAACTCGATCTCGGCCGGGCCGATCAAAACCCTCGCCGCGTCGGGCATTGGCGATTTCCGCTATATCCTGAAATGGAACGAGCTGAACTCGCCGCTGCGCCGCAACGTGACCATCGACGATGTGGGCAATTCGGCGCTCTATCTGCTGTCGGATCTCGGCGCCGGGGTAACCGGCGAGACGCATCACGTCGATGCTGGCTTCCATGTTGTCGGCATGAAGGCCGTCGACGCGCCCGATATCGACACCGTGACCGGAAGGAAAGACTAATGACCGACCGCCTGCCTCACGAAAAAGGCTTTCACGTAAGCTGGGATCAGCTGCATCGCGACGCGCGCGCTCTGGCCTGGCGGCTGGATGGCAAAGGCCCCATTGAGGGCGGCTGGAAAGCCGTGGTGGCGATCACCCGCGGCGGCATGGCCCCGGCGATGATCATCGCGCGCGAGCTCGATATCCGCACCGTCGATACGATCAGCGTGAAAAGCTATCACGCGGGCGGCGGCAAGGCCGACGAACGCCGTGAAGCCGAAGTGCTGAAATACCCGGATGCCGAGATGATTGGCGATGGCGACGGCGTGCTGATCATCGACGATCTGGTCGATACCGGCAAAACCCTGGAACTGGTGCGCCAGCTCTACCCCAAAGCCCATATCGCCACCGTCTACGCCAAACCGATGGGCGAACCGATGGTCGATACCTTCATCACCGGGGTGAGCCAGGACACCTGGATCTTCTTCCCCTGGGATATGGCCCTGCAATATGTCGAGCCCTATCGCGGCAAAGACTAAGCCAGACAGGTTTCGAAACAAAAAGGCTCCTTCGGGAGCCTTTTTTCTTTTACCGACACCGGGCACCCGGCCCTG
>JARRIY010000099.1:0-8822 GCA_037379985.1 Maritimibacter sp.
TCACTCCCCGTCACGCAAATGCACACCATTTACTTAGCCCACCCCTTATGTTAAATATATATTACATTGTGACTGCGATGCATAACATGGAGTGAAAGAAATGCCCCACAACGCGCAAAGATCCGCCCTGCTTTGGTTGCGGCTCACCTATCCGCTTTGGGCCGTCGTCGGAATGTCCGGCCTGCTCTGGGCGCAGGAGCAGCTTTATGTGCGTGGCGATGCGGCGGCCACGGCGGGCAATTTGATCGCCCATCCCGGGCTGGCGCGTTACGATGTGGTGGCCGCACTCCTGACCCAGCTTCTCTATATCGCCGCCCCGCTCCTGCTGTTCCGGCTGTTCGAACCGGTCAGCCGCGCGGCGGGTGCGGTGATGGTGGTCTTCGCGCTGGTCGCCGTGCCCATCGCCATGACCGGCACGCTCGGCAAAATCGCCGCCGGCCAACTCGCCGCCAGCAATCCCGATCTGGCCTATACATTCTACTGGCTGGCGGACGAGGCCACGATCATGGCCAGCATTTTCTGGGGGCTCTGGCTGTTTCCGCTGGGCTGGCTGGTGCTGCGCTCGCGCTATTTCCCCGCTTTCACCGGCTGGGCGCTCTATCTGGGCGGGATCGGCTATGTGCTGATCAGCTTCGGCCATTATGTCGTGCCGGATATGGCGCTCCTGTCCATCGTCGGCAATGTGCTGACCATGGGCGAGCTGGTCTTCCTGCTCTGGCTGATCGTGCTGGGCGCAAAACTGCCGGAAGCAGGCTAGACGCCTCCGCCCCACAAAACCCATAGAGCAACGCGGTTCTGCTGCGTTGTTCTAAATACCAACTATCAGGAGGGGGGAATGGTGGGCGACCCTGGAATCGAACCAGGCGTGGGTCTCCCCGGCGGAGTTACAGTCCGCTGCCGCACCTTGCAGCCCGTCGCCCGAACCGGCGCCTAAGCACCGGATCGAGGGGGGGAATACAAGCGCCCCCTGCCCCCGTCAAGCCGAAAATCTCTTGCACCCCGCCGCAGCTCCCCCCATTGTCGCGCGCGATCATCAGAGAGGCACGAGCGTGGCAAAAAAACCGAAATGGGTGGTGGAAAAAGAGCAGTCCAAACGCGCAGCGGCGGCGGAAACCGTCTGGCTGTTCGGGCTGCATGCGGTGCGCGATGCGCTGATGAACCCGGCGCGGGAAAAATTGCGGCTGATCGTGACCAAAAACGCGGCTGACCGGCTGGGCGACGCCATCGCGACTGGGGGAATCGAGCCCGAAGTCGTTGATCCGCGTAAATTTACTGCCCCGCTTGACCCGGGCTCGGTGCATCAGGGCGCGGCGCTGGAGGTCAAACCGCTGGATTGGGGCAATCTGGAAGACCTGTGCTATGCCCCCCCGGGCGAGGCCCCCTCTGTGGTGCTGCTCGACCGGGTCAGCGATCCGCATAATGTCGGGGCGATTCTGCGCTCGGCCGAGGTGTTTGGCGCGCGCGCGGTGATCGCACCGAAACGCCATGCCGCGCCGGAAACCGGGGCGCTGGCAAAAACCGCCTCAGGCGCGCTGGAACGCCAGCCCTATCTGCGCATCACCAATCTGGCCAATGCCATGGAGAGGCTGAAAGACCTGGGCTATGTGCTGCTGGGTCTGGCGGGCGAGGCTGAGGCCGAGCTGGCCCCAACCCTGGCCGCGCATGTGAGCGCCCCTGTGGCGCTGGTGCTGGGCGCTGAGGGCCCCGGCCTGCGCGACAAGACCCGCGCCACCTGCGATGCGCTGGTCAAAATCCCCTTTGCCAGCGATTTCGGCTCACTCAATGTGTCCAACGCTGCCGCCGTCGCGCTCTACGCGGCCAGCCAGCGCCCCAAAACATAGGCCCCGATCGGTGGCTCAGGAATATCGAGCGGGGCACCCGGGCTGTGCTCCGCGCCCCCCGTCTAGGGTCTTGATCGCAACGCCCCGGACACCGTGCGCCTCTGGAAAACAGAGCGCCTCAGGAGCCATCCCCACACCGGATCGGAAAAACCATCTCTTTCGGCCAGTTTCCGCCTAATCTTTACCAAATCTTCACGCTTTCTTTAGTACCCCTTTAACAAGGCAAGTTGCGGCTTATCTGAATAAGCGAGAGCGAACCGTGGAACGTTCGTTATCTCTCTTCACTGTCCCTCGTTCCACATAACTGCGCCCGGCTTTCCGGGCGCATTTTTTTCGCCCCTATGCCGAGAGAGTCACCCGGACAAGACCGGTGCCAAAAGGTCGCGCTTCCATGCGGAGCGACCTGCACCTATCTCTGGGGTCAACCAACAGAAATGATTGATCTCATGACCGACTATACCGACGACCATCTTCGCAACATCCTTGAGCGCACGCGCGTGATCGCACTTGTGGGCTTTTCCAACAAACCAGAGCGCCCGAGCTTTCGCGTCGCCACATACCTGGCTGAACAGGGCTACCGGGTGATCCCGGTCAATCCCGGGCTGGCCGGGCAGGATTTCATGGGCGAACCCATCGTGGCGGATCTTGCCGATATTCCCGCCGATGCCGGAGTTGATATGCTCGACGTGTTCCGCCGCTCTGAGCATGTGCCGCCCATTGTCGAGGCCGCGCTGGCGCAATTTCCCGGGCTGAAAACCGTTTGGCTTCAAATCGGCGTGGAAAGCGACGAGGCGCGCGACATGGCCACCGCCAAGGGCTTGGATCACATACAGAATATCTGCCCGAAGCAGGAGCATGAACGGCTTCTCGCCTGACCGATCACCTCCCGTTTTTGCCCTCAGAGCAGGTGTTTGCACGCCAGCTCTGAGGGCCAGCCCCCCGGCACCCGCATCAAAGCAATTGCTAGAATGCGGATTATTCCTCTTGGCATTCTTCACCTTTCATCAATAATTCCGCTCAATCCTGACCGTGGTGGTGAGCGGTCCTTCCGGGCCGAGATGAGGAGCGGGGAACATGGCCTATGGACATGAAGAACTCCTGGCGGCCCTGCGGGAGCGGGAAAGCTCGGGGAATTATCAAGTCGTCAATATCTATAACTATCTGGGGGCCTACCAGTTTGGTGAAGGCGCCCTGAATGATCTTGGCTATGTCTATGAAGACGGTGACTGGACCGACAACAACTATTCCGGCGGCTGGACCGGCAAGGACGGGGTGTTCAGCACGTCCGACTTTCTGAATTCACCCGAAGCGCAGGACAATGCAGCCATGGAATGGTTGCCCATGGTCTGGAGCTATCTGCAGGAAGTTGGGGCCGATCAATATGTTGGCCAGAATGTCGCCGGCATTCACCTGACCGCCAGCGGGTTGATCGCCGGGGCGCATCTGCTTGGATCCGGCACCGTGATCAACTGGATCACCTCTGGCGGGCCAAGCTCGATCACCGATGCATTCGGCACCCCGATCGCTGAATATATCGACATGTTTTCCGGCTACAGCCTGCCTTTTGAGGGCGGCGAAACGGTCTTGCCTGCCGTCGCGGCGGCGCTGGCAGAGCTGCCGGATTTGATCGGTGAGCGGTTGCACAATATCTATGTCAAAGCGGGGCAGGATCTGCTTGGCAGCGACGGTGTTGACGATGCGCTGACCGGCGGGACAGGCCATGATGTGATAACCGGCGGCACGGGCGATGATCTGCTGAAAGGCCGCGCCAAAAGCGATGCCCTGTTTGGCGGTGCGGGCAATGACATATTGCGCGGCGGCGGCGGGCGTGATGTGCTCTATGGCGGCGATGGCAATGACCTGCTGCGCGGTGGCACGGCGAAAGATCGGCTATTCGGCGGCAGCGGCAATGACGTGCTGAATGGCGGCAAGGGGCCGGATTTTCTAACCGGTGGCAGCGGCGCGGATACGTTTGTGTTTCGCGATGGCTATGGCCATGACACTCTGCGCGATTTCACCCCTGCGGATGGCGACCAGATCAAACTGAAAGTTGCCGCGATCAGTGATTACAGTGACTTGATGCAAAACCACATATCAGCCAGCGGCGATGACCTGATCATCACCGGCAGCGGAGATGATCAACTGGTGCTGGAAAATACCGATCTGTCCGACCTGTCGGCCGGTGATTTCATCTTCGCCTGAGCGCCAGTGGACCAGCCCCAAACTCAGCCGCGCGCGGCTTTCTCAGCGATGCCCGAGGTGCCTTCGCGCCGTTCCAGCTCTGCCAGAACATCCGCCAGCGCAACATCGCGGGCGGCGAGCATCACCAGCAGGTGATAGAGCACATCGGCGGCTTCCGAGGTCAGACGCTCCCGGTCGCCCTTGACCGCCTCGATGATCGCTTCCACGGCCTCTTCACCGAACTTCTCGGCGCATTTCTCCGGGCCCTTGGCCAGCAGCTTGGCCGTCCAGCTTTCGCCCGCATCGGCCCCGCGACGCGCTTCGATTGTCTCTGCCAGTCTCTCCAGCGCGCTCATGCCAGCCTCATCGGAATGCCCGCAGCGGCCATATGCTCTTTGGCCTCGCGGATGGTGTATTCGCCAAAATGAAAGATCGACGCGGCCAGCACTGCCGAGGCGTGGCCTTTCGTGACCCCTTCAACCAGGTGATCGAGCGTACCGACCCCACCCGAGGCGATCACAGGAATATCCACCGTATCGGCAATGGCGCGGGTCAGGGGCAGGTTAAACCCGGCGCGGGTGCCGTCACGATCCATCGAGGTCAGCAGGATCTCCCCTGCCCCCTTACCATGCACCGTCCGGGCAAATTCCACCGCATCGATGCCGGTGGAGCGCCGCCCGCCATGGGTGAAAATCTCCCAGCGGATGCCATTGCCCTCGGCATCGGTCTCAACGGTTTTGGCGTCAATCGCCACCACGATGCACTGGCTGCCAAAACGATCCGCCGCCTCGGCCACCACATCGGGGTCGGCCACCGCTGCGGAATTGAAGCTGACCTTGTCAGCCCCGGCCAGCAGCAGCTTGCGCACATCTTCATGGGTGCGCACCCCGCCGCCTACGGTCAGCGGCATGAAGCATTGCTCGGCGGTGCGGCTGACCATGTCATACATGGTGCCGCGATTTTCGTGAGTGGCGTGAATGTCGAGAAAGCACAGCTCATCGGCGCCAGCGGCATCATAGGCTTTCGCCGCCTCCACCGGGTCGCCCGCATCAATCAGATCGACGAAATTCACGCCTTTCACCACGCGCCCATCGGCCACGTCCAGGCAGGGGATAATCCGGGTTTTCAGCATGATGTGCCTTTGCTCTGACTTGCCCCGTCTTTACTGCGCCCCGCCCCGCAACGCAATCGCAGCGCGGCCTGATCCCCAAGCCGGGTTTGCAGAATTAACACTCTCGGAGAGAGCGGGTTATTTCGCCCGATTTCGCAACAATGTTTTTCCGAAATGCGGATCTGCTCCTACCGCAATTCTTTCCATTCCATCACCCCAGCGATGATCATTACCAGAGGTCCGATGATCACCCAGCCGAGGATGGCATAGAAGACCCCCGTCGTTAACGGCAGGATGATTGCGGGGGGCGTCAAGCCGCAGCTGGCATGTTCCAGCGTGGCTTCTCCGCAATCGGAGGCCAGCCAAAACGCTGGTAATAGCATAATAACCCAAGGCGCAGACGCCCAACGGGCAATCTTGCGTGCAGAATGTGATAACAGCCCGAAACTAAGACCAAAAAGCAGTAACGGGCTGAGACTCAGAATGTATCCGAAGAGGGTCATGAGGGGTAATGTATTCCGTACCCCCTCTTAGACAACACGATAGCTGGTCGAGTTTTAAATATTCAATTTTTAAGGGTTGTCAGAGCATCTTTAAGGTTAATCGCACCGTCATAAAGTGCCCGGCCCGAGATCGCTCCGTTCAGCGGCGCACCGCAGGATTTCAGCGCTTCCAGATCAGCAATCGACGACACCCCGCCCGAGGCGATCACCGGGATCGACACCGCTTTGGCCAGCGCCGCTGTGGCTTCGATATTCGGCCCCTGCATCGCCCCATCGCGCATGATGTCGGTATAGATGATCGCGGCCACCCCGGCGTCTTCAAAGCTTTTTGCCAGATCCGTGACCTCGACATCGGTTTCCTCGGCCCAGCCCTTGGTGGCCACCTTGCCGCCGCGCGCGTCGATGCCCACAGCCACCTGGCCGGGGAAAGCTTTCGCCGCTTCGCGCACCAGATCGGGGTTTTCCACCGCCACCGTGCCAAGGATCACCCGGGAAAGCCCCTTCGACAGCCAAGCCTCGATGGTCGCCATATCGCGGATGCCGCCGCCGAGCTGTGCAGGCACATTGATCGCCGCCAAGATGGCCTCGACCGCCGCCGCATTCACCGGCTCGCCCGCAAAAGCGCCGTTGAGATCGACCAGGTGGATCCACTCGCAGCCCGCCTCTTCAAAGGCTTTCGCCTGCGCCGCCGGATTGTCGTTGAACACCGTCGCGGCGTCCATCTCGCCGCGCAGCAGGCGCACGCATTGGCCGTCTTTCAGGTCGATAGCGGGGTAAAGGATCATGGCGGGGCTCCCGAATTGTTCGGCGGCTTTTCGCACGGGCCTGCCGCCCGGGCAAGCCTTTGCCCCTACGTCTGGCTTGCGCGACAGCAAAAGCCTCGTCAGATTGGCTCAAAACAGGGAGGATACCATGAAGAAAACACTGCTCGCGGCTCTGCTCGCACTCACCCCGGCTCTGCCCGCCTTTGCCGCCGATCCGGTCTGGGGCATGTGGAAAACCCAACCCGATGATGGCGCCTATGCCTATGTTGAGTTGTCGAGCTGCAATGGCGGCCACACCTGCGGCTGGATCCGCCGCACCTTCAACGATAGCGGCGAATACCAGTCCGAGAATATCGGCAAGGTGCTGGTGATCGACATGCAGAATCAGGGCGATAACAGCTATAAGGGCAGCGTCTGGCGCCCGTCGAATGACAAAACCTATATCGGCAAAATGGAGCTGAGCGGCAATTCACTCGATCTCGCCGGTTGCGTACTGGGCGGGCTGTTCTGCTCCAGCCAAAGCTGGACCCGTCTGCAGTAACTTATTGCGATAAGCAAATTTCAGGCCCGGAGCGTGAAACCGCTTCGGGCCCTTCTATATCTCAGCTTATACCCCGGCCCGCCAACGCGCAGGGGTCGCCCCTGTGGCGGCTTTGAACGCGCGGGTGAAATGGCTCTGGCTGGAATAGCCGCAGGCATCGGCCACCTGCGCCAGCGGCTCGCCCGCCCGGATCAGCGCTTTCGCCCGCTCCGCCCGGCGATGGGCAATCCAGCCATGCGGGGTCACGCCAACCGAGGCGCGAAAGGCCCGCTGGAAATGAAATTCGCTCAGCTCCAGCAGCCCGGCCAGATCGGCCAGCCGGATCATCTGGTCGAGATTTTCCTCGATATAGCCCATCACCCGGCGGCGATGCGCGGGGGTCAGCCCTCCGGCCAGCGCCAGCCTGCGCCGCGCAGCAAAGCGGCCCGAGGCAAACAGCCCCGCCACCAGCTCGCTCATCGCCTCTTCCGCCTGCATCCCCTCGCCCGCGCGGGTTGCGGCGAAGAGCGCGCCAAAGGGCCGGGCCAGTTCCGGCGCTTCCTCATAGGTCACATCGGCCAGATCCATCAGCCGCGCGTCGGCATCGAAAGCCTCGCCATAGGCGCGGCGCATCTCGTCATCCGGCAGGTAGAGATGCAGAAACTCGAATTCCTCGGTGATTTCCCAGGATGAACTGGCCCCGTGCGGCATGATGCACAGCGCCCCGGCCCAGCCATGGCTATGGCGCCCATCCACCCGCCGCGTGCCATTGCCGCCGCGCGTGTAAAAGCTGAACGTATGGCCTTTCAGATCGTCATAGCGCACGCGATCATTGCTGTTGCGCCAGATCGTGGCGTTGCGGCCAAAGCCCAGATCCACCGCGCCCAGCACCCGCGTATGGGGCGATCCGGCCAAATATCCGGAAGCTGATTGGGCTTGGGTGTTCATTACGGGCGGGGCTCCTTGATCCTGTCGCCAATCTAGTCGCGCGCCCAGGCAAAGGGAATGGCCCTGCCGCCGCCCCACGCCGCATTTGCGCAAGATTGTGCAAGAGCGGTAAATGCCGCCGCGCTATCTCCGCCTCCGGCCCTAACCCGGCCAACCCGCAAGGCTATCAGGAGAATGCGCCATGACCCGGTTTCTGTTTATCGCCGCCACGTTGATCTGGGGCACCACCTGGTATGCCATCGCGCTGGAGGTCGGCCCGGTGCCGGTGCTGGTCTCGGTCTTCTATCGGTTTGCTGCGGCAGCGGTGATTTTCCTCGCTGCCCTCGCCCTCATGGGTCGTCTGAAGCTGCCCACGCGCGACCAGCATATCTGGATCTTCGGGCAGGCGCTGGCGCTGTTCTCGCTGAACTTCCTGTGCTTCTACACCGCCGAAGCCAGCGTCCCCTCCGGTCTTGTCTCGGTGATCTTCTCGCTCGCCACGATCTTCAACGCCTTGAATGCTCGGCTGTTTTTCGGCGAGCGGATCACTGCCCGGGTGCTGATCGCCTCCGGGCTTGGCATTGCCGCCCTCGCCCTGCTTTTCGGGCGCGATATTCTTGGCGCTGAAGGCACGGGGATGTTGCAAGGCGCGGGGCTTGCCATGCTCGGCACCTATCTTTTCAGCCTCGGCAACATGATTTCGCGGCGCAATTCGGCGCATGGGCTTGGCCCGGTCACGGCCAATGCCTGGGGCATGGGCTATGGCGCGCTGATCCTACTCGCCCTGATCACCGTCACCGGCACGCCAATTGTTGCCCCGCCCAGCGCCACCTATACCGCCGCGGCGCTCTATCTGGCGGTGATCGGCTCGATCCTCGGCTTCACCGCCTACCTGACGCTGGTTGCCCGCATCGGATCGGCCAAAGCCGCCTATACAACCGTGCTTTACCCGATCGTGGCGCTGGCGATTTCAAC
>JARRIY010000100.1:0-8814 GCA_037379985.1 Maritimibacter sp.
CCTGTAACAGTTGGGCGCATTCCGCCTTGGCAGATAGCAGCCGTTCACCAGATCATCGCGATCTGGTGGTGTGGTTTTTGATCGACGCGCGCCTAGAGGATGGGGTGTTCAATCCGCAACACGCAAGGTCTTCACCTGCTCTCGACTGCGTCCTGGATTCTGGTTTTCGCGCGCGAGGCGATGAAGCCTTCGCCGAGATCAAGCGTATACTGTTCGAGCAGGGCCAGCGCCGCATCGGCCTGGGCCGGATCCCGGGCCTCGATTGCATCGGTCAATCGGGTGTGTAACGCCACGATCTGTTCTCTCGACCGGGCGCTGAAGGTGATCATGTTCATCAAGGGCTGCATCGCTTCAACCGCGCCCGCGAGCTGGTAGGACAAGATCGGGTTCGATGCCGCGTCAACCAGCGTTCTGTGCAGCGCGACGTCGGATGCGCAGAACGCTTCGTCGCTGAGATCAGGTTGGCTTTGCCGGTGAATTTCTGCCCGCATCGCCGCCAATTCGTCGCCACTGCGCCGCGCGCAGGCAAGCGTGGTGCAGGACTTCTCCATCGCGTAGCGCGCTTCGCAGGCAACGGCGAAGGCGACCTCGTTGATGGTAGCAACAGGGTTGAACTCGATGCGAGTTGACCGCGCGCCTCTTCGTAGGACAGCCGGTTGACGAAAGCACCGCCAAAGGCGCCGCGTTCGGTCCGGATCAGGCATTGCGCGGCAAGACGCTTGAGCGCTTCGCGCACTGTCGGGCGCGAGACGTTGAAGGTTTCGGCGAGGTCCGATTCGCTTGGCAAGCGGTCGTCGGCCGTCAATTCTCCGCTCAGAATCGCGTCCTGAATAGACTTGGCGATTTGTGCGGGAAGGTCGCCGTCTTGATTTCGTTTGGTTTTTTTCATTTGCCTTACATTTAAATGTCAGGCAATTCTATTCCGATGAGAAACCCATGGCAAGGGCGGGGGGAGTTTTGCTGGCAATCGGCATCAGATCGGTCCGGCGCGCGCATTGGCTGGCATTCTTCGGTGCCGTGCTCATCTGCTGGGCGCTGCTGTTTCGCATGGCCATTCCCGGCTCCCTTGTGGCCTGGATCGGCTTTTCGGCCGTCACCGCTGGCGCACAGGTTACATTAGTCAGCCTCGGGCTGCACCCCGCCGCTGTTCACGAAAACTTCTGAATCTAGGAAATCACCACATGTTCAAAGCTCTGCTCGTAGAAAAAGACGACGACGGCAAGACCCATGCCAGCGTCACCGAGATCGACGAAAGCCAACTGCCCGAAGGCGATGTGACCGTCGCGGTCGAATACTCCACCGTGAATTACAAGGACGGGCTCTGCATCGGTCCGGGTGGCGGGCTGGTGCGTAATTACCCGCATGTGCCCGGCATCGATTTTGCCGGTACGGTCGAGACCTCCAGCGATCCCCGCTACAAACCCGGCGACAAGGTGGTGGTGACCGGTTGGCGGGTCGGTGAAAACCGTTGGGGCGGCTACGCCGAGAAAGCCCGCGTGAAGGCCGATATGCTGGTGCCGCTGCCCGAAGCCCTGACCACACGCCAGGCGATGGCCGTGGGCACGGCGGGCTTCACCGCGATGCTCGCGGTCATGGCGCTGGAAGATCATGGCATCAAGGATGGCCCGGTTCTGGTCACTGGTGCCGCTGGCGGTGTTGGCTCGGTTGCCACCGCAATCCTTGCAAACCTTGGTTATGAGGTTGCGGGCGTTACCGGACGCCCCGAAACCGCCGATTACCTCAAGAGCCTCGGCGTCACCCAGATCGTGCCGCGTGAAGAGCTGGCCGAAACCGTCAAGCGCCCGCTTGAAACCGAGACCTGGGGCGGTTGCGTGGATGCCGTCGGCGGCGCCATGCTGGCCCGCTTGCTCGGCCAGATGCAATACGGCGCCAGCGTCGCTGCGGTCGGGCTTGCAGGCGGCGCCGGACTGCCCGCCACCGTCGTTCCCTTCCTGCTTCGCGGCGTCAATCTGCTTGGCATCGACAGTGTCATGCAGCCCTATGACAACCGGGTCCGCGCCTGGGAACGGGTCGCGCGCGATCTGCCGATGGACAAACTCGAAGCGATGATCCAGCCCGCCACCCTGACCGATCTGCCCGCGCTTGGCGCGGCGATCCTGAAGGGGCAGGTCAAGGGACGTGTCGTGGTTGATGTGACGGCCTGACGAAAGCGTTTGCCGGTTGCCTGTGGGTTTGCCGATTTCCGGCGGGTCCACAGGCGTCCAAGCCGAACCTATGATCGGTATGATCCGGGCGTCCGGTCAGTCCATTTGCGAAAAGCGCGGTGGAAGTTCGCCGGGGCAGAAAAGCCTGCGTCAAAGGCGATTTGTTCGATGCTGTTCGTGCCTTGCTGAAGCGCACGAATGGCGATGTCGCGGCGCAATGCGTCCTTAATGTCCTGAAAGGTTGTCCCTTCCTCTTTCAGGCGACGGTTCAGCGTCCGGGGTGTCATTTTCAGGGCATGTGCCGCATCCTGAAGTTGGCTGCTCTGCCATGCCGCTCCGTATAGAAAGGCACGAACGCGCAGGCTGTTTGTATGGGCGCGCGAGCCGGTGAAGATCCAGTCAAGCGGCGCACGTTCCAGAAACACAGATGCCTCGGCGGCACTGCGGGTGATCGGACGGTTGAACTGGCGTGGATCGAAAAGGATGCTGGTTTGCGGCGCATCAAATTCGACCGGACAGGGAAAGACAACGGCGTAATCTGCGGCAAAATCCGGTCGCGCGAAGGCAAAGCGAACCTCTTTCACATTCGTTTCCGACCCGCTGAGCCAGGACAAGAGCCCATGCGCCAATTTCAGCATCAGCATGTGACCAAATCGCTGCGGCTGATCTTCATTTGAGTAGGGGACCAACGCGAGTTCCACCTCCTCCGGACTGCTGCGCAAGTCCAGGTGAAAATCATCCAAAAGCAGGTTCCAGAAGGTTGAGAACCGAAACAGCGCCGAAACCAGGCTGCTCGCCTCACGCTGTACAGTTACCAGATGTTGCAGGGCGCGGGGGCGGATCGGGCGGCTCCAGAGCCCCATCATCTCATCCCCGGTCTCAGGTACAGCAAGCTGATAAAGCTGGGCGATTTCTGTAAGCGTGACGCGTTGCGAGGGTATCATCAAGCCGGTTTGCAGCCCCGAACGCTCCAGCAGCGACGTCATCGCGTCCGGCGTGCATCGAGATTGCAGCGCATCCAGCCAGTCCTGAATGAAACCTGCCGATACGGTCGTCAGCGAGATCGGGTCTTTGCGGGGCATGGCTGGCTCTGTCTTTTTGGCGAGATCGGATACTGTTTTGGCGCGAGATGAGCTTATCGGCAAGTTATATCGTGGCTAAATGACGCGAAACCATAGTTTTCGTTGGAAAGCCAGACATGTCCTATCAGCCGCCCGTACAGGATCTGATGTTCTGTATTGAAAACCTGTCCCACTGGGAAAAGGTGTCTGCACTGGAGGTGTATTCCGAATTCGACCTGTCGGATATTGGCGCCGCGCTGGAGGGCTATGCTCAGTTTTGCCGCGAGCAGATCGCGCCGCTCTCGCAAACCGGCGACACGCTGGGGGCCCGGTTTGACAATGGCCGTGTGACCATGCCGGAGGGCAACGCGCAGGCCTATGCTCAGTTTGTCGAAATGGGCTGGCAGGCGCTGACCCATCCGGTGGAATATGGCGGCATCGGACTGCCGCGTTCTGCGGGCGCGGCGGCGGTGGAACTGCTGAACGCCGCCGACATGAGCTTTGGTCTTTGCCCGCTGCTGACCGATGGGGCGATTGAGGCGCTGCTGCTGACCGGCTCGGACGAACAGAAAGCCACCTATCTGGAGCCGCTGATTGCGGGGCGCTGGTCTGGCACCATGAACCTGACCGAACCGCAGGCGGGCAGCGATCTGGGCCGGGTGGCGACAAAGGCCCGGCGGCGCGAGGATGGCAGCTATGGCATCTCCGGCACCAAGATTTTCATCACCTATGGTGCCCATGATCTGACCGAGAACATCATCCACCTTGTGCTGGCGCGCACCCCTGATGCGCCCGCCGGGCCGAAGGGGCTGAGCCTTTTCATCGTGCCGCAAACGCTGGTGGAGCCGGATGGAACCTTGGGCGCCAGGAACGCGGTAAACTGTGTCAGCATCGAACATAAGCTGGGCGTGCGTGCCAGCCCGACGGCCATGCTGGACTACGATGATGCCACCGGCTTCCTGATCGGCGAAGAAAACTGCGGGCTGGAATACATGTTCATCATGATGAACGCCGCGCGGTTCTCGGTGGGGGTGCAGGGGATTGCGATCTCTGAACGGGCCTATCAGCGTGCGCTGGCCTATGCGCGCGAGCGCGTACAAAGCCGCCCGGTGAACGGTCAGAGCAAGGACGCCGTCGCGATCATCGACCATCCGGATGTGCGCCGCATGCTCATGCGAATGCGCAGTCTTACCGAAGGCGGGCGGGCCATGGCGGCGGCGACCGCAGGGCTGCTGGACATCGCGCATCATCAGGATCATCCGGAAACCCTCGCGCTGGCCGAATTCATGGTGCCGCTGGTGAAGAGCTTTTGCACGGAACGCGCGGTCGAGGTCGCCTCTCTGGGCGTGCAAATCCATGGCGGCATGGGGTTCATCGAAGAAACCGGCGCCGCGCAGCACTACCGCGACGCCCGCATTCTGCCGATCTACGAGGGCACCACGGCGATTCAGGCAAATGACCTTCTGGGGCGCAAAGTGATGCGCGATGGGGGGGCAACCGCCCGGGTTTTCGCTGCCCGGATCGCAGAAACCGAGGCGACGCTGGCACAGGGTGATGCCACCGCGCAAGCCATCGCCGCGAGCCTCACGCAAGCGCGCGGCGCATTCGAAGCCGCTCTGGATTGGATGCTGGAGAATAGCCGCAAGGATATCGACGCGGCCTTCGCGGGCTCTGTCCCATTCCTGATGCTGGCGGGCACATTGGCGGCGGGCTGGAAGCTCGCCAAAAGCGCCTTGGTGGCGCAGACCGCGCTGGGCGCCGGGCAAGACACTGTGTTCATGACCCAGAAAATCGCCACAGCCTTGTTTTTCGCTCAACACATTCTGCCCGAATGCGCCACCGAGCAAACCCGCATCATGCACGGCTCGCGCAGCCTGCTGGATGCGGCTTTCCCTGAATAATGCCTCGAAAGGAACCGATCCATGAATGACGTCGTAAACCCCGACACCTACGAACGGCTCTCGATTTCCGAGCGTGACAACGGCCTTTATGTCGTAACGCTGAACCGCCCGTCCAAACGCAACGCTCTGGATGTGGTCACGATCGAGGAATTGATCCGGTTCTTCAGCGGTGCGCGGATGGCGGGCGTCAGGGCCGTGTTGCTGGCGGGGGAGGGCGATCATTTCTGCGCCGGTCTTGATCTGGTCGAACATTGGAAAGCTGATCGCAGCGCCGATGACTTCATGCATGTTTGCCTGCGCTGGCATGAGGCCTTCAACAAAATGGAATATGGCGGGGTGCCGATCATTGCCGCGCTGCAGGGGGCCGTTGTCGGCGGTGGTCTGGAACTGGCCAGCGCCGCCCATGTGCGCGTGATCGATTCCGGCACCTATTTCGCCCTGCCCGAAGGCCAGCGCGGGATTTTCACCGGTGGCGGCGCGACGATCCGGGTTTCGGACATGATCGGCAAATACCGCATGATCGACATGATCCTGACCGGGCGCGTTTATCAGGGGCAAGAGGCCGTCGAACTGGGGCTGGCGCAATATATCACCGAAGACGGTGGCAGCTTTGATAAGGCGATGGAACTGGCGGAAAAGGTCGCGCAGAACCTGCCGCTGACCAACTTCGCGATCTGTTCTGCCGTGAGCCACATGAACAACATGTCCGGGATGGATGCCGCCTATGCCGAAGCCTTCGTGGGCGGCATCGTCAACACCCAGCCAGCCGCTCGCGAGCGCCTCGAAGCCTTCGCCAACAAGACCGCCGCCCGCGTGCGGCCCAACAGCTAAGTCAGGCGGTACCAGTATGCGTCAAAATTACGAGGCTCTGAACAAGACACGAGCAAATCATGTGCCCCTGTCGCCGCTGTCCTTCCTGCGCCGCGCCGAAAGCTTGCATGGCGCGCGCACGGCGGTGATCTATGGTGATATCCGGCGCAGTTGGGCCGAGACCTCCGCCCGCATTCGCGCGGTGGCCGGAGGCCTTGTCGGGCTTGGCGTGCAAAAGGGCGATACGGTCTCGGTGCTGAGCCCGAATATCCCGGAGCTGTTCGAGCTGCATTTCGCGCTGCCCCTGACGGGGGCGGTGCTGAACACGCTCAACACCCGGCTGGAACCCGAAACCATCGCCTATATTCTGGACCACGCGGATACCAAACTGGTGATCGTGGATCGGGAACTGGTGCCGCTTTTGTCACAGGTCTTTGATCTTCTCGGCCACACATTGCCGGTGGTTGAGATCGTTGATCCGAGCGCGCCGGGCGAGAGCCTCGGCGGCCCGACCTATGACTCTCTGATCGAGAGTGAGCCCCTTCCGATCACCCTTCCGGATGATGAATGGGATGCGATTGCGCTGAACTACACCTCCGGCACCTCCGGGCGCCCGAAGGGTGTGGTCTATCACCACCGTGGCGCCTATCTGATGGCGCTTGGCACCGGGACCGGGTGGCAGATGCCACCCTATCCGGTCTATCTGTCGGTGGTGCCGATGTTCCATTGCAACGGTTGGGGACATCCCTGGCTGATGGCGATGCTCGGGGGCGCGATGGTGTTCACCCGCATTCCGGCAGCGGCGCGTATTCTTGAAGCGATCCGTGCCCATGGCGTGACCCATTTCGGCGCCGCGCCCATCGTGTTGCAGATGCTTGCCGAAGCCGAGAGCGATGCTGCGCCCTTTGATCCTGCCATCCGGGTGCTGACCGCCGGGGCACCGCCGCCGCCTTCGGTTCTGGAAAAGACCCGCGCCATGGGGTTTGACGTGATGCAAGTCTACGGGCTGACGGAAACCTATGGCCATATCTCGCAATGCCTCTGGCAGGATGACTGGGACGATTTAACCCCCGCAGAACAAGCCGAATTGCAGGCGCAGCAGGGCATTGCCTTCCCCATGGTTGAAGAGGTCACGGTGATTGATCGCGCCAGCGGTAAGCCTGTGCCGCGCGATGGCACCACTCAGGGCGAGATCGCCATTCGCGGCAATACGGTCATGGCGGGGTATTACAAGGATCCCGTGGCCACCACGACCGCCTTTGATGGCGGCTGGTTCTGGTCTGGCGATGGCGCTGTTGTCCATGAAAATGCCTATATCCAGATCCGCGACCGGCTGAAGGACGTGATCATTTCGGGCGGGGAGAACATATCTTCGGTTGAGGTCGAGGCGGTGCTCTATCGCCACGAAGCTGTGCAAGCCGCCGCTGTCGTCGCCATGCCGCATGAAAAATGGGGCGAAGTGCCCTGCGCCTTTGTCGAATTGCGCGACGGGATGGAGGTCTCTGCAGACGATCTCATCGCCTTCTGCCGCGCCCATCTGGCGGGCTTCAAAGCCCCCAAGGCCGTGATCTTCGAAACCCTTCCCAAGACATCTACCGGCAAGATTCAGAAGTTTCAGCTTCGCAGTCGCGCCAAAGAACTGGAGTAAACTGGAATGACACTAATTTCACCGTCGCGCCGGCTCCGCCGCACCCCATTCTCGGACGGTGTGGAGACCGCTGGCGTCAAGGCCTACACGGTTTATAACCACATGCTCCTGCCGACGGTATTCCGCTCGGTCGAGGAGGATTACCGGCACCTCAAGGAAGCGGTGCAGATCTGGGATGTGGCCTGCGAACGCCAGGTCGAGCTGCGTGGCCCCGATGCCGGACGCCTTGCGCAACTGCTGACCCCCCGCGATCTGCGCGGGATGCTGCCCGGGCAGTGCTATTACGTGCCCATCGTCGATGAGACCGGCGGCATGCTGAACGATCCCGTTGCGCTGAAGCTGACCGAGGACCGCTGGTGGATCTCCATCGCCGACAGCGATCTGCTCTACTGGATCAAGGGGCTGGCCTATGGCTACCGGCTCGATGTGTTGGTGGACGAACCTGACGTGTCGCCCCTCGCCGTGCAAGGGCCGCGTGCCGATGATCTGATGGCAGCGGTCTTTGGCGACGTGGTGCGTGACATCCGCTTTTTCCGCTTCATGCATCTCGATTTCCAGGGCCGTGACCTCGTGGTCGCCCGGTCTGGCTATTCCAAGCAGGGCGGGTTCGAGATCTATGTCGAAGGCGAAGATCTCGGCATGCCGCTGTGGAACGCGCTGATGGAGGCTGGCAAGTCGATGGACGTTCATGCTGGGGGCCCCAACCTGATCGAGCGGATCGAGGGCGGTTTGCTGTCCTATGGCAACGACATGACCGACGACAACACGCCGCATGAATGCGGGCTCGGCAAGTTCTGCAACACCCAGACCGCGATTGGCTGCATTGGCCGCGACGCGCTGCTGCGGGTGGCAAAGGAAGGCCCGATCAAGCAGATCCGCGCGCTGGAAATCGAAGGTCCGGCCGTGCCCGGCTGTGATCGCTACTGGTCTGTGAAGCACGGGAAAAAAACGGTTGGCCGTGTGTCGTCTGCCGCCTGGTCGCCTGATTTCAAAACCAATGTCGCCATCGGCATGGTGCGCATGACCCATTGGGACGAGGGCACCGAGCTGATCGTCGAAACACCCGCCGGGCTGCGACAGGCAACCGTTCACGAAAACTTCTGGATCTAGTCGCGCTCTCGAACCGTTGTTGGAAACAACACACGGGATCGTGGCGAAGCTACCGGGAAACTTCGAGCACAATTCAACCGATCTCTGAATTGTGCTCGAAGTCCTGTTGGCGTCCAAGG
>JARRIY010000101.1:0-20288 GCA_037379985.1 Maritimibacter sp.
GCCGGGCCTTTCCAATCTCAGGGTGAACCTGATCAGTTCAGATAGCCCATCGGGTCAACGGCCTGCGTGCCTTCGCGGACCTGGAAGTGCAGGAAGGACGGATCAGCCTTGCGGACTACGGCGATCTGCTGGCCACGGCTGACAGTGTCGCCCTTGGCCACCTTGATATTGTCGATCCCGGCATAGACGGTCAGCACATTGCCGGCGTGACGGATCACCAGAATCGGCACCTGATCGGTGTCGCGGGTGATCGCGGCCACGGTGCCGGCATCGGCGGCTTTCACCGGGCTGCCAGCGCTGGCGGAAATGTCGATCCCGTCGGTGCGACCCTTTTTGAAATCCCGCACGACCTTGCCATTTACCGGCATCGCCATGCGCGCGCCTGCGGCCTCGGTGCGGTCGCTCGCCAGATCAGGCGAGGGCGGGGTGACGGCCGGTGTGGCAACCGGTGCAGCGGGCAGCGGTTCGGTGGCCGAGGGCGGCACCGGGGTCAGCGTACCTTCACCAGGTTGCGAATTGTCACTGACCGGTGCGGCCAGAGTGCTTTCCTGAATAACCGTCGGGATCAGCAGATATTGCCCTTCGCGCACCGAAAGCGCGCTGTCGAGGCTGTTCCAGTCGGCCAGCGCCTTGACCGAGACGCCATAGCGCCGGGCGATGGTATAGGCGGTTTCGCCGCGTTCCACCTGGTGGCGCACCGGTTCGCCTGCCGCTGCGGTGCCTGCGGTGTTCTGGCTCGCGGGCGACGTGGCATCGACACGGTCCAGCGCCGATCCGGCCAGTGAAGTTACGTCAATCGTGCCGGGCAGGGTGGCGCTGTTGCCGGGGGTGCCGCTTGCGGTAAGCTGCCGGGGCAGGGCGACGATTTCGCCACTGCGCAGGGCGGTTTCCGGCGGAATGCCGTTATAGCGCCCCAGTTCATTGGCGCCGAAGCCCAGCCGCGCGGCCATCTGCGCGATGGTTTCGCCGGGGCGGGCCACGGCCACCTGATAGGTCGGATAGGAAATCACACCGCGGGCATCGGGCTGCGGCGGTGCGGCAGTTCTGGCGCCATTGGCCGCAGCGCTGGTGGAAAATCCGCCAGCCAGCCCGCGCAGGTCGAAATCAAGCCCGTCGCCACAGCTTGCAAGCGCCAGAAGCGCGGCGGCGGCGACGCCAAAACGCGTGGTTTTTCGGGGGAAACTCATGCTCTCATCCTCTTTGGCCCATTTTGGACCGTCCTCATACCGGCGTGCTCTTATGGCCCCGTCCGGCTATTGTCAGGGCATCTTTCGTGCCTCTGTCTTTTCTACCCCAACCCTTCCAGAAGGGGCACGAACCTCACCGGCATAAGCTCTTCGTAATCGAACCCGCTTTCAAGGCGCGTGACTTTCAATAGCGTCTGCACCGCATCGGACTGGCCTACCGGTAACACCATGATACCGCCGATTGCGAGCTGAGCCAAGAGCGGCCCTGGGGGGTCTTCTGCCGCAGCGGTCAGGATGATGCGATCAAACGGCGCCTGATCGGGCAGACCGAAGGATCCATCACCAATCATCACGGTGATATTGTGCAGATCCAGCGCCTCAAACACCTGCTTGGCCTCGCGCACCAGCGTGCGGTGGCGATCAACGGTATAGATCCGCCGCCCAAGCTTGGCGAGGATCGCTGCCTGATAGCCAGAGCCGGTGCCGACCTCCAAAACCTTGTTTTTCGGCTGCACATCCAGCGCCTGGGTCATCAGCCCGACAATCGAGGGCTGGCTGATGGTCTGACCGCTGGCAATCGGCAGGGCCATGTCTTCATAGGCGCGCTGCTCGAACACACCGGTGACAAACTGCCCCCGGTCGATCGCCTCCATCGCGTTCAGCACCCGTGCATTGGTGACCCCGCGCGAGCGCAGGGTGAACAGGAACTGCATTTTTTGTTCAGCGTTTGTCATCGTCTCGGGGCTCATTCGAAAATCCCGGCCAGATCGGTCAGGTGGTCATGCGCGGTCAGATCGGCGCGCATCGGGGTGACGGAGATATAGCCGTCGAGATTGGCGGTGACATCGCTGCCCGGCCCGGTCGGATGGTGCTGTGGCCCGCCTTTGATCCAGAGGAACCGCCGCCCGGACGGCGAGCTGGTGGGATCGGTCGAAAAATAGGTATCACGCCGCCAGCCTTGGGTGGCGGCTTTCACCCCAGCCACGTCAGCGGCAGCGATGGGCGGGAAATTCACGTTGTAAAACAACCGGTAATCGCCGGTTTCAGCCCAGGGGGCCTGATCGACAAGCTGGCGCACCACCCTGGCCCCATGCACGCGGGCGGCATCGAACGGATCGTCGAGGCTTGCCGTTTGGGGGCCATAAAATTGCGACAGGGCAATCGCGGGCAGGTGTTGCAGAGCCGCTTCCATCGCGCCGCCCAGCGTGCCGGAGTAAAGCGCGTTTTGGCCGGCATTATTGCCCCGGTTCACCCCCGAAAGCACCAGATCGGGGCGGCCCGGCATGGCTTCGCCAAGGGCGGCCAGCACGCAATCGGCAGGGGTGCCCTCGGCGGCAAAGCGGCGCGGGCCAAGCTCGGCCAGCATCATCGGGCGGGAATAGGAAATGCAATGACCGACGCCGGATTGTTCAAAGGCCGGCGCAACCACCCAAACCTCGCCATCCGGCCCGGCGATCTCGGCGGCGATCTCTTCCAGCACGCTCAGCCCGGGTGCGTTGATCCCGTCGTCATTGGTAATGAGAATGCGCATCCGCCAGCCCCCGGTTTGCCTTGCCTTTCAATAGGCGAGGCTGCGGGCGCGGGCAAGCAAACTAGGGCGTTTGGGCGTCAGCCTAGGATTTCGGGCAACAGGCGCTGCGCTTCCTCGGTGGGATTGGCGAGCTGTGAGCGGTCTTCGCCGGGATGGAAGCGGGCGCGCATGGCGGTGGCGAGCGGTTTCGGCGTGACGATCTTCACCCGAGGGCCAACCCGTTCGGCCTCCCATTGCCAGCTTTCGGCCAGCGCCATTTGCGCCGCTTTGGTGCTGCCATAGCCGCCATAGAATTTCTCGCCCGCGTGACCATCGCGGAAAAACGCGGCAATCCCGTCTTCGCCCAGAAGCGGCGCGACATAGGCGATCAGCCGTGCGGTGGCATCGACATTCACCCTCAGCGATTGCTCCCAGTCCTTGTCTTGCAAGGCAAGCTGCTGGGTCGGGGTCAGTTGCATGGCTTCAATCGCGGTATGGGCCCAGAGATCGACCTTGCCCCAGCGGTCATAGATTGCCCGGCACAGCTGCGCCATGGCATCGGCATTGGTGATATCCATCGGGGCCAGCGTGGCTTCGCCGCCCGCCGCCTTGATCCGGTCGTCGAGCTCTTCCAGCGCGCCGGTGGTGCGCGCCACGGCGACGATATGATGGGTGGGCGCGAGTTCCACGGCCAGTGCCGCGCCAAGCCCGCGCGAGGCCCCGGTGATAAGAGCGATTTTCTCGGCCATGATGATCTCCCTCGCAGATTGCGATGGTATCTCACCCGAGCGCGGCTCTGTCCAGAGGTGGGTGAGGGGGGCGGCAGCTGACCGCAGGTGAAGGCGCGCAGCCCTGCGCCTGAGAGGTTTCAACAGATCCAGACGTTTGGATGGAAGCGCGCCTAGCCCACATGCCCCGCCCGTCGGCACGACGGGCGACGCCCGATCCTCCCCCCGGGCGGGCGTATTGGCGATGACGGATAAAGCAGATCGGGCGTCGATGCTTTAGGTCACAGTGCCCTACCACCCCCAGCACAACGCCCACCCAGGCTCGGGCGTCTCCCGTTTTTCGCAGCTGAGACACATCCATCGCGCGACAAACCGGGCTGGGCATAGCAAGTGTCGTTATGCGCCATTCCGCGGCCCGGTCCTAGGCCCCCCGGTCTTGATCCGGATCATGCCAAAGGGGCTGGAGCTATGGCAGGCTCCCTCTGCGTGCGACATCACAACCTGAGGAAAGCCATGCCTGCCTTGCTTCGCTTTGCCCCGATCCTTGCGCCCGTTCTGATTGCCGCAGGCCTCGTCGCGCCTGCCATGGCGGAAGACTGCATCTATTCCGACCCGACCCAGTTTTATAACAAGATGTGGCTCTGCGCCTCCAGCACCCTGCCGCCGCAGGGCAAGTATGATTACAAGGTGATGAACCTGATCGACGACGACCACGCAACCGCCTGGTGCGAAGGCGTGCCGGGCGATGGTGTGGGGCAGACACTTTCGGTGCGTTTCGAAGATGGCCGCGCCGAGCCGAAACGCATTCTGGTCCGCCCCGGCTATGGCCGCACCACCGAGACCTATTACAATAATGGTCGCCCGCTGGCCTTCCGGGTGAAGCTGTCGACCGGGGCCGAGTTCACCCAGAAGATCGCCATGACAGGAGCCTGGCAGGCGATTGATATTGAACGGTTTTCGACGGGGCCGGAGAGCTATATCACCCTGATGATTTCCGATGTCTCCCCCGGTGAAAAGTATCACGACACCTGTATTTCCGGGCTTGAGGTGGATTTCGAAGGGTACTGACCCCGCCCTGCCAGGGCTGAGGGTTGCTATAGCGGCTGGGTCGGGCGGTCATGGGCCTCCGGCAGGGTAAAGCTGATCTCTTCGCCCATGCGCCAGATCCGCATATCGCTGGCCCCGATCTCGGTCACGATGCCTGCGCTGCTCAGATCGCCCTCGCGCGCGACCTCCACCGCACCGCTGCCATTGCGCAGCACCGCCACCCGCTTGCCCGGCTTGCCGGATATGCCCAAGAGCGCGGCCTGATGAAGGTCCAGCACATTGGGGCTGGTGGCTTCATAGGCCACAATATTCACCGCCCGGGCCACTGCCGGGATCTGTTCTGCTCTGCTCATGCCTGCCTCGCGTTTTATCAGGCTAGGCAGGTAGGTATGGTTGTGAGGGAAGAGAAGGCAGCGTCGCGGGGGATGGGGCAAGGCGGCGAAGCCCCGCCTGAATAGCGACAGGCCCGGCAGGGTTTCGCCTGCCACACCTGACATTTCCGTGAAGATGGCTCAGATGGAGGCGGCTTCGATCTCCGCCCGGCGCAAGGCAAGCAGCTCATCCAGCGCCCAATCAGGCAAAGGCCTGTCGGGATTGAACGTCACCCCGCTTTTCGTGCTTTTGAACCCGGCCTGTTTCAGCCGCGCGGCAAGTTGCGGCACCACTGTGCCGGAATAGGCATAATAGCAAAGATGAATCGGGCATGCGGGCGATGATCCGCGCCGATACCTCCTGCAGCGCTGCCCGCTGATCGGCGGGCAGGGGCATCAGGTAATCCTCATGCGTCAGATATTTGGCCATGCCGCAGCATGCGCCCGGCCGGGCAATCTGGCAAGCTACTCGGCAGCTTTTACCGTGAACCCTTTGGCGATCATATCGCTGGGGGCCACCGGGTATTCGCCCGAGAAGCAGGCATCGCAATAGGCCGGGGCGCTGGCATCGCGGCCCTTCGCCTCGCCCACGGCGCGATAGAGCCCGTCAAGCGAGATGAATTTCAGGCTGTCGACGCCCAGATGCTCGCACATCTGATCTTCGCTCATCGTTGCGGCCAGCAGCTTGGCGCGTTCCGGCGTATCGACGCCATAGAAACACGGCCATGCGGTGGGCGGGGAGGCGATGCGGAAATGCACCTCTTTGGCACCGGCATCGAGGATCATATCCTTGATCTTGCGGCTGGTCGTGCCGCGCACCACCGAGTCATCCACCAGGATCACCCGTTTGCCTTCGATCAGCGCGCGGTTGACGTTCAGCTTCAGCCGCACGCCCATATTGCGGATCTGTTCGGTGGGCTCGATGAAGGTCCGGCCCATATATTGGTTGCGGGTGATGCCGAGCCCAAAGGGGATACCGCTTTCGGCGGCATAGCCGATGGCGGCTGGGGTGCCGCTATCGGGTACCGGGCAGACCAGATCGGCATCCACCGGTGCTTCGCGCGCCAGCTCCACCCCGATCTGATGCCGGGTTTCATAGACCGAGCGCCCGCCAATGATCGAATCGGGGCGCGAGAAATAGACATGTTCGAAGATGCAGAAGCGCGGCTGGCTGTTGCGGAACGGACGACGGCTTTCGACGCCCTCTTCGGTGATCACCACCATCTCGCCCGGTTCGATCTCGCGCACGAATTTGGCGCCGATGATGTCGAGCGCACAGGTTTCCGAGCTGAGCACCCAGCCTTCGCCGAGTTGCCCCAGCACCAGCGGACGCACGCCAAGCGCATCGCGCACACCGATCAGTTTGGTGCGGGTCATGGCAACGATGGAAAACGCACCTTCGACCCGGCGCAGCGCATCTTCCAGTCGCTCCGACAGGTTCTTATGCATCGAGCGCGCCATCAGGTGGATGATGCATTCGCTATCCGACGAGCTTTGGAAAATCGAACCGCGCTCGATCAGCTCGCGCCGCAGCTCTTCGGCATTGGTGATATTGCCGTTATGGGCAATCGCCGCGCCGCCCATGGAAAATTCGCCAAAGAAGGGCTGCACATCGCGCATTGCGGCGCCTTTGCCACCGGCGGTGGAGTAGCGCACATGGCCAATGGCGATCGGCCCGGGCAGGGCCTGCATCAGGCTTTGCTTGGTGAAGTTGTCGCGCACATAGCCAAAGCGGCGCACCGAGTTGAAGCCTTCATCGGGGTCGTGGCTGACGATGCCACCGGCTTCCTGGCCGCGATGCTGCAAGGCGTGCAGCCCGAGGGCTACGAAGTTTGCGGCATCTGTCAGGCCGAGAACGCCGAATACGCCGCACTCCTCCTTCAGTTTGTCATCGTCGAAAGGATGGGCGGGCGGCATCGTCGCGCAGGATGGCATAGGCAGCTATTCCGAATCCGGTATTGGGGTTGTGCCCCTCATAACGCCCTCAGGATGGTCTGTCATCAAACTATCACAGATATCGGCTGATAACTTCGTGACTGGTCAGAACCTCAGCATAGGTTCCGCCAAGCGCCGCCATGATCGCGGCATGAACCATGGGGGCGGGCACATTGGTGCTGCCAAAGCTCTGCGCCTTGGCCGCACAGGCATCGTGAAGCACCGTCACCTGATGGCCCAGATCCGCCGCCGCGCGGGTGGTGGCGTCGATGCACATCTGGCTCATCGCGCCCGCGATCAGCAGCCGGTCCGGGGCGATATCTGCCAGCCGGTCAGCCAGATCGGTGCCCAGAAATGCATTGGGGCGGTGTTTCAGGATCACCGGTTCGCCGGGGGCAGGGGCGACGCTGGTATGGATCTCGGCCCCGGTCGTGCCGGGCTGAAAGAACGGGACAGCCGGATTGCTGGCTTCGTGGCGGATATGGATCACCGCGGCACCGGCGGCGCGGGCGGCTTTCAGCGCTTCGGCGGCTTGGATTGCGGCGGCTTCCATCTCGTGAACCTCCCAGTTGCCGCCGGGGAAATAGTCGTTTTGGATATCAATCAGCAAAAGAGCGGGGCGCGACATGGCATGTCCTTTCAGGTTGGTGTGGTGGACAGGATGGGCCGAAAGCTGTTAGGGCGAAAATGGCGGATATGACAAAAAAGGTGCAGATCATGCCAAATGTGCTGCGCATTTCCCTGATCGACTATCCCGGTGCGCAGCAGGCGGCGCTGCTGGGGATGGTCGATATGTTTGCCTTTGCCAGCCGATTTGCGGCGGATGGCACGGCGTTTGTCACCAGCATTCACGCCAGCCCCGGTGATGTGGGCGGGGCGGATGTGCTGATCCTGCCGCCTGCGCTGGGGGTGAGCGACGAACTGGCGGGCGATGATGGGTTTCGCGACGCATTGCAGGAACTGCGCGCCACTGGCACGCTGATCACCTCGGTCTGTGCGGGCAGCCTGTTGCTCGCAGATTGCGGGCTGCTCGACGGGCGCCCCGCCACCACCCATTGGGCGCTGGCTGACGGGTTTCGCGCCCGCTTTCCCCGCGTGGCGCTCGATCCGGCGCGGCTGATCGTCGATGATGGCGATATTATCACCGCAGGCGGGCTGATGGCCTGGGCTGATCTTGTGCTGCATCTGGTCGGGCGGCTGCATTCGCCCGAACTGCGCAACGCGCTGGCGCATTACTGCCTGATCGACGCGTCAGGGCGGGCGCAAAGCCATTATGCACGATTTCAGCCCCGGCTCGATCATGGCAACCGGCGTGTGCTCAAGGTGCAGCATTGGCTGGCCGGGCAGCTAAGCGCTGCAGTGAGTATCGCCGATATGGCGCGCGAGGCCGGGCAATCAGAGCGCAGTTTCGTGCGGCATTTCCGGGTGGCCACCGGGCATCCACCAGGGGAATATCTGCAGCTCTTGCGGTTGGCACGGGCGCAGGATCGGTTGGAGGCGGGCGATGACGCGGTGGCGCGCATCGCCTGGGATGTGGGCTATGAAGACGTCTCGGCCTTTCGGCGGATATTTCAGGCGCGCATCGGCCTGACCCCCGGCGCCTATCGACGCCGGTTCAGATCCGGGCAGGCGGTGGCCTGAGGGCTCAGTTGGTGGTGGTGGGCGTGGTTGATCCGGCCGAGCAGGTCGACACCAGATCTTCGTAGCGTTCGACGATCCAGCCCGGCGCATCGCTGGGCATTTCCTCGTCGATCCGGCCGCTCAGCCGGGCAAAGATCCGCGCGGTGCGGGAGTCGTCGACCATCGGCACGGTGTCGGTCACGATCACCCGGTCATAGACCACCAGCGCAATCGCCACGAGCACGAGGCCGCGCAGCACGCCAAAGGCAAAGCCCAGCCCCTGATCCAGCCCGCCAAGCGCCGAGCGCTGAATGGCCGAGGCAAAAAGCGGGGTGAAGATCGAGACAATCACCAGCGCCACCGCCATCACCGCAGCGAACCCGGCAATCAGGCTCAGCTCGCAGCTATCGGCAATGAAATCGCTAAGGATCGGGATTTCCTTAATCAGCGGCACCGCTTTCGGGGCCAGCATATAGCCCGCAACCGCGGCCACGACCCATCCGGCAATCGCCATGCCTTCGCGCACGAAACCACGCGAATAGGCCAGAATGGCCGAGACGATGATGACCAGCGCGACGCCGCCATCAACGATTGTAAATCCTTCCATGCCACCCGCCTCCGCGTTTATCCGGCTCCGAAAACCTCGCCAACAAAGCTGGCCAGATCATTCATTTTTCTCAGCCCCATCCCCGTTGCCGGTCCGAATTTCGAACCAGCCGGGGCAATGGCCGTTGTGAAACCAAGTTTTTGAGCTTCTTTCAACCTGTTTTCCGCCTGCGACACCGGGCGAAGTGCCCCAGATAGCGAGATTTCTCCGAAAATCACCGTTTCTTTCGGAATTGCGGCATCTTCCCGCGCAGAGAGTAGCGCAGCGGCAACAGCCAGATCGGCGGCGGGCTCGTTGATTTTCATCCCGCCCGCGACGTTGAGATAGACATCGAGCCCGGCGAAGGGGATGCCGACGCGGGCTTCCAGCACCGCAAGGATCATCGCCAGCCGCCCGGAATCCCAGCCCAGCACCGAGCGGCGCGGCTGTGCCAGCGAGGACGGCGCGACGAGGGCCTGGAATTCCACCAGCACCGGGCGGCTACCCTCGATCCCGGCAAAGACCACCGAGCCGGGGGCCGGTTCTTCGCGTTCCGACAGGAACAGGGCAGAGGGGTTGGTGACTTCCGCCAGCCCGCCGCCGGTCATTTCAAACACGCCAATCTCGTCCGCCGGACCAAAGCGGTTTTTCACCGCGCGCAGGATGCGGAACTGATGGCCGCGTTCGCCTTCGAAATAGAGCACCGTGTCGACCATATGCTCGACCACCCGGGGACCCGCGATCTGACCATCCTTGGTGACATGGCCGACAAGGATCACCGACACGCCCTTGCGCTTGGCAAAGCTGGTGAGCTCATGGGCCGCAGCGCGGACCTGGCTGACAGAGCCGGGAGCGGCGCCGACATGATCGGCCCACATGGTCTGGATCGAATCGATCACCACCAGATCGGGGGATTCATTTTCCAGCGTGGTCAGAATATCGCGCAGATTGGTTTCGGCCCCGAGCTTGACCGGCGCATCCGACAGCCCCAGCCGCTGGGCGCGCATCCGCACCTGTGCGGCGGCTTCTTCGCCGGAGATATAGAGGCATTTCAGCCCCTTGCGGGCAAAGCTTGCCGTGGCTTGCAAAAGCAGGGTGGATTTGCCGATGCCCGGATCGCCGCCGACGAGGATGGCCGAGGCAGGCACAAGGCCGCCGCCGAGCACCCGGTCAAACTCGTCGAGCCCTGAAATCGTGCGCGGCGGCGGGGCTTCTTCGGTGGCGAGGTCAGAAAGCAGCACGCTTTTGCCCCGTGCCGCGCCCAGAGTTTTTGCCGCTGGGCCGGTGGAAAGCGGCACATCTTCTTCAATGGTGTTCCACGCCCCGCAGGCATCGCAACGCCCGGACCATTTGTTATGCACCGCGCCACAGGACTGGCAGGAATAGGAAGGGGATTTGGCCATCAGTGGGTCTCGGGATTTGGGTGTGATCTGTATCGGGTGGCCTGCTGTATCGCGTTACCGCCCGAATAGCGCTCTTTAGAGCGCCGGGCGAGCGCCGGTCCGTCCGCAGGACTGGCGCTTTGGGGCTGTTTCGACGCGCGGTGAGGCTGGCAGTTTGTGGCTGGCATAAATGGCGATGCGGAGAGGTCGGGATGCGCCACTCCCCGGACCGGCGCGCGCCCGAATGGGAAAGGCCGGGGGCCGGGCGAAAGAGTTTGCATCCTCATCCCGCCCTCCGTTTCGCCGTCATCAGGCTCGCCGCCAGCGAGGCCAGAACGCAGAAGGTGAACAGGTACAGCCCCCAGCCGGTTTCGACCCGGGCCAGATGCACGCCTTTCACGATGACGATATAAAGCGCGATCAGAAAGATGTCGGCCATCGCGAGCTTGCCCAGAATATTCAGCACCGGCAAAACCTTACGCCGCATCAGCCCGAATTGCACCAGCGCCACACCGACCACTTTCATGATCGGTCGAAGATTGCAAAAAACGTCACCAGCAGCGCCAGCAGCACATCGGTTTCCCACAGCGCTTGCAGGCCAGAGATCACGCTGATCGCCTTGGTGCCGAACAGCGGCAGATTGATCCCGGCGCGCAAGAGCGGCGCAAACCAGGCGATGGGGAACAGCACCAACAGGGACAGATTGAGATAACGAAGCGCAGTCATGACTCGGGCATAGCCTCTCACGCCGCCCGGCGCGAGGGGCTTTTCGCGGGATTTTCCCCGGGGCGAAAGCCGCCCCGGAAAACGGGATGTACAGCGTGACAGGGGGAGGCGGCGGGGCTGGCGCTGGGCTGGGATGAGCACATAGCCTGTCAGGGAGTGGTCAGCGCCTCGCCTATAGGGCCGCCTCAAACTGCCGAAACCCGTCTTCATAAGCCGGGATGACCTCGACCAGCTCAAAATACCCTTCGGCAATCAGCGGGCTGTCGCGCAGGCGCTCGATGGCAAAGTAATAGTCTTTGACGCTTTCTGCCTCGATCATCGCCACATCCGACACCCGCGCGTGAAATGCTTCAGCATCAAAAAAACGCAGACTGCATTGCGCATCGGGAAAAGCCGCCGCCAGCGCCTTTTCGGCAATGTCGTTGCGCGTGTTGCGCGCCAGTTGCAGCCAGCTTGGCGCGGCGCGCAGCATCAGAAATACGGTCATTTTCATTCTGTGATCTCCGGTTGATTGGATGCGTTGAAAATGCGAGCAATGGCTCACCTTCTCAACTCGCATCCAATCTTCGGAGGGCGGCATGGCGCACGCACCAAGAAAACAAGGCAGACAAAGCCGCGCCAAAGCCACCGAAGCGGCGATTGTGGAAGCGGCGGCTCGCATTCTCGAAAGCGCGGGCGCGGCCGGGCTGACGACCAATCACATCGCCGAGCGCGCCGGGGTCAGCATCGGCTCGCTCTACCAGTATTTCCCCAACAAACAGGCGGTGATCGCCGCCCTGTTGCGGCGCGAATGGGCCGCGATGCTGGCGGCCTTGCAGGCGGTGGCGGATCGGGCCGAGACGCCGCAGGCCCGGCTTCTGGGCTTCGTTGAGGTGGCGATGGCGCATCAATTTGCCCGCCCGGCGCTGGCGGTGCAGCTTGAGCATATCGAAACCGGGCTCGACCTCGTCGCGGACGCCACTGCGCTCGCCCATGAGGTGGAAGCGGCCATCGCAGAAGCGGTGCAGGCCTATCGCCCCGAAGCCGGGCCGATGGCGGCGCGCGATGTGGTGACGATCTGCCGGGCGCTGATCAACGAGGCCGCTTTGCGCGAAGATATTGGCCCCGACGCGCTGCGCCCAAGGCTGCTGCGTGCCCTGTTCGGCTATCTCGACGCACAGGCGCCGGTGGTATAGGCGCGGCGCTTAGCTGCGCCCGCGGGCATAGCGGCGGGTATAGCGCGCGCCAAGCTGGGTCAGGATCTCATAGCCGATGGTCCCGGCCACATCGGCCACGTCATCGACCGTTTGTTCCGGCCCGAGCAGGCTCAGGGTTTTCGGCACATCGCTGAGATGGGTGATATCCACCCCGATCAGGTCCATCGAAACGCGGCCCAGAATGGGGCAGGGCGTGTCTTCGAAAAACATGATCCCGGCATTGGAGAGATGCCGCGTGATCCCATCGGCATAACCGCCCGATACCGTGGCCACGCGGGTGGGGCCTTCGGCAACGAAGCTGTTGCCATAGCCGACGCTTTCGCCCGGGGCGATATCGCGGGTCTGGATCACCGGCAGGTCGAGCTCGACCACCATCTGCGCCTCTTCAAAGGGCATACCGCCATAGAGGCCGATGCCGGGGCGGGTGAGGTCGAAATGATATTCCGGGCCAAGGATGATGCCACCGGTGGCCGACAGCGAACGCGGGATGCCGGTATTATCGGTCATCTCGTGAAAGGCGGCGAGCTGCTGCTGGTTCATTGGGTGCCCCGGCTCATCAGCGCAGGCCAGATGGCTCATCAGCAGGCGCGGCCCTTGCATCAGCACCACATCGCGGATCGCTGCCCATTCGCCCGGCTCCATGCCCAGCCGGTTCATGCCGGTATCGAGCTGCACGCCGAACGGATGACCGGGCAGGGCTTCGAAATGCCGCGTGACCTGATCGATGGAGTTCAGCATCGGGATCAGGCCGAGATCGTGGATCATATCGGTATCGCCCGACATATGCCCGGAAAACACCGCGATTTCCGGCCCCGGCCCCAGCGCTTCACGCAGGGCCCAGCCTTCTTCGGCCACGGCGACGAAAAACCGCCGCGCCCCGGCCGCCGCCAGCGCCCGCGCGACCTTGCCCGCGCCCAGCCCATAGCCATCAGCCTTGACCACGGCGGCGGTTTGCACGCCCGGGTCGCTCATTGCATCCAGCGCCCGCCAGTTCGCGGCCAGCGCATCGAGATCGATTGTCAGTTTTCCGGTACTCATGCTTCCGTTTCCGAAACCACGCAGATTCCGTCAAGAGCTTATCGCAACCGATAGGCGAAACCCGGCAAGGTGTTGTGCGATGGTTGGGGGGATTTCGCTGCAATCGGACAGTTTTGCGTGGTCCGGATCGAACGGCAAACCCGTCGAATAGGAGCGTCTAACGGTTCAGAGATTGCCGGGCGGCGATGCGGGCTTCAGCAAAGGCTCCGCGAATGGCATCTTCGCCAGAACCGGGAGCAAGTTCTCCGGCTTCGGCTTGTGCGAGGCTCTTGCGAAGGCGCTCTCTCAACGCAAGCGCGTCCTGCAGATCTTTCTGCGTTGGTTTTATGGGCGATGAATATCGACAAGGCTGTTTCGCGCGTGCGAGGTCAGCCGCCACGGTTTCACTGCGATTGCCAGCGCTGTCGGGCTTCGGCAAAGGCGCTTTGCACAGCTTCTGCGCCACTGCCCGGGGCGCGATCACCGGCCTCGGCTTGTGCCAGCGCGGCTTTCAGGCGATCCCGAAGCGCAAGCGTCTGACTTTCTTCCTGTTCCAGCAAACGCAGCCCTGCCCGCAGGGCTTCGCTGGCATTCTGGTATCGACCCGATGCAATCAATGCCTTGACGAAATCGTCCTGATCGTCAGTCAAAACTACATTGCGGGTTGTCATGGCAAGCTCCTCTGTGTGGGTGGCAATATATGCCAATCGCACCTTTTCAGCAAGAACATCCCCCAAAAAGCAAAAGCCCCGGCGTTTCCACCGGGGCTTTCTGATCCGTCATAGGTGGGGCTCAGCTCTCGCCGAACACCCGCTTGAAGATCGTGTCCACATGTTTGGTGTGATATTCCATGTCGAACTTGGCCTTGATGCCGTCTTCGCCAAGGGCGGCGACCACGTCTTTGTCGGCCAGAAGCTGCTCCTGGAAATCCACCCGGTCTTCCCAGACTTTCAGGGCGTTGCGCTGCACCATGGAATAGGCGTCTTCGCGGCTCACACCGGCTTGGGTCAGCGCCAGCAGCACCCGCTGGCTCATCACCAGGCCGGGGAATTTGTTCATGTTATCCAGCATGTTCTCGGGGAAGATCAGCATCTTTTCGACCACGCCAGCCAGCCGGTTCAGGGCGAAATCCAGCGTTACGGTGGCGTCGGGGGCAATGCCGCGTTCCACCGACGAATGCGAGATATCGCGCTCATGCCAGAGGGCGACGTTTTCCATCGCGGGCACCACGGTCATGCGCACCAGCCGGGCCAGCCCGGTGAGGTTTTCGGTCAGGACCGGGTTTTTCTTATGCGGCATCGCCGAGGAGCCTTTCTGGCCCATTGAGAAGAACTCGGCGCCTTCCAGCACTTCGGTGCGCTGCATATGGCGAATCTCAATGGCGACGTTCTCGATCGAACTAGCGATCACGCCGAGCGTGGCGAAAAACATCGCGTGGCGGTCGCGCGGGATCACCTGGGTCGAGATCGGCTCGGGGATCAGGCCCATTTTCTCGCAAACATGCTCTTCCACCGCCGGGTCGATATTGGCGAAGGTGCCGACAGCGCCGGAAATGGCGCCGGTGGCGATTTCCTGTTTCGCCGCTTCCAGACGCGCCTTGTTGCGCTCCATCTCGGCATAGAAACGGGCAAAGGTCAGGCCCATCGTGGTGGGTTCGGCGTGAATGCCATGGCTGCGGCCCACGCGCACCGTCATCTTATGCTCAAAGGCGCGTTTTTTCAGCGCGGCCAGCACCTTGTCCAGATCAGCCAGCAGCAGATCGGCGGCGCGGGTAAGCTGCACGTTGAAGCAGGTATCAAGCACGTCAGAGCTGGTCATGCCCTGATGCACAAAGCGCGCTTCTTCATTGCCCACATGTTCGGCCAGATGGGTGAGGAAGGCGATCACGTCATGTTTGGTGACCGCTTCGATCTCGTCGATCCGCGCCACGTCAAACTCAACATCCTTGGCCTTCCACACGGCTTCGGCGTTTTCTTTCGGGATCACCCCGAGATTGGCTTGCGCATCGCAGGCATGGGCCTCGATCTCGTACCAGATCTTGAATTTGGTGGCGGGTTCCCAGATGTCGACCATCTCGGGGCGGGCATAGCGCGGGATCATCGGCGGCCTCTTGCTTGTGACGGGTTCGCGCGGGTCATAGACTGGGATGGGGTTGGGAACAAGGCTGAGCACATGCCGGAGCTGAGAGATTTCGAAGGGAACTGGCAGATCACCCGCCGGATCGAGGATGCGCGCGCCGGGCAGGTGAGCCATTTCGAAGGCCATGCCACCTTTACGCCCGACGGGGCAGGGCTGGCCTATCACGAGGTGGGCAGGCTGAGCTTGCCCGGTGCCACGCCGATGCAGGCCGAGCGGCGCTATCTTTGGCGCACGGCCCCGGGCGGTATCGCGGTGCTCTATGAAGACGAACGCCCCTTTCATCTGATCCGGGCAGGCGAGGTGCAGCCGGAGGATAGCCATGATTGCGCCCCTGACCGCTATCACGTGCGCTATGATTTCCGCCTCTGGCCAGACTGGCAGATGATCTGGCAGGTGGATGGCCCGCGAAAATCCTACCTTTCACTCACGAAATTCCATCGTCCCGGCTGAATTGACTGGGCGTTAACCGCTTGCCAGACTGATTTTGCTCATGCAAAAGGGGCGCGATCTATTGGAACAGGGAGAGACCCATGGCGATCACGATGAATACGGTTCTGGGCGAGGCTTTCGGGCCGAGCGAAGGTACCGCCAAGCGAGTGAAAGAAGTGGTTCTGGTGCTGGCGGGTATCGCGCTTCTGGCCATTGCCTCGAAAATCCGCGTGCCGATGTGGCCGGTGCCGATGACCATGCAAACCTTTGCCGTGCTCACCGTGGGTGCCGGGCTGGGCCTGCGTCTGGGGCTTGCCTCGCTTCTGGGCTATGTGGCGCTGGGCGCTGCTGGCGTGGCCGTGTTTGCCGGTGACAGCGCTGGTCTTGCCTATATGACCGGTCCGACCGCTGGCTATCTGGTGGGCTTTGTTGCCGCCGCCGCCGCGATGGGCGCGATGGCGCGCCGTGGGCTTGACCGCAACGTGCTGACCATGGCTGGCGCGATGCTGGTGGGCAACGCGATCATCTACGTGTTCGGCGTGGCCTGGATGGCGTATCTGTTCGGTGCCGCCAAAGGCATGGACTGGGTGATGCAATATGGCATGACCAACTTCCTCGTCGGCGACGCGCTGAAACTGGCGCTGGCCGCGCTGGTGGTGCCGGGCCTGTGGAAACTGGCTCGCTGATCACAGCGACAGTTTGAAAATAGAAAACCCCCGGGTGGAAACGCCCGGGGGTTTGTCTGTGTGTTGGGTGTGCCGGGTTCACCCCCGGCTGTAGTGGGATAGACGCGAGCCTTAAAACCCGTCGTCCTGCCCCTGTTGCCAGTTCTGCACGAGGTTGCCGAAGCGGGTGAAGCGGCCTTCGAAGCTGAGTTCCACCGAACCGATGGGGCCGTGGCGCTGCTTGCCGATGATCACCTCGGCCTTGCCATGCAGGCGCTCCATGCGCTCCTGCCAGGCGGCCATTTCTTCCAGCCGGTCATCCGAGGGTTTCTCGCGCTCGGCATAATATTCCTCGCGGAACACGAACATCACCACGTCGGCATCCTGCTCGATCGAGCCCGATTCCCGAAGGTCCGAGAGCTGCGGGCGTTTATCGTCGCGGCTTTCCACCTGACGGCTGAGCTGCGACAGTGCGATCACCGGGATATCCAATTCCTTGGCAACAGCCTTCAGTCCCATTGAAATCTCAGCGATTTCCTGCACGCGGTTGTCACCCTTGCCGGTGCCGCGCATGAGCTGAAGATAGTCGACGATGATCACATCCAGCCCGTGTTCGCGCTTCAGACGGCGCGAGCGGGCGGCGAGCTGGGCGATGGGCAGCGAGGGCGTATCGTCGATATAGAGCGGGCAGCTTTCAAGCGATTTCGCAGCCTCGACGAAGCGGCGGAACTCGGCCTCGGTCATATCGCCCCGGCGAATGTTTTCCGAAGGCACCTCGGCGGCTTCCGACAGGATCCGCGCGGCGAGCTGTTCGGCCGACATTTCGAGCGAAAAGAACCCGACCACACCGCCATTGATCGCGCCATCGGTCCCATCGGGCTTTTTGCCCTTCTTATAGGCTTTGGCGACGTTGAAGGCGATGTTGGTGGCCAGCGAGGTTTTCCCCATCGAGGGGCGACCGGCGAGGATCAGAAGGTCAGAGCGGTGCAGCCCGCCGAGCTTTTTATCCATGTCGATCAGGCCGGTCGACACGCCTGCCAGCCCGCCATCGCGCTGATAGGCGGCATTGGCAACACGCACGGCATCGGTCACGGCGGTCAGGAAGCTCTGAAAGCCCGAACTGCTTTGCCCGGTCTCGGCCAGCCGGTACAGCGCCTGTTCGGCGCTGACGATCTGTTCGCTCGGGTCGTTGTCGGTTTCCATGCGCTGGGCGCGGTCGGCAATCTCGGCCCCCAGCTTCATCAGCTCGCGCCGCTGATGCATTTCGTAGATCATCAGGGCGTAATCGCGGGCCGCGAAGGATGAAATCGCCGCCCCGGCCAGACGCGCCAGATAGGCCGGTCCGCCCAGCTCTTTCAGCCCTTCATCATCGGCCAGAAACGGTTTCAGCGTCACCGGCGAGGCGAGCATATTGGCCCCGATCCGCTCTTCCGCGATGCGGTAGATGCGCTCATGCACCGGCTCATAGAAATGCTCAGGCCGGATCACCTGAGCGATCCGGTCATAGACCTCGTTATTGGTCAGCACCGCGCCGAGAAGCTGCTGCTCAGCCTCGATATTATGCGGCATCACATCGGTGGCTTCACCGCTTTCGCCGCCTGCATCCTGATCGTTTCGGATCTGTGCGATCTCGTTCATTCTGTCCCCCGTGGCATGCAGTGGGCATAGGTAGCCCGGCGGAAAAACACCAATTGTATAACTGGCAGGATAAGCCTGTGCGCAACCATGTGGATAACCCTGTCTGCTGGCGTCGCCATGCAGGTATTGTAGCACGTCGCGCTTTCAATACCAGATATGCTTGAGGCACGGCCCCGATCCGGGGGGATTCATGCACAGCGCCCGGCGAGTTATCCCCAGCCGGGCGCAGGATTTGCGTGATTTTATTTCGAAGCGTGGGCTTCCTGCCACGCTCGCGGCGCTTTCAGGAACTCTTCCACCGCGTCCAGCGTCTCGGCGGCAAAGCTGCCCTGCGCGCGCGCCTCGGCCAGCACATCCCACCAGGTGCAAAGGTGATGCAGCTCAACCCCGTGATCGCCCAGCGTTTTCGTGGTTTCCGGGAAGATGTCGTAATAGAAGATCACCGCCGTGTGCCCGCAGGTGGCGCCGGTTTCGCGAATCGCGTCAACAAAGCTGAGCTTCGAGCCGCCATCGGTGGTCAGGTCTTCCACCAGCAGCACCCGCTCGCCCTCGCTCATCGCCCCTTCGATCCGGGCATTGCGGCCATAGCCCTTGGGCTTTTTGCGCACATAGGTCATCGGCAGGGCCAGCCGTTCGGCCACCAGCGCGGCAAAGGGAATGCCCGCGGTTTCGCCACCGGCGATATTGTCAAAGGCCTCGAACCCGGCCTCGCGCATCACCGTGACGGCAAGGAAATCCATCAGCGTGCTACGAATGCGCGGGAAGCTGATCAGCTTGCGGCAGTCGATATAGGTGGGCGAGGGCAGGCCGGAAGCCAGAATGAACGGCTCCTCGGGGCGGAAATTCACCGCGCCGATTTCCAGCAGCATCCGGGCTGTGAGCCGGGCGATTTCCTCTTTGGCGGGGAAGGATGTGGGGATCATGCGGGGTCTCCTGAGGGGGCAAGCTCGTATCGGGCGATCTGGTACCACCGGTCTGCGCGAAAAGCCAGATGGGTGACGGCCTCGGCGCGGGCGGTGAGGGGAAGAGGCAGGGTCGGTTCCGGCAAATCGGGACCGCTCGCAAGGGTCAGATGTGGCACCGGATCGCCATAGACGCCGCCATAGGGCGGATGATCCGGAAACGCCCGGGCCATCGCCTTGGTCAGGTGCTGGAAGGGGGCGGCAGGCTCAGGCGCGAGGTAGAGCGTGTCGGGGAATCGGGCGATGCGGGGGAAGGTGACATCGAAACCCGGGTGTGCCGCGAACAGGGCGGCTAGGCGCGCGTGGATGGCGTCGGTCACCTCCGCTTCGGGAAGAAACGGGTAGAGTACAGTAACATGCGGCGCGAGGCCCTGTGCGTGGGCCGGGTCGCGTTCCGCGCGAACCGCCTTGGTGGCGGGGTCGAGGTCCGGGAAAAGGACCGCAAGCCCCGTGGGGTCGCTCATTCCACCCGCCAATGCAGTGGGCGGGCCGGGTCGAACACGGTGACGGTGGCCTCGCCTGCGGGAATGGGGGCGGGCAGGGTGAGTGGCGCGCCTTTGGTCAGGGTGATCGTGCCCTCATTCACCGGCAGGCCGTAGAAGGCGGGACCATGTAGCGAGGTGAAGCCTTCCAGCTTGTCGAGCGCGCCTGCCTCTTCGAAGACTTCGGCAAGGCAGGACATCGCGATAGGCGCGGTGAAAGCGCCCGCCGAACAGCATTCGCTTTCCTTCTTATGGGTCGGATGCGGGGCGCTGTCGGTGCCGAGAAACACCCGTGGATGGCCCGAGGCCGCCAGCGCCATCAGCGCATCGCGATGCTCGCGGCGTTTCAGGATCGGCAGGCAGTAGTAATGCGGGCGCATCCCGCCCACCAACATGTCGTTCCGGTCCAGCATCAGGTGCTGCACGGTGATCGTCGCGGCGAGGTTTTCACCGCCTGCGCTGACATAATCCGCCGCCTGTTTGGTGGTGATGTGCTCCATCACCACGCGCAGCTCCGGCAGGTCACGGATGAGCGGGTCGAGCACCGTGTCGATAAACACCGCCTCGCGGTCGAAAATATCCACCTCCGGATCGGTCACTTCGCCATGCACCAGAAGCGGCAAGCCGATCTCGGCCATTTTCTCCAGCACCGGGCGGACAGACGCGAT
>JARRIY010000102.1:0-20337 GCA_037379985.1 Maritimibacter sp.
CCGGATTCATCGCGCACCTCAAATCTGTTCGACAAATCCTTACTGGATGTAATGACATTTGGTGAATATGCTAAATTACCGAACGAGGTAAAAACGAATGAGGTTCCGAAAATGGCGCAGGATATGAAGCCGCTCGACGCGATTGACCGAAAATTATTAGGTCTGCTCAGCGAAAATGCCGAACAGTCCTATGCCGATCTGGGCGCGCAGGTGGGGCTGTCGGCCCCGGCGGTGCATGAGCGGGTGAAGCGCTACAAGGCCACGGGGCGGATCAAGGCAGTGGCGGCGCAGCTTGACCCTGAGGCGACCGGCAAGCCGCTTTTGGCCTTCGTGCATATCAACGCCACCGGCTGGGGCATGTCGCCCGAGCTTCTGGCGCTGGCCGAGCTGCCCGAGGTGGAGGAGATCCATTCGGTGACCGGCGATGCCTGTCTGGTGTTCAAGGTCCGCACCGCCAGTGCCGTGGCGCTGGAGGCGCTGTTGGCCAAGGTCTACGCCGTGCCCAATGTGACCGCGACGAAAAGCTACGTGGTGCTGTCGACCTATGTGGAACGCCCGGTGCGGATCGGGGTGACGGAAGAGCTGAACCAGCCGTATAACGGATGAGGTGGGGGATAGAGGGACGGCCTGTTCGAGGCTCCCTTTCCGCCCCCACCACGCGAGGGCGGCGCATGACCGCGGTTGGGCGCATAGGCGTGTCCGGTCTGTCCGTTTATGGTGAAGGTGTCCCCCTGCTTCTAGCCTTGAGCAAATGGCGTCGTTGCGCCTGACCGGTCGGGCGGTCATGCGCAGCCCGGGCCGCTAACGCGGCTGTTCCGGGCGGGGGCTGACCATCTCAGCCCTCGCGCGTCGATCCATCACCCCCCTTCCCTTTCCCCGCCTCTTGCGCAAGTTTGCCCGGATGACGAATCGCCTGCGCAACCGCTTCTGGGAGCTTCCGCTCCGCCAGCTCACCCCTGAGGAATGGGAGGCGCTGTGTGATGGCTGTGGGAAATGCTGCCTGAACAAGCTGGAAGACGAGGAAAGCGGTCAGGTGGTGTTCACCCGCGTCGCCTGCCGGTTGCTCGACAACGAGACCTGCCGCTGCGCGCAATATGACATTCGCCTGCAATTCGTGCCCGAATGCATCGTGCTGAAGCCCGAAACCATTGGCGATGTCGCCTATTTCATGCCCCGCACCTGCGCCTATCGGCTGCGCTTCGAAGGCGCGCCGCTGCCGGACTGGCACCCGCTGGTTACCCGCGACGCCAATAGCGTGCATGAAGCCGGGCAATCGGTGCAGGGCTGGACGGTGCCGGAGTTTGAGGTGCCGGAAGAAGACTGGGAAGAGTATCTTATCGACGAGGAACCGTAATGCATTTTGCCTCTGACAATACCGGGCCGGCCCATCCGAAGGTGCTGGACGCTGTGATCGCCGCCAATCAGGGCTATGCCATGCCCTATGGCGCAGACGATATGACCCGCGCCGTCGAGGCTCGCATTCGCGAGATCTTCGAAGCCCCCAGCGCCATCGTGCATCTGGTCACCACCGGCACCGCCGCTAATACCCTGTCTCTGGCCGCGCTGACCCGTCCGTTTGAAACCATCTTCTGCTCCGCCTGCGCGCATATCTATGAGGATGAGTGCAACGCCCCGAGCCTGATCACCGGCGGCGCCACCCTGACGCTGGCCGAGGCCCCGGATGGCAAGATGACCCCGGACAGCCTGACCCGCGCTATTGAAACTCAGGGGGATCGCGGCGTGCACGGGCGGGATCGCGGCGTGCACGGGCCGCAGCGCGGGCCGGTCTCGATCACCAATGTCACCGAACGTGGCTCGGTCTATTCCGTGGCCGAGCTGGAAGCGCTTACGGCGCTGGCCAAAAGCTACGGCTTGTCCGTGCATCTGGATGGCGCGCGCTTTGCCAATGCCGTGGCCGCGACCAATGCCAGCCCCGCCGATATGAGCTGGCGCGCAGGCGTTGATGTGCTTTCATTCGGCGGCACCAAAAACGGCTGCCTCGGCGTTGAAGCCGTGGTGTTTTTCAAGCCGCAACATGCCTGGGAATTTGAGCTGCACCGCAAAGGCGCCGGGCATCTTCTGTCGAAACAGCGCTATCTGGCGGCGCAGATGCTGGCCTATCTGGAGGACGGGCTTTGGCTCGACATGGCGCGTGCGTCCAACGCTGCCAATGCGCGGCTGATCGAAGGGCTGTCTACCCTGCCCGGCACCGAGATCCTCTACGACCCCAGTGCCAATATCACCTTTGCCCGCCTGCCCCGCGCCATGCATCAGCGTCTGCACGACGCGGGCGCCGAGTATCACATCATGCAAGGCAGCCTTGAGGGCGACGATCCCGCCGAGCCGCTGCTGGCGCGTTTTGTCGCTGACTGGTCGGCCAGCGCCGCCGATACCGAGGCCTTCCTCACCGCCGCGCGTGGCTGACCGCGCTTCCGCGCGCCGCGCGACCTCGCTCCGGCCGTTGCGCCCCCAGCGGCGCATGGCCCGGGGCGTCAAAACCGGTTCAGAAACCGATACAGCACCCGCTGCGCATCGACCTGCCAGACGGTCTCATGCCCGGCCCCGGAAACAGAATAAAAACGCTTATCATCGCTCCCGGCGGCAGCATAAACAGCCCGCCCCTGCTCCGGCGGTACCAATTGATCATTGCTGCCATGCAGCACCAGCAGCGGCGCATTCACCTTGGCGATACGCGCCGCACTGGGCCAGCGCGATTTCACCAGCCGGGCAAGGCTCGGGCTACCGAAAAGCGCCTCAGACATCGTGGCGAGCGAGCTGAACGGGGCTTCCAGCACCAGCGCGGCGGGCGGGTGTTTCACCGCCAGCGCAATCGCCACCGCCGAGCCAAGGCTTTCGCCATAATAGACGACCGGTGCCTTGCCCACCAAACCCGGCACCGACTCCGCCAGTGCCAGCGCATCGCGGCTCAGCACCTCTTCCGTCGGGCTGCCGGTTGAGCCGGATGAGCCGCGATAGCCGGCTGCGACCAGCCCGAAACCCCGCGCCCGAAACGCCTTGAACCGGCCAATCCGGTTGCCCAGATTGCCCGCATTGCCGTGGAAATACAGCACCACCGGCTGGCCCGGCGCAGGCTTTGCGCTCCAGACCACCAGCGTTTCGCCATCTTCGGTGGCAAGCGTGCTGGCGCTGATCCCGGCGGGGGGATCGGTGCGGCGTGGATCAAACGGATAGAGCGCAGCGCGTTCTGCTGCGCCAGAGGCGATCAGCGCCGCCAGCCCCAACAGCACGAAGACCGAGACAAAGCGCAGCATCAGCGGCCAACCTCATAGGGCAGCACCCCGCGCGCATCGGGATCGACCGAAAGCTTGCGTTCCAGCGGCGGCACCGAGCGTTGATGGCACCCCGTCCGCTCGCAAATCCGGCAGGAAATCCCGATCGGCTCAAACGCCCCGGCATTGGTCACATCCAGCCCATCGGCAAAGACCAAATCGCGCGCATGTTTCACCTCGCAGCCCAGCGCGATGGCATAGCGACGGGTCGGCGCGTTGAAACTGCCCCCGGGCTTCGACACGTCCCGCGCCAGCGAAATGTACCGCACCCCGTCCGGCGTCTGCGCGAGCTGACGCAGAAACCGCCCCGGCGTCTCGAACGCCTGATGCACATTCCACAGCGGGCAGGCCCCGCCAAACCGGGCAAATTGCAGCCGCGTCGCCGAATGGCGTTTGGTGATCGTGCCCGCCTGATCGACCCGCACAAAGAAAAACGGAATGCCCTTGGCCCCGGGCCGCTGCAAGGTGGAGAGCCGATGTGCCACCTGCTCAATCGAGGCCCCGAAAATCTCAGATAGCCGCTCCAGATCGTGGCGCTGCTTATGTGCCACCTCCAGAAACCGCCCATAGGGCAGCAGCGCCGCCCCGGCGAAATAGTTGGCGAGCCCGATCTTGGCGATTGCACGCGCCGCGTCGGACTGAAACCGCGCCAGATCCAGCGTTGCATCCAGCAGATCGTTTTGGGTCAGCAGCGCCACCTGATGCAGCAGCTGAAAGCGCCGGGTCGAGGGCGGCACATAGGTGGAAAGCTGCAATCGCCCCGCCTCGCGATCATAGCCGCGAATCTGTTCACTTTCGGTCAGCTCCACCCGCACCCCGCGCCGCTCCAGCGCAGCGAGAGCGGCGGTTTCGGCATCGCTATCACGGCTGAAAAGCTCCGCCGCGCGATCCACCGCGTCGATGTAATTGTCGCAATAGTGGAAGAAATCGCGCACCTCGTCCCAGGGGCTGGCCTGCACCGAACTGCCTTCACGCCCCAGCGCCTCATCAAGGCTCGCCAGCCGTTCATGGCTCTGCCGATAGGCCCGGTGCAATTCCAGAAACGCCCGCGCCAGCGCCGGGGCATTCGAGGCCGCAAGGCGCAGATCGGCCAGCGGCGGCGCGGTATCGGAAAAGACGGGATCAGCCAGCGCCTCGCGCATATCGGTCACCAGCCGTTCGGCATCGCCGGTAGAAAGCTCGGCCACGTCAAAGCCAAATTCCTGCGCCAGCGCCAGCACCACCCCGGTGGAGACCGGTCGGTTGTTGTTTTCCATCTGGTTCAGATAGGGCAGCGACACCCCGAGCTTTTCGGCAAAGGCCTTTTGCGTCAGCCCCAGCCGCGTGCGGGTCTCGCGCAGTTTCACACCGGCATAGAGTTTCTGCGTGGCCATATTTGCTCTCCCTTTGCAAATATCAGATGTATCCTTTGCAAAGGCGGTGAGGCAATGGGGATTTGCACCGCATTGAAGCGCAGCCCCTCCCCTGCCTCAGCGACATTTGTGATCATTGAATAACCACTACTTGCTTGCTACACTCAACCCGATGGACCGGACGCCATGCTGGTTATCCCGAAGCGCCATGTTTCGGGCTGTTAGGAGAGCGTCCGTGGAGGATCATCGCACCCACGACCATAAATCAGGCTCGCACCGGCCTCGGCACTCCGACACAGCCATCTCTGTGCCGGTTCTGCGGATCGTGTTTTGGGGCGCGGTCAGCGGCATCCTCTGCGCGCTCATCGCCCTGTTCCTCTGGGGACGCTGGTGGGCAGTACTGCTCGCCTATTCGGCAGGTGGCGCAGCGGGCTGCCTGATCTTCGCCGCCCTCACCCTGCTCAGCCTGTCCCGGAAATCCCGTAGGCGCGACGAATAAACCGAGGCAGCGTCTTCGCGCGCGCACAGCGACGCAGCATTGGGTTCGATCACCGCAGCTTTTTCTCGAAATACACCCGGTCAAACCCGTCTTCCCTACGCAGCCCGGTTTCAACATAGCCAAGATGCGGGTAGAGCGTGCGGTTCTCGCTCATCGCCGCATTGGTATAGAGCTGCACCGACGCAAGGCCCTGCTGACGCGCCTCATCCTCACAATAAGTGATCAGCGCCTTGCCCACGCCGCGCCCCGCCACCTCAGGCCGAACCGCGACAATGTCCAAAAGCATCGCCTCGCCGCGCGGATAGAACGCCACAAACCCCTGAAATGCGCCGCTCTCATTTTCGGTCACATACACCTGCCCCGCCGCGATCTGCGCCGCGTAATCGGCCAGCATCGGCGCGGGTTTGCGCCCAATCCGCGTGATATAGGGGGCAAAGGCAGCCTTGGCACAGTTGCGAATGGCAGGTTCGTCGCCGGGAACCGCGCCCCGGATCATGCCAACCGCGCCAGCATGGCGCCAGGGTTCATGATGCCATTGGGATCAAGCGCGGCTTTGATCGCGCGCATGGCCGCAAGCTTCGCCGGATCGCCATAGCGCTCCAGATCATCCACTTTCAGCCGCCCGACCCCGTGTTCGGCTGAAAACGAGCCATCATAGTCCGCCACCAGATCATAGATCGCCCGCGCCACCGCCTCGCGTTTTTCGACATGGGCGGCGCGTGTCTCGCCCGCAGGCGGGAAGATGTTGAAATGCAGATTGCCGTCGCCGAGATGCCCGAAGGCATTGATCCGATAAGACCCGAGCGTCGCCACCACCTGATCGGCGCGGGTCAAAAATTCTGGGATCACCGATAGGGGTAGTGAAATATCATGCGAGGAAATCGCGCCGATGCGTTTGTTGGCCTCCGGGATCTGCTCGCGCATCTGCCAGAACGCCGCCCGCTGTGCTCCGGACGGCGCCACCAACCCATCCGAGACCAGCCCCCCCGCTTGCCCGGCCTCGAACAGCTCGGCCAGCGCCGATTCCGGGTCATCCTCCGGCCCCAGCCCCAGCTCGATCAGCACCGCCCAATCGGGGATCTCGGCAAAGGGCGCACGGGCGGCGCAATCGGTCTCGGCCAGAAACTGCATCCCCTGCCCCGAGATCAGCTCGAAGGCAGAAATCCCCGGCCCGATCAGCGCCTGCGCATTGGCCAGCAGTGCCAGCGCCGCCGCCGGACCTTCGACCACCAGCAGCGCAGTCCCAACGCTCGCCGGGCGCGGATATAGCCGCAGGCTCGCCGCCGTGATCACCCCCAGCGTGCCCTCGGCCCCGATCATCAGCCCGCGCAGATCATAGCCAGTGTTATCCTTGCGCAACCGTTTCAGCCCGTGCCAGATCTGCCCGTCCGGCAGCACCGCTTCCAGCCCCAGACAGAGCTCGCGCGCATTGCCATAGCGCAGCACATTCACCCCGCCCGCATTGGTCGACAGATTGCCGCCGATCTGCGCCGTACCCTCGGCCGCCAGCGCCAGTGGAAACAGCCGATCCGCCGCCTCCGCCGCCGCCTGAATATCGGCCAGCACCGCGCCCGCCTCGGCGATCAGCACGTTCTCATTCGGATAGGTGGCGCGAATGGCCTTCATCCGCTCCAGCGACAGGATCAGCGGCGCGGGGCCATCAGGTATCACCTGCCCGCCCACAAGCCCGGTGCCGCCGCCATAGGGCACCACGCCCACCCGGGCGGCATTGGCTTCACGGATCACCGCCGCCACCTCATCCACATTGCGCGGCGCGACCAGCAGCCCGCCCTGCCCACGAAACAGCCCCCGCCGCTCTTCCAGATAGCGCGGCTCAATGGGCTTCACCACGCCATCAGGCAGGCGAGCAGCAAAGGCATCATCGGCAGGATTAAGCGCTGGCAGGGTCATGAGCTGAGATTGCACCCTTTCAAATACGATGCAACAGGGGCGCGGCTTGCCATACGCTTGGCATACGTTTTGCCGACACATTGCAGACGCGGTTTTTCCGGCAAATCTTGGGAAATCTAACCCGCGTCAGTCTTGCCGCGCCGGTCGGCCCGCAGGTTGGCGTAGAGCACATGATTGCGCCAGCGGCCATTGATTTGCAGATAGCTCTGCGCCACGCCTTCGTATTTATAGCCGACCTTTTCCAGCACCCCGCGCGAGGCGGTGTTTTCCGGCAGGCAACCCGCTTCGATCCGGCTAAGCCCCAGATCTGTAAAGGCATAATGCACCAGCGCCGCCAGCGCCTCGCGCATATAGCCGTTGCGGGCGAAGCGTTCCCCGATCCAGTACCCGGCCGTGCCAGCCTGCGCCGGACCTCGGCGGATATTATCGAGCGTCAGCGCCCCCAACAGCGCCTGATCCTCGCGCCGGATCAGAAAGAGCGGCACTGCCGAGCCCATATTGATCGAGCGGCTCGACCAATGCACCCGGTTGGTGAAGTTCTTACGGCTCAGATGGTCGGCAGCCCAGGTCGGTTCCCACGGGGTCAGAAACTCGCGGCTTTCGGCGCGAAGCTGCGCCCATGGGTGATAATCCGCGTGTTGCGGCGGGCGCAGCGTCATCCGTTCGGTTTCAATGCGAAGCCGCTTGCCCCGTCCAAACATCACGCAGCGAGCCTTTCGCGCAGCTCCGCCAGCTCCGGTGTGGCATGGCCCGGCCCGTATAGCGCCAAAGCCGCCCCGGCCCCGCCAACCAGTTGTTCTGCAAAGCCTTTCAGCGCTGCCAGATCAACCGCATCAATCCGCGCCACGGTTTCTTCCAGCGGAATAACCCGATCCCAGATCGACACTTGCCGTGCCAGCCGTTCCGCCCGAGACGATGCGCCTTCCAGCCCCATCATCAGCCCGGCCTTCATCTGCGCCCGTGCCCGCTCAACCTCGGCTTCGGTCATATCCTCCGCGGAGCGCTTCAGCTCATCCACGGTCAGCCGAGCCAGATCGGCAATCTCGTCTTTCGAGGTGCCCGCATAGATCGTCAGCATACCGGTATCGGAATAGGCCCCAGCCTGCGCATAGATCGTGTAGCAAAGCCCGCGTTTTTCGCGCGCCTCTTGAAACAGCCTCGACGACATCCCGCCGCCCAGCACGCCCGCATAGGTCTGGGCCACATAGATCGCATCATCGCGATAGCCCGGCCCTTCCAGCCCGAGGGTGAAATGCACCTGCTCCAGCGGTTTCACTTCACGCCGCTCGCCGCCAACAAAGCCCGCCGGTTCGATCAGCCCGCTTTTGCCATGCACCAGCTCGCCAAAGGTCTTTTCTGCAAAACGCATGATCTCGTCATGATCCACCGCGCCTGCCGCTGACAGGATCATCCGCTCCGGCGCGTAATGCTCGGCCACAAAGCCTGCCAGATCATCGCGGGAAAAGCTGCGCACTCGCTCCGCCGGGCCAAGAATAGTCCGGCCAATGGGCTGATCAGGGAAGGCCGCTTCCTGCAACCAGTCGAAGATCACATCATCAGGGGTGTCCAGCGCCTGACCAATCTCCTGCAAGATCACTCCGCGTTCAACTTCCAGCTCGCGCGGATCGAAAATCGGGTTCAGCACAATGTCCGAAACCACATCCAGCGCAAGCGGCACATCATCCTTCAGCACCCGCGCATAAAAGGCCGTCACCTCGCGCGAGGTATAGGCGTTGAGATACCCGCCCACATCTTCGATCTCTTCAGCAATCTGCAAAGCATTGCGCCGCTTCGTGCCCTTGAACGCCATATGCTCAAGGAAATGCGCGATGCCGTTCTGTTCGACCCGCTCGTGCCGCCCGCCTGCCGTCACCCAGATGCCCAGCGAGGCGCTTTCCAGCCCCGGCATATGCTCAGTGACAACGCGAAAGCCGTTCGGCAGCGTATCGTAGCGTAGAGTGCTCATTTGCCCCCCATTTCGCGGATCAGTTTTTCCAGCGCGATCAGATCATTCGGCACCCGGGTCACGCGCTCGGGCTTGTCGAACAGATCGGCCATATGCGGGGGCAGCGGCGCGTCCACGCCAGAGGCCTCTTTCACCGCCGCCGGGAATTTCGCCGGATGCGCGGTGGCGAGCGTGATCATCGGGGTGGCGCCCAGATGCTCGGATGCGACTTTCACAGCCACGGCCGAATGCGGGCAGATCACTTCACCCGTTGCCGCCAGCGTGGCTTTGATCGTGGCGCGGGTTTCATCTTCCGAGGCACGGCCCGAGGCAAAGCTTTCGCGCAGATAATCAATCGCGCCCTGGCTGATGGTGAAACCACCCTTGCCCAGATCCAAACAGCACGCGCTCGAAATTCGAGCTGACCTGAATATCCATCGACGGGCTGATCGAGGGCACCACTTCGGATTTGGTATAAGACCCGGTGGTCAGGGTGCGGTGCAAAATGTCGTTCTGGTTCGTCGCGATCACCAGATCTTCAATCGGCAGCCCCATCTGACGGGCGATATAGCCTGCGAAAACATCACCGAAATTGCCGGTGGGCACGGTGAAGCTGACCTTGCGATGCGGCGCGCCAAGGCTGACGGCAGAGGTGAAATAGTATACCACCTGCGCCAGCACCCGCGCCCAGTTGATCGAGTTCACACCGGCGAGCTTCACCCCGTCGCGGAACTCAAAATCATTGAACATGTCTTTCAGCCGCGCCTGGCAATCGTCGAAATCGCCATCCAGCGCCAGCGCATGCACATTGCTCTCGCTGGGCGTGGTCATCTGCCGGCGCTGCACCTCGCTGACCCGGCCATGCGGGTAGAGGATGAACACATCGACATTATCCAGCCCGCGAAAGGCTTCGATCGCCGCCGAACCGGTATCACCCGAGGTCGCGCCAACAATCGTCACCCGCTCGCCGCGCTTGGCCAGCGCCGCTTGAAACAGCTGACCGATCAGCTGCATGGCGAAGTCCTTGAAGGCCAGCGTCGGACCGTGGAACAGCTCCAGCAGAAAATGGTTCGGCCCGAGCTGCACCAGCGGCGCGCGGGCGTCATGGGCAAAGCCCGCATAGGCGCGCGCGATGATCCCGGTCAGCTCGTCATCGGTGAAACTGTCGCCGATAAAGGGCCGCATCACCTTGAACGCGGCTTCTTCATAGCTCAGCCCCGCCAGCGCGGCGATCTCATCGGCGCTCATGGTCGGCACGCTCTCGGGCACGTAAAGCCCACCATCGCGCGCAAGCCCCGTCAGCATCGCCTCATCAAAGCTCAGAACCGGCGCATTGCCCCGGGTCGACACATATTTCATCTGCTCACCTCAGCTGTTCCGGCGCCGTATACGCCAAAGAGCGAAGCCTGTCATCACCACCCATGTGGCGGCGAACAGAAACCAGGTCATCGCATATTCGAAATGCTTGTTGCGGATCCCCTCGGTTGTCACCGGCAAGGGCAGAATGTCCGGATCCGTCTTGGTTTTCGCAATCACCAGCAGCGGCTCGGTGCCCAGCGCCGCGGCCATTTTGGCAACATCGCGGGCATACCACCAGTTGCCCTCCGAATCGTCGGCAGGCGTAAAGCGGTCGCGCTCATCCGGCCAGTGCAGATTGCCAATGATATCCGCCGCGCCAAAGCTGCGCTCCCGGTCGCGTTCTGCGGTGGGGATAAAGCCGCGATCCACCATCACCCGGCGGCCATCCTCGGTGATGAAGGGCGAGATCAGCCGGAACCCCGGGCCAAAATCACGCGAGCTGACCAGCACGAAAAGCTCCGCCGCTTCAAACTGCCCGGATATCTGCACCGGCAGATAGGGATCATGCTCTTTCGTCGGATGCGCGGGCAGCGCCACCGGGGCACTGGCGATCCGAGTATTGATCTCGGCCAGCACGCCCTCTTTCCACTGCAAGCGCTGCAGCTGCCAGACACCAAGGCTCACAAACACGGCGAACCCGGCGACGAGAAACAGAATGGCTGCGATCTGGCGAAACATTCATCCTCCAAAGGAAAGGCGCGGGAGTCGCCCCCCGCGCCTGACTGTCTCAAATTACCTGCGAGAGCAAGCAACGCTTAGGCGGCACCGCCCCAGATGTAGACGGCGAAGAACAGGAACAGCCAGACAACGTCAACGAAGTGCCAGTACCAGGCGGCGGCTTCGAAGCCGACATGTTGCTCCTGAGTGAAGTGCCCCCGAAGCGCGCGGATCAGGCAAACGAACAGGAACAGCGTGCCGATGATGACGTGGAAGCCGTGAAAGCCCGTCGCCATAAAGAAGACGCCACCATAGATATTGCCCGACAGACCAAAGGTGGCGTGGCTGTATTCATACCCCTGGAAGAAGGTGAACAAGAGGCCCAGCAGCACCGCACCGATCAGGCCCTGCACCAGATCTTTGCGGTTGTTTTCATGCACCAGCGCATGGTGGGCCCAGGTCACGAATGCGCCCGAGAGCAGCAGGATCAGGGTGTTAATCAGCGGCAAATGCCAAGGATCGAAGGTTTCGATGCCAGCGGGAGGCCAAACACCATCCACCGCCGGGCTTTCCGGCCCCATCGGGTAGAGCGCGTTTTTGAAGAAGGCCCAGAACCACGCGAGGAAGAACATGACTTCCGACATGATGAACAGAATGAAGCCATAGCGCAGGCCGATCCGCACCACTTTGGTGTGATCGCCGGTCTGGCCTTCATGCACCACATCGGCCCACCAGGTGAACGCGCTGAACAGCACGATGGCGAGGCCCACGAGGAACACGATCGGCCCCATGGAATGCATCCAGCGCACCGCACCGAAGAGCATGATAAACGCCCCGGCTGCTGCGGTGAACGGGTGCAGCGAAGGCGGCAGAATGTGGTAATCGTGGTTTTTCGCGTGAGCCATGTTTCCGTCCCTGACCTTTTGTCTCCTTGCCGGGCTAGCTTGCGCCCTCCCGGTGTCTCTCTCTTATCTCTCTCGCCCGGCTTACGGCTGTGTCAGCGCAGGCGGTTCAATCGGCGCTTTGGCCGGGGCCACAACCGTCAGCGCATCCATCGGATCGGTGCCCATCTTGGCCACGGTCAGCCCGTAGACAAGAAAGACGAATGCAACCAGCACGATGCCCAGCCCGATATTGCGGCTGAAGCGGCGGCGATGCAGTTCATGTTCGACACGCATGGTCATATTACCAGCCTCCGAGGCCATAGGGGGCGAGCGATGCTTCGATCAGCAGCGCCCCGAAATGCAGGAAAAGATAGGCCAGCGACAGTTTGAAAAACTTGCGCTCAGCCAGATGGTTGTCGGCGTCAGAGGCGGCATCGTCACGCCGCACGATACCGAAAGCGCCCTTGATAAAGAGCAGGTTCAGCACCACAGCCGCCGCCATATAGATCGGCCCGCCAACCGAGGTCAGCCCCAGCCCCAGCGAGACCAGCGCCAGCCCCAGCGTGTAGCCAAGGATATGCTTGCGGGTTGCATCGCGGCCATGGGTGACGGTCAGCATCGGCACTTTCGCGCGGGCATAATCGCCCTTCACAAACAGCGCCAGCGACCAGAAATGCGGCGGGGTCCAGACAAAGACCAGCGCGAACATCAGCAGGCTTTCAAGGCTCACGCCGCCAGTGGCCGCGGCCCAGCCGATCATCGGCGGGAACGCACCGGCAGCGCCGCCGATCACGATATTCTGCGGCGTCGCCCGCTTCAGCCACATCGTGTAAACCACGGCATAGAAAAAGATGGTGAAGGCCAGAAGCCCGGCGGCCACCGCATTGGTGCTAAGCCAGAGCATCACCACAGCAATGCCCGCCAGCGCCACGCCAAGGCTCAGCGCTTCGCCGCGCTCCACCTTGCCAGCCGGGATCGGGCGGCTTTGAGTGCGACGCATTTCGCGGTCGATATCGGCATCCCACCACATGTTCAGCGCACCGGAGGCCCCGCCCCCAAGCGCGATGAACAGGATCGCTGTGAAGGCAACAAACGGGTTCAGATGCACCGGCGCCACAACCAGACCAACCAGCGCGGTGAACACCACAAGCGACATCACGCGCGGTTTCAGAAGCGCGACGTAATCGCCAAAGCCTGCTTCCTGTTCGTGGTCAAATACGCTGGTATCGGTCATCTTGATCTCCCGCCGGCAGCCGGGCCGATTACTCGGCCGAGGCCACCTCTACGGATTGCGGCAGCCCCGCAAATTCTTCCTGCGCATCTTTCAGCCAGGCGTCATAGGCTTCCTGCGTCACCGCTTTCACCTCAATCGGCATATAGGCGTGGTCTTTGCCGCAAAGCTCGGAACACTGACCGAAATAGATGCCTTCCATGCCCGGTTCGACGGTGAACCACAGCTTGGCGGTACGGCCCGGAACCGCATCCTGTTTCACGCCGAAGGCCGGGATCGTCCAGGAATGGATCACGTCAGAACCGGTGACTTCCATCACGATCTTCTTGCCGGTCGGCACCACCACCGCATTATCGGTGGCGAGCTTGTAAAGGCTTTCGTCATAGCCATTGGCGGCCAGATCGCCCTTCGCCATCATGAAGGCATCAAAGCTGAACCCATCATCCATGTATTCATAGGACCAGTACCATTGGTTGCCGGTCACTTTGATGGTGATGTCGCCTTCGGGGATTTCCTGCTGTTTGAACAGCACCGGCAGCGAGTTGGCGCCGATGAAAACCAGAATCACCACCGGCACCAAGGTCCATGCGATCTCAAGCGGGGTGTTATGGGTAAAGCGTTTCGGGGTCGGGTTGGTACGCTTGTTATAGCGGACGATGACCCAGAGGATCAGCACCGCCACCAGCACGGCGATTCCAACACTGATATAAAGCAGCAGGTTGTCGAGGCTCTGCGTGGCATGCGCAACATCCGTGGCCGCAGGTTGCAGGCTCAGTTTGCCGGGTTGCGGTTGCCCGATGACCTCAAGCTCTTGCGCCCGGCCAGCGGTCGCGCCAAGAGTTGCCATGAGAAAGGCCAGAGGCCGCAGGATTTTGTGGTGCATTTTGTTCTCCCTGCTGAGCGCTTTTGTCGCGCCCCCTGCGTCAGTTTCGCAGCTTGACTTTCGGCAAGCTGGTTGTCTCCCAAGCGGGAGAAACCATATTGAAGCCGAATGGACAAGCTAAAATCCGCTTTATCCCGCGCTCAAGCGGCCGATTTTACACCGCTGAAAGGAAGACAATGACCAACCCCACGCCCTTCGCGCCCTTTGAAACCCATCTGGACCAGCAGCGGGCGCTCGATCTGCTGAAAACGGCGACCGGTGGCGCGGATGATGGGGAGTTGTTTCTGGAACGGCGCCGCTCAGAGGCGCTGGTTTTTGATGACGGGCGGCTGAAAACCGCAAGCTATGATGCCACCGAGGGCTTTGGATTGCGTGCTGTCCGGGGTGAAACGGCGGGCTATGCCCATTCCAGCGAGATATCGGAAAGCGCGTTGAAACGGGCGGTGGAAACTGCGCGGCTGGCCGTGGGTGCTGGCGGCGGCACCCTGGCCGATGGCCCCGCGCAGACGAATCGCCACCTCTATACGGATGCCGATCCGATGGCGGATGCGGAGTTTCCAGTGAAGATCGAAACCCTGCGCGCGATTGACGATTACGCCCGCAGCAAGGATGGGCGTGTGGTCCAGGTTTCGGCCACCATCGCCGCCTCGCTGCAAGAGGTCACGATCCTGCGCCCTGACGGGCATCTGGTCTCCGACACCCGCCCGATGACCCGGGTGAATGTCTCGGTGATTGTCGAACAGGACGGGCGGCGCGAAAGCGGCTCGCATGGCGGTGGCGGGCGGGCCGCGCTCAGCCCCCTGCTCGACCCGGCGCATTGGCAGGGCGCGGTGGATGAGGCGCTGCGCATCGCGCTGGTCAATCTTGAAGCCGTCCCTGCCCCGGCGGGCCAGATGGATGTGGTTCTGGGCTCTGGCTGGCCTGGCATCCTGCTGCATGAGGCCGTGGGGCACGGGCTGGAAGGCGATTTCAACCGCAAGGGCAGCTCGGCCTTTTCCGGGCTGGTCGGCCAACAGGTGGCGGCGAAAGGCGTGACCGTGGTCGATGACGGCACCATCCCCGACCGGCGCGGCTCGCTGACCGTGGATGACGAAGGCACGCCCTCATCGCGCACCGTTCTGATCGAAGACGGGGTGCTGATGGGCTATATGCAGGATCGCCAGAACGCCCGGCTGATGGATGTCGCCCCCACCGGCAACGGACGACGCGAAAGCTATGCCCACACCCCGATGCCGCGCATGACCAACACCATCATGGAAGCGGGCACGATGAGCCGGGACGAGGTGCTGGGCGAGCTGAAGGACGGGATTTATGCGGTCGGTTTCGGCGGCGGTCAGGTGGATATTACCAATGGCAAATTCGTTTTTGCCTGCACCGAGGCCTACAGGGTTGAAAACGGCAAGATCGGCGCCCCGGTGAAAGGTGCGACCCTTATCGGCGACGGACCGGAAGCGATGAAACAGATCCGTGCCATCGGCAATGATGTGGAGCTCGACCCCGGTGTCGGCACCTGCGGCAAGGCCGGGCAATCGGTTCCAGTGGGGGTTGGGCAGCCGACGTTGCTGATCGGCGGGCTGACCGTGGGCGGCTCGGCGGCATAAGGCTCCGGGCTGGGCCGGACTGCCTGACCGGTCAGGCACCCTCCTCTCCCGGCCAACCGGTCGGGCATGGGGCAGGTTCACAGGTCAAACGCGCAAAACACGCGGGTGAGTCGGTGAAAACAGACCTCTCCCGCCATCCGACGTGCGAAAACCGCCAAAACAACCACGGGAAAACCGGCATGATCGGCAAAGCTGGCCGCTATGCCGGTTAACCTCTTCGATTTCACGCATGTATCTGAAATCAGGACATTTCGCCGCTCACCTGGGGCGCGAATTGCCGAATTTCCCTTAGAATCCAAAAAATGAGCACCCAATCACTTGTGAAATATTTGTGCAAATTCTCAGAAGAAGGTGGGTTTCTTCACGCCTCATTAACCATTGGCGGTGCAGTGTTAACCAGCAAGAGCGGAATCAGGTAGGCCAGTGGATCTTTTCCCTTCCCCCCACCCCCTCACCCCACCCCATAGCGAGGAAGATGTCCTCGCCTGGCTCCGTCTCTTGCGCTCACGCCGCGTTGGCGCCTCCACCTTTTTTCGACTGATGCATGAGCATGGCACGGCAAGAGCCGCGCTGGAGGCTTTGCCCGAAGTCGCGCGTGCCGCCGGTGTGACGGATTATAAGCCCTGCCCGCTGGCAGTGGCGGAAGCGGAGCTGAGAGCGGCGCGTTATGCCGGAGCCGAGTTCATTGCCTTTGGCAGCCCGGACTATCCCGCGCAGCTTAGCGATCTTAGCGATCCACCGCCCTTCCTTTGGACAATCGGCGACATTTCCCTGCTGAAACGCCCCATCGTAGCGTTGGTCGGCGCCCGCAATGCCTCATCGCTCGGCACCCGCATGGCCCGCAAACTGGCGGGTGAATTGGGTGAGGCCGGGCATGTGGTGGTGTCAGGTCTGGCGCGCGGCATTGATACCGCCGCGCATAAGGCCACGCTGAAAACCGGCACCATCGCCGTGATGGCCAGCGGCGTGGACGTAATTTACCCCAATGAGAATACCGTGCTGGGCGAAGAGATCGGGCGCGATGGGCTGCGCCTGTCAGAAGCCCCGATGGGCACCTCTCCGCAAGCCCGGCATTTTCCGCAGCGCAACCGCATCATTTCCGGCCTCGCCCGCGCCGTGGTAGTGGTCGAAGCCGCCGCGCGCTCCGGCTCGCTGATCACCGCACGCATGGCGCTGGATCAGGGGCGCGAGGTGCTGGCAGTACCCGGCCACCCGTTCGATGCCCGCGCGTCTGGCTGCAATATGCTGATCCGCGACGGCGCAAGGCTGGTGCGCGCTGCCGATGACGTGATCGAGGCACTGGGCGAAATGCCCACCGAAACCCCGCAGGTGCATGACGAGGCACCCAAAGCCGAGCCCAAAGCCGCGGCAAAACCCGCAATTCCCGCCGCGCCGCCGGAAAAACGCACGAAAGCCGAGATCCGCAAATTGCATAAGCAGATCCTCGACAGGCTCGGCCCCAGCCCGATGGCCGAAGATCAGCTGATCCGCGATCTCGCCCTACCCGCCGCCCGCGTCACCCCGGAGCTGACCAATCTGGAGCTGGATGGAAAAATCGAACGCCAGCCCGGCGGCTTGATCACCCGGCGCAATTAGGCGGGCTATGGCAAAACACAAATTACCTCCGTTTCGTGGAAGCGGGTGGCATGGGCGATTGGTTTCCTCTGTGACGCCCTCCCCTTGGGAGACTGCCCCAGACAGATCAGAGCCGCACATCCCGACCTCATTTTGCCCTCCTGCCCTGACCAGTATAGCCACCTTCAGAATGATGATTTTTCATCTGAACCACGCAACCAAGTGTTTTCTGAAAACACTTGGTAAGACCTTTCTGAAAGGTCTTGCGGAATGCCCACTTGGCGCGGCGCTTCCCCCGCCCAAACCAACTGCACAGAGACGCGCGAATTTCACACCAGTTCTGCCCCGGCAGCCTCACCTCAACCACCTGCGCCACAACCTGCCATTGACAATCCCCCGCTTCCGCACCCATCTAACGCCCCCAAAGCCATGAGCGCTGAGTCGAAAGGATTTCCATGCCCGTTGTCGTCGTCGAGAGCCCGGCCAAGGCCAAGACCATCAACAAATATCTCGGCTCCAACTATACGGTGCTCGCCTCTTACGGCCATGTCCGTGACCTGCCGGCAAAGGATGGATCGGTCGATACCGAGAACGGTTTTGAGATGCTTTGGGAGGTCGGAACCGACAGCCGCAAGCACGTCAAAGCCATTGTTGATGCACTGAAAAATGACAACGAACTCATTCTCGCAACCGACCCTGATCGCGAGGGCGAGGCGATTTCGTGGCACCTTGAGGAAACCCTGCGCAAGCGCAAGGCGATCAAGAAAGATACGCCGGTCAGCCGCGTGGTGTTCAACGCCATCACCAAATCGGCTGTGACCGAAGCGATGAAAAACCCGCGTCAGGTCGACACGCCGCTGGTCGATGCCTATCTGGCCCGCCGCGGCGTGACCGCCGAGCTTGCCACCCCGCGCGGCAAAAGTTTCAAGGCGCGCCTTGTCAGCCTTGGCGGTAAAAAGCTTGATCGCTACGACATCCCGAATGAAACCGAGGCAAGCCTTGCCGTGCAGGCGATTGAAAGCCGCGCGCTGTCGGTCCTCTCGGTCGAAGCCAAACCGGCCAGCCGTAATCCCTCTGCCCCCTTCATGACCTCGACGCTGCAACAAGAGGCCAGCCGCAAATACGGCTTTGGCGCGCGCCAGACGATGAACGCGGCGCAGCGGCTCTATGAGGCGGGCTATATCACCTATATGCGAACTGACGGCATCGACATGGCCCCCGAGGCGGTGATGGCGGCGCGCGAGGAAATCGGTCGCCGCTACGGTGCCGACTATGTGCCGAAAAGCCCGCGCATGTATAAGAACAAGGCCAAGAACGCCCAGGAAGCCCACGAATGTATCCGCCCCACGGATATGAGCATGGATGCGGGCAAGCTGGCCAAGCTCGAACCCGATCAGCGCAAGCTTTACGATCTGATCTGGAAACGCACCTTGGCCTGCCAAATGGAAGGCGCCCGGCTGGAACGCACCACGGTTGAAATCGGCTCGGAAGACGGTCAGGTCGGCCTGCGTGCCAATGGTCAAGTGGTGATGTTCGACGGCTTCATGAAAGTCTATGAAGAAGGCCGCGATGATGTGAATGCGGGCGAGGATAACGATGATGCCCGTCTGCCGCAGATCATGGAAGGCGAGCCCACCGACAAGCAATCGGTGGTGCCGGATCAGCATTTCACCCAGCCGCCGCCCCGCTATACCGAAGCCTCGCTGGTGAAGCGGATGGAAGAGCTGGGGATCGGCCGCCCCTCGACCTATGCCTCGATCGTGACGACGATTCAGGAGCGCGAATATGTCCGCAAGGAACAAAACCGGCTGATCCCGGAAGACAAAGGGCGCATCGTCACCATCTTCCTGCTCAACTTCTTCCGGCAATATGTGGGCTATGAGTTCACCGCGCATCTGGAAGAAGAGCTGGATGAAATCTCGGCGGGCGATCTGGATTACAAGGAAGTGCTGGCGAAGTTCTGGCGCGATTTCTCCGCAGCGATTGGCGAGACATCAGAGCTGCGCATCTCGGAAGTGCTTGATAAGCTTGACGATGCGCTCGCTCCGCAGCTTTACCCGGAACGCGAAGATGGCAGCGATCCGCGCGCCTGCCCTGTCTGCGGAAATGGCAGCCTGCATCTGAAAACCTCGCGCACCGGCGGCTTTGTCGGCTGCTCGAACTACCCCGAATGCCGCTATACCCGCCCCATCGGCGGTGGCGAAGAAAATGGCGGCGACCGGGTGCTGGGCGAGGATCAGGGCGACGAGATCAGCCTGCGCTCTGGCCGGTTCGGCCCCTATGTGCAGCGCGGCGAAGCCACGGCGGAAAATCCCAAACCGCCCCGCTCCAGCCTGCCCAAGGGCTGGCAAGCCGATGATATGGATCTGGAGAAGGCGCTGCGCCTTTTGGCCCTGCCCCGCAAAATCGGTCCGCATCCGGAAGATGGCGCGATGATCTCGGCCAATTTCGGTCGGTTCGGGCCTTATCTGATGCATAAAAAACCCGACGACGCCAAACCGCTTTACGCCAATCTGAAAGACCCGAACGATGTGTTCGAGATCGGCATGAACCGCGCGGTTGAGCTGATCGAGCACAAGCGCGCCAATCCAGGCCGTGGGCGCTCGGCGGCGGCTAAACCGCTGAAAGAGCTGGGCGAACACCCCGAAAAGGGCGGCGCGCTGAACGTGATGGAAGGCCGATACGGGCCTTACGTGAAGTGGGAAAAGGTCAACGCCACCCTGCCGAAAGACGTGGACGCGCAGAGCATCACGCTGGAACAGGCGGTCGAGCTGGTGACCGCGAAAGCGGCCAAGGGCGGTAAAAAGAAAGCCGCGCCAAAGACAACCGCTGCCAAAAAACCTGCCGCCAAGAAAACCACCGCAAAAAAGACCACGGCGAAAAAAGCCCCGGCCAAGAAAGCTGCAAGCAAGGAAGACTGATCCCCGGATCAGCCTTTCTGATCGGCAGATCTATCGCTCACTCCGGCGCAGCAATGCTCAGGCGGATCGGCGTAAGCCCGTCGATCCCGCCGGTGATCTCGTCGCCCGGCACCACCGGGCCAACGCCCGCCGGAGTGCCGGTCAGGATCACATCGCCCGGCGCGAGGTGATAGAATTTCGACAGATCCGCAACCACATCGGCGCAGGAATGGATGAGCTCGGACAGATG
>JARRIY010000103.1:0-15192 GCA_037379985.1 Maritimibacter sp.
GATGAGGGCTCGTTTGAAGAGTTCGACATGTTCAAGTCCCATCGCTGCACCGAGTTCGGCATGGAGCAGCAGCAGATCCCCGGCGACGGGGTGGTCACCGGCTGGGGCACGGTGAATGGCCGCATGGTCTATGTGTATAGTCAGGATTTCACCGTGTTCGGTGGTTCGCTGTCGGAAACCCACGCGGAAAAGATCTGCAAGATCATGGATATGGCGATGCAGAACGGTGCACCGGTGATCGGGCTGAACGATTCTGGCGGGGCACGGATTCAAGAAGGGGTCGATAGCCTTGCGGGCTATGCCGAGGTGTTTCAGAAAAACATCATGGCCTCGGGCGTGGTGCCGCAGATTTCCGTCATCATGGGCCCCTGCGCGGGCGGCGCGGTTTACAGCCCGGCGATGACCGATTTCATCTTCATGGTGCGCGACAGCTCTTACATGTTCGTCACCGGCCCGGATGTGGTGAAAACCGTGACCAACGAAGTGGTAACGGCGGAAGAGCTGGGCGGGGCTTCGACCCATACCAAGAAAAGCTCGGTGGCCGATGGCGCCTTTGACAATGATGTCGAAGCGATGAACGAAGTGCGCCGGCTTGTCGATTTCCTGCCCGCGAACAACAAATCCCGGGTGCCGGAGCGGCCTTTCTTTGATGATCCGAGCCGGGTGGAGCAAAGCCTCGATACTTTGATCCCCGACAATCCGAACCAGCCTTACGATATGAAAGAGCTGATCCACAAAGTGGCGGATGAGGGCGATTTCTACGAGATTCAGGAAGCCCATGCGGCCAATATCATCACCGGGTTTATCCGGCTTGAGGGGCGCACCGTGGGCGTGGTGGCAAACCAGCCGATGGTGCTGGCAGGCGTGCTGGATATCGATAGCTCGCGCAAGGCGGCACGGTTTGTGCGCTTTTGCGATGCGTTTGAAATTCCGATCCTGACCTTTGTCGATGTGCCCGGCTTCCTGCCCGGGACCAGCCAGGAATATGGCGGGGTGATCAAACACGGGGCGAAACTGCTCTTTGCCTATGGCGAAGCGACGGTGCCGAAAGTGACGGTGATCACCCGCAAAGCCTATGGCGGGGCCTATGATGTGATGGCGTCGAAACACCTGCGCGGTGATTTCAACTATGCCTGGCCGACGGCTGAGATCGCGGTGATGGGGGCCAAGGGCGCAGTGGAAATTCTGTATCGGTCAGAGATGAATGATCCTGACAAGATCGCGGCGCGCACCAAGGATTACGAAGACCGCTTTGCCAATCCGTTCGTGGCGGCTGAGCGGGGCTTTATCGACGAGGTAATCATGCCTCATTCCACCCGTCGCAGGGTCAGCCGCGCCTTTGCCAGCCTGCGCGGCAAACAGCAGAGCAATCCCTGGAAGAAACACGACAATATCCCGCTTTAGGCGGAGGGGGTGAATATGAACCGGTATCTGATCATTATTGCGATTTTATTCGGTGGCTTTGCTGCGGCGCTGGCCGTGGCCTTTTCCACGCTCGACCTGGGCCCTGAACCGGTGACGAACAGCGATGGCTCGGTCGAACTTCCCTCGGGGCGTGAGGCGCTGTTTCACGAGGTGGTCCATTCTGCCCCGGGCACGGCGGGGCTGGCGGTGCGTTTTCGCTTTACCGAGGCTGATATCGCTCAAGTGAAAGAAACTGTGCCCTATTCTGAGATCGAAGAGGATATGCGTTTCATTTGTGAAACATACGCATTAGAGCGCATTGCTAATACCGGGCCGCAACCGGCGCAGGTGATCATCTCGATTGCCGATCACGCGGTGCCCTTTGGCGAGGCCAGCCCGGATGTAACGCAAATCTTCGAAGCCTATCGCCCCGAAGATGGGGCCTGTATCTGGGAGGGGCTGTGATGGCATTGCCCTATATGCTGAAACACAAAGGGTTCCCGGGACGCTTCCCGAGCACCGATTTTCAATACACCATCCGCCGCGCCAACCCGAAGGGGATCACCCCGCTGACCCGGCGCGAACGGTATAATGATCGCAAAGCGCTCGATAAACGTGTCGATGCAGCCTTCATGGCGGCCCTGTGGGAGTATTTCGGCGAAGAGCCGTTTGAGCGTGGCAATCTTGATGCCGGGCGGCTGAGCTGGCTGTTCGGGCGCGAGGTCGTGCCTGCCGAAGATCCGTTTGATCCGGCGAATTACGAAGCTTTGCTAAAGATCGACGTAAAAACCGCCCAGGTCAGTTTTCCTGAACTGTTTCAGGATGATGGCGACTGGGATGAGGATGAAGACAGCGATTTCGCCGCGGATGAGTGGGACGAATGAGCGTTTTTTTGCCAGCCATTTACCAATTCCGGCAAGCTCCCGCCCAAATCGGCGCCGGAGCACCGTCGCGCTACCTTTGCGCAAATTCGGCTGGCAGTGTCACAGACATGGCGGGGGCTCTATCCCGGCTTCCCGCTTGGTTTAGTCAAACCGTTACCCTTCCCCTTCTACCCGGTCTGTTCCTTTTCGGAGCAGGCCGGGCTTTTTCGTTGGGGCAGCGGCTTTCGGCCACGGGATAAGGGAGAGGACGGGGATGTTTGAGAAAATCCTGATTGCCAACCGGGGCGAGATCGCCTGCCGGGTGATCAAGACAGCGCGCAAAATGGGCATCAAGACGGTGGCGGTCTATTCCGATGCCGACAAGAATGCCCTGCATGTGCAGATGGCCGATGAAGCGGTGCATATCGGCCCGCCGCAGGCCAATCAAAGCTATATCGTCATCGACAAAGTGATGGCGGCGATCAAGGGTTCCGGTGCGCAGGCGGTGCATCCGGGCTATGGCTTCCTCAGCGAAAACCCGAAATTTGCCGAGGCGCTGGCGGCAGAGGGCGTGGCCTTCATCGGCCCGCCGGTGGGCGCGATTGAGGCGATGGGCGACAAGATCACCTCGAAAAAGCTGGCGCAGGAAGCAGGCGTTTCCACGGTGCCCGGCTATATGGGGCTGATCGACGATGCCGATGATGCGGTGCGGATCGCGGGCGAGGTCGGCTATCCGGTGATGATCAAGGCCAGCGCCGGTGGTGGCGGCAAGGGCATGCGGATCGCCTGGAACGACGAGGAATGCCGCGAGGGCTTTGCTAGCTCGAAAAACGAGGCGGCGAATTCCTTTGGCGATGACCGGATTTTCATCGAGAAATTCGTCACCCAACCGCGCCATATCGAAATTCAGGTGCTCTGCGACAGCCACGGCAACGGCATCTATCTGGGCGAGCGGGAATGCTCGATCCAGCGCCGGAACCAGAAGGTGATCGAAGAAGCGCCGAGCCCCTTCCTTGATGAGGCAACCCGCAAGGCGATGGGCGAACAGGCCGTCGCGCTGGCGAAAGCCGTGGATTATGCCAGTGCCGGGACGGTGGAGTTCATCGTTGATGGCGACGATGATGTGAAGCTGAACGGCTGGGCGATGGAAAGCCGGCTTTATGCCGAAGACCCCTATCGCGGCTTCCTGCCCTCGATCGGGCGGCTGACCCGCTATCGCCCGCCGGAAGAACTCGCAGATGCCACCCATGTGGTGCGCAACGATACCGGCGTCTATGAGGGCGGCGAGATCAGCATGTACTATGACCCGATGATCGCCAAACTGTGCACCTGGGCCCCGAACCGTGAGGCGGCGATCGAGGCGATGCGCGTAGCGCTGGACAGCTTTGAGGTCGAAGGCATTGGCCTTCGAGGGCGTGACCCTGCCGCAGGATCGGTTGCAGCGCATTGCAGCGGCGGTGGCGGCGATGTTCCGTGTCGATGAAATCCGCCGTTCGCGGATCTCGGGCCGGATGGACAATCACGAACGCCATGTCGGTGAAGACTGGGTGGTGACCCTGCAGGGCGAGAGCTTTGAGGTGGCGATTGCCGCCGATCATGAAGGCTCGACCGTGCGCTTCATCGACGGCACCGAAATGCGGGTGACCTCTGACTGGGTGCCGGGGCAGCCGCTGGCGCTGCTGAGCGTCGAGGGCGAGCCGCTGGTGCTGAAGGTTGGCAAGATTGATGCGGGCTATCGCATCCGTACACGGGGGGCCGATCTGAAAGTCTATGTGCGCACCCCGCGTCAGGCCGAGCTGGCAGTGCTGATGCCCGAACGCCTGCCGCCTGACACCTCGAAAGTGCTGCTCTGCCCGATGCCCGGTCTGATCGTGAAGATCGACGTGGAAGAGGGGCAGGAGGTGCAGGAAGGGCAGACGCTGTGCTCGGTCGAGGCGATGAAGATGGAAAACATCCTGCGCGCCGAGAAAAAGGGCGTGGTGGCACGGATCAACTGCGCTGCGGGCGACAGCCTGTCGGTTGATGACGTGATCATGGAGTTTGAATGAGCACGCCTGCTGGCCATAGCTATCGGTTGGCGGGCGGTTTTGTCCCGATCTCGCGGCGCTATTCTGTTGCCCGCAGATCGCGCAGCTCTTGCTGGCGCATCGGCATCTTGTCGATTGAGCGGGTGATCTCGCGTACGTCCCAGGGCAGCGGTTTGCGCAGGTATTTCTGCCCGTCCTTGCCGATCAGCACGAAATCAAAGCCGCGGGGACGCAGGGTTTCGCGGATCGCCGAGCTGATGCCCGGATCGGTATCGGTGATCACCACCACATCGCGGTTAATCAGATCGCTCGCGCGCGCGGCGATATATTCCATTTGCTCGATGAAGCGTGGATCGTTCGGGCTGTCGGCAAAGACCACCAGCGGGCGGGCGATCCAGAGAAATTCATCAAGCGCCGGATTGTTGTCGGCTGTGATTTCGACGATCCGCAAACCATCGGCTTCCGGGGGGCTGTCCTGTGCAGACAGCGGGGCGGCAAGCGCGAAAATGGCAAGGCTGGCAAGGCGTAAGGCTTTGAACATCGGGGCTCCTCATAGCTGAATATAAGCAATGAGCGGCCCGACACAATGGATGACGGAGGGGATGATGAGCGACAGGAAAGATTGGGAAAAGCTGGCAGAGAAAGAGCTGCGCGGCAGGCCGCTGGAGGATCTCACCTGGCAGACGCCCGAGGGCATCGCGGTGCAGCCGCTTTATGATGCGGGCGATCTGGATGGGCTCGATCATATGGGCGGGATGCCGGGGCTGGCCCCCTTCACCCGTGGGCCGCGCGCGACGATGTATACCGGGCGCCCTTGGACGATCCGGCAATATGCAGGCTTTTCCACCGCCGAGGAATCGAACGCTTTCTATCGCAAGGCGCTCGCCGCCGGGCAGCAGGGGGTGAGCGTCGCCTTCGATCTGGCCACCCATCGCGGCTATGACAGCGACCACCCGCGCGTGGTGGGCGATGTCGGTAAGGCGGGCGTGGCGATTGATAGCGTCGAGGACATGAAAATCCTGTTTGACGGTATCCCGCTGGGCGAGATTTCCGTGTCGATGACGATGAATGGCGCGGTGATCCCGATCCTGGCGAATTTCATCGTGGCGGGCGAGGAACAGGGCGTCGATCGCGCGCAGCTTTCGGGGACCATTCAGAATGACATTCTGAAAGAGTTCATGGTGCGCAACACCTATGTCTATCCGCCAGAACCCTCGATGCGGATCGTCTCGGATATCATCGAATATACCTCGACCGATATGCCGCGTTTCAATTCGATCTCGATCTCGGGCTATCACATGCAGGAGGCCGGGGCGAACCTGGTGCAGGAGCTGGCCTTTACCCTGGCCGACGGGCGCGAATATGTGCGCGCCGCGATTGCGCGGGGGCTGGATGTGGATGCCTTTGCCGGGCGGCTCTCGTTCTTCTTTGCCATCGGGATGAACTTCTTCATGGAGGCGGCCAAGCTGCGCGCGGCGCGGTTCCTGTGGCACCGGATCATGTCCCGGATTGCGCGCAACACCCAGCTGATCCTGCAAAACGAGACGGGCGTGACCAATGTGGTCGATCCGCTCGCCGGGTCTTACTACGTCGAAAAGCTGACCGCCGATCTGATTGAGGAAGCGTGGAAGCTGATCGAAGAGGTTGATGCGCTGGGCGGGATGACCAAGGCGGTGGCGTCTGGCATGCCGAAGCTGCGCATCGAAGAAGCTGCGGCGCGGCGGCAGGCGGCAGTGGACCGGGGCGAGGAGGTGATCGTCGGGGTCAACAAGTTCCGCCGCGAGACCGAAGATGAGATCGATATTCTCGATGTCGACAATGTTGCGGTGCGCGAGTCGCAGGTGGTGCGGCTGAAGGAGATCCGCAAGACCCGCGATCAGGCGGCTTGTGACGCAGCGCTCACCGCGCTGGAAGAGGCCGCGCGGTCTGGCGAAGGCAATCTGCTGCGCTACGCTGTCGAGGCGGCGCGTGCGCGCGCGACTGTGGGAGAAATATCCATGGCGATGGAAAAGGTGTTCGGCCGCCATCGGGCCGAGGTGAAGACCCTGAAAGGCGTTTATGGCGCGGCCTATGCGGGCGATGAAGCTTTCGCGGCGATCCAGCGTGACGTGCAGAAATTTGCCGAGGAAGATGGACGCGTGCCACGTATGCTGGTGGTGAAGATGGGGCAGGACGGGCATGATCGGGGCGCCAAGGTTATCGCGACCGCCTTTGCTGATATCGGCTTTGATGTCGATGTGGGGCCGCTGTTCCAAACCCCCGAGGAAGCCGCCGAGATGGCGATTGAAAACGACGTGCATGTGGTTGGGATTTCCAGTCAGGCGGCGGGGCATACGACGCTGGCACCGAAACTGATCCAGGCGCTGAAAAATCAGGGCGGAGAGAATATCATCGTGATCTGCGGCGGCGTTATCCCGCAACAGGATTACAACTACCTCAAGCAATGCGGCGTGCGGGCGATCTTTGGACCGGGAACGAATATTCCCGAAGCGGCCAAGGATATTCTGAGTCTGCTGCGCACGGCGCGGGGGTAATTCCTGCTCGAACAGCGCCCTTCAGGGCGCCGGGCAAGCGCCGGTCCGACCGGATGGACTGGCGCTTTTGCGGGTTTTCGGAATGCGCGGCAAGGTGGGCAGTTCGTGGCTTGCATAAATGGCGACGCACACAGGTAGGGGGGCGCCACTCCTCGGACCGGCGCCCGCCCGGTTTGCGCTACGACTTAGCCGCTTCCGCCCCGCGCCCATGCAGGCGCAGCACGAAGAAGCCAATCAGCGCCGAGATCACCGAGGCGGTCAGCACGCCGAGGCGGACCTCGTTCATCAGGGCGTCGTCGGCATAGCTCAGCCCGCCGATGAACAGAGACATGGTGAAGCCGATCCCGGCGAGGGCCGAGAGCCCATAGATATGCCGCCAGTCCACGCCCTCGGGCAGGCGGGCGAGGCCGCCGCGCACCATTAGCCAGGTGGCTCCGAACACGCCCGCCTGTTTGCCCAGCACCAGCCCGGCAACAATGCCCAGCGTCACCGGCGAGGTGATCGTGTCAAAGCCGATCCCGGCCAGCTCCACCCCGGCATTGGCGAAGGCGAAAACCGGGATGATGAAAAATGCCACCCAGGGCTCCAGCGCGTGTTCGAGACTTTTCAGCGGCGAGGCGCCAAAGCGGTCGGTCATCGGCACGAAAAACGCGGTGATCACACCGGCCAGCGTGGCGTGCACGCCGGATTTCAGCACCAGCACCCAGAGCAACACACCGAGCAGCAATGTCGGCGCGACCCGGTGCGTGCCGCGGGCATTGAGCCAACCCATGGCGGCAATCGGGCCGAGGGCGAGCGCCAGATAGATCGGTTGCAGGTTCTCGGTATAGAACAGCGCGATAATGGCAATGGCGCCGAGATCGTCGAGGATTGCCAGGGTCAGCAGAAAGATCTTGAGCGGCGCAGGCGCACGGCTGCCGACCAGCGCCAGCAGGCCAAGCGCAAAGGCAATATCGGTGGCCGCCGGGATCGCCCAGCCCGGCATGGTTTCGGGCGAGCCGATATTTGCCACGGCAAAGAGCAGTGCAGGCACAACCATACCGCCAAGCGCCGCCACACCGGGCAGCGCCACATCGCGCAGGTTCTTCAGCTTGCCGTCCAGAAACTCACGTTTGAGTTCCAGCCCGACGAGAAAGAAGAATACCGCCATCAGCCCGTCATTGATCCAATGCACGAGCGATTTTTCCAGCCCTTCGCCATCCAGAGTGATGGCCAGATGGGCATGCAGGACATGATCATAAATGTCGGCAAATCCGGAATTGGCAATGATAAGCGCCGCTAATGCGGCAAGCATCAGGGCAATGCCCCCGGCGGCGTCGTGTTTAAACAGGCGTTCTATACCAGCAATCATGATGTCCTCACAGTTTAACACCAAATGGGGGCGTATCTTTGCCGGTCAAGGCCGAGGATGAAAAAGCATTTTCCCTTGGTGAATACCCATGGCAAAACAACCCAAAGGAGAGCTTGATGGCAGCACGTTTGGATCATTTGGTGGTGACGGCCGACAGGCTCGGGGCCGGGGCGGAGTATCTGCATGATACGCTTGGGCTGATGCCGGGGCCGGGCGGCGATCACGCGGCCATGGGCACTCATAACCGGCTGCTGTCACTGGGGCCGCAAACCTATCTGGAAGCGATTGCGGTGGATCCGGATGGGCCGGAGCCGGGGCACAAGCGCTGGTTCGGGCTGGATCAGCCCCCCGCGCAGCCGCGTCTGAGCCATTGGGCGCTGCGGGTAGATGATCTGGATGTGCGCTGGCCGATGCGCCCGAAGGGATCGGCGTGCCGGTGGAATTGCAGCGTGGAGATTATCGCTGGCGCATCACCGTGCCCGAGGATGGCAAGCAGCCCTTTGGCGGGCTGTTTCCAGCGCTGATCGAATGGCAGGCCCCGATGCCTGCGCCGGCGCTGGAGGATCATGGGGCGCGGCTGGTCTCGCTGGTTCTGTCTCATCCTGACGTGGGCGCGCTGGGTTGGGCCTTGTCAATGCTGACAGAAGATGATCGGGTGATCGTGCGCAAAGGCCCGGCTGGGCTGTCGGCGCTGATACATACCGAAACCGGAGAGAAGGTTCTGTCATGATCCGCCCCGCTGCCGCGCGCGATGCCGCTGAGGTTGCCAAGATCTGGAACAAGGTGATCCGCGACACCGCGATCACCTTCAATTCGGTGGAAAAAACCGAATCCGAGCTGGTGCGCCTCTTCATCACCAAAGCGGAGCAGGGGCACGGGTTTTTCGTGGCCGAAGAAGAGGGCGCGGTGCTGGGCTTTGCGACTTATGGCCAGTTTCGCGGCGGCGCAGGCTATGCGCGCACGATGGAACACACGGTGATTCTGGGCGACAATGCCCGGGGCCGGGGTCTGGGCCGGGAGCTGATGGGCGTGGTCGAGGATCATGCCCGTGATGGCGGGGCGCATTCGATCTTTGCCGGTGTCTCGGCTGAAAACGAGGACGGGATCAGCTTTCATGCCGCCATGGGCTATAATGAGGTAGCGCGACTTTCTGAGGTCGGATGGAAATTTGATCGCTGGATTGATCTCGTGCTCATGCAGAAACTTCTGTAGACTTCAGGCATGTCACTTTGGTCTCGGATCACGGATGCGCTGGAAGCGCTGCGCGCTGGCGAAAGCCTGACGGAGGTTTTCGCCCGTCTGCGCACGCCGCCGGAACGCTCGGCTGCCTTTACCATTGCAGTGATCGCGCTTGGGGCCAAGATGGCCAAGGCTGACGGGCAGGTGACGCGCAACGAGGTGTCAGCCTTTCGCGAAGTCTTCATGATCCCGAAATCCGAGGAACAGAATGCCGCGCGGGTGTTCAATCTGGCGCGTCAGGATGTGGCCGGGTTTGAGCAATATGCAGCCAAAATCGCCGATCTGTTCGGACCGCGCGATCCGGTGCTCTGCGATCTGATCGAGGGGCTGTTTTTCATCGCCATGGCGGATGGGGAATATCACCCCAATGAAGAAGCGTTTCTGGCCCGTGTGGCCGAGATTTTCGGCATTGATGAGGCACGCTTTCGCTGCCTGCGTGCGCGTTTTGTGCCGGATGCGGAGCCAGATCCCTATCAGGTGCTGGGGGTTTCACCGAACACGCCGATTGAAACGATCCGTGCTGCCTGGCGGGCCGAAGTGCGCGCCTCGCATCCTGATCAGTTGATCGCCCGCGGCGTGCCGGAAGAGGCGGTGAAGCTGGCTGAAAAGCGGATGGTCGCGGTCAACCACGCCTGGGATGTGATCCAGATGGAACGGGCGGCGAGCTGAGCCGTGCCGCGTATTGCCACCTATAATGTCGAATGGTTCAACGCGCTGTTCGATGATGATGGCGCGATGCTGGAGGACAACAACTGGTCGGCGCGGCACGGGGTGACGCGGGGTGATCAGCTTACCGCACTTGGCATTGTCTTTACCGCTCTCGATGCCGATGCGGTGCTGGTGGTCGAAGCGCCGGACGATAACCGGCACCGCTCTACCGTGACGGCGCTGGAAAATTTTGCCCGTGCCTGTGGCCTCAGAGCGCGCAAGGCAATGATCGGGTTTCGCAATACCACCCAGCAGGAAATTGCCCTGCTTTATAACCCGGATGTGTTTGAGGTGGCGCATGACCCGCAAGGCGAGCCGACCGGCGAGAAGGGCGCGCGGAATGCGCCACGCTTTGACGGGGTATTCCGCTTCGATGTGGATGCCGATGCCAGCCCGGAGTTGATCCGGTTTTCCAAACCGCCGCTGGAGGCGCGGCTGACGGTTAGGGAAAGCGGCGAGGTTATCCGGCTGATCGGCGTGCATGTGAAATCAAAAGCGCCGATCGGGGCCGAGACCCAGGACGAGGTGATGCGGCTGGCGATCGAGAACCGGCGCAAACAACTGGCGCAATGTGTCTGGCTGCGCCAGCGGGTCGATCAGCATCTGGCGGCGGGCGACAAGCTGATCGTAATGGGTGATTTCAACGACGGGCCGGGGCTGGATGAATATGAAAAGCTGTTTGGTCGCTCCGGTGTTGAAGTGGTGCTGGGCGAAGACGGGCACAGGCGGCTGATTGATCCCCATGCGCGGCTGGCGTTGGGGCAACGCATTGGCGCCATGCCGGTGACAGCGCGGTTCTACCTGAACGATCAGAAGCGATATCTGCAAGCGATGCTGGATTACATCATGCTCTCGCCGGATATGAGCGCGGCCCAGCCGCATTGGCGGATCTGGCATCCGTTTGATGATGCGGTCTGCTATGAAACGCCGGAGCTGCGCGAGGCGCTGCTGACCGCGTCGGATCATTTCCCGGTTTCGGTGGATCTGGAGCTGTAACCCTTCACAGCGGGCAAGCTACGCCCCATATTAAGGCCATGACACGTTTTACCGCTCTCGCCGCCGCCCTCATGATCGCTGCCACCCCGGTGATGGCCGATGACACGCCCGCCCCGCCAAGGAACCCCGAACTGTCGCAGGGGGCAGAAAAGCTCTCTGAAGGAATGAAGCTCTTGTTGAAAGGGCTGCTGGTCGAGGGCGAAAAGGGATGGGCCGATCTGCTGACCTGGCTTGATGATATGAGCCAATACGAAGCGCCGGAGCGGCTGCCCAATGGCGATATTATCATTCGCCGGAAAGTGCCGGATGAGCCGGGTGAGGCAGAGCTTTAGGGGAACTCCAATCCTGAAAGATATCCACGCCCGAACAGCGCCCCTTGGGGCGCCGGGCAAGGCATTCCTCCTAACCGACCTCTGATCACTTCTTGATCTTCACCACGGTCGTCGCCTCAAGCGCCTGCGCGAGGCTTTCAAACCTTGCTTGCGCGACCTCGCCAAACAGATCGGCGGCGGCGGCGCGGATGGTCAGGTGCAATTCACGCTTTTTCGGGCGCCAGGTCAGATGTGCCTTTTCCTGCGGATTATTGACCGCGAACATCGCGCCAAACCGCAGCGCCTTGCCCAGCACCTCGGCCTTTTTCTGTTCGGATTTCGGCAGGATCTCAAAGACATCTTCAAACCGGCAATCTTCGCGGCTGTTCTTGTAGCGGTGCAGCAGGGCCATGCCGAGAAACACCCGCTCCTGATGGGTCATGCCGCCCAGATCGGCGCGGGTTGCGGCCTCAAAGGTGATCTCGTGCCGGTAATCGGGATGCGCGCGCCAGCTCACGTCATGCAGCAGGCAGGCGGCCTTGACGAGGCGCAGCCGGTCTTCCTTGGCGGATTTGTACAGCGGCTGAATAAAGGCATAGAGCGCCTTGCCAAAGCCCGGGATACGCGCGTCTTTCTGTTCGGAAAACCGGCAGGCTTCGATCAGCGGATCGCGCTTGCGCAGCCGGTCGGGCATTTGCTCATACAGAAGCCCTTCGCGGATCCCGTAGGATGAAATGGCGATCTCTTTCGGGCGGAAGGTGCGGATCAGCCGTTTCAGCACCAAGGCGGCCACCGGCACCAGCGCCATACGTGCCGCCGATGTGCTGGTTTCCAGCCGGGCCGCTTCCAGATCGGTCTTGGCAATCCAGTCGAGCGTTTTGCCCAGCTCTTTCGGTGTCATTCTATATTCATGCAGCACCCAGAGCGGATAGCCCCGGCGCAGCATGTCGAGCTTGGCAATCGCCCGCCATGAGCCCCCGACCAGATAGAGCCGTTTATGCGGGCCGCCGACCTCTTCGGCCAGCGCCTCGACGGTTTCCTTGATGTGGGCTTTCAGGGCTTTCTTGCCGCCCTTCATCCCGGCCAGTTTCAGAGGGCCAAGCCCGGATGAGACGCGCTTGCCAACCTCGCCATTGGCGATCTCCGCCAGTTCCATCGACGAGCCGCCAATATCGCACATCAGGCCATGTGCATCGGGCCAGCCCAGCAGCACACCCTGCGCCGACAGCCGGGCTTCTTCCGTGCCGTCGATCACAAACAGGTGGATGCCGGTTGCCGCTTCGACTTCGGCACAAAACTCCGGCCCGTCTTCGGCATCGCGCACCGCGGCGGTGGCGACGGCGGAAATCGGCGGCAGCTTCATCCCCTCCGCCAGCAGTTTGAACCGTTTGATCGCCGCCAGCGCCCGGGCGCGCCCTTCAGGGTTCAGCCGCCCGGTTTCGCGCAGGCCAGCCCCAAGGCCGCAAAGGATCTTTTCATTGAAGAAATAGGCGGGCGAGCGGGCGGCGCCATTAAACACCACCAGACGCACGGAGTTCGACCCCACATCCAAAACCCCGACCCGGCTGAGGGCCCGCGCTGAAGCGTCTTCGAACAGGGGACGCCCGAAGGGCCCCCAATCGTCATGCATACCGTCGTCCATATCCGCTCCGCGTGGCTTGGGGGGAAGTATCGCAAGCTGCCCGGGGTGGGGTCAATCGCTCGCGTGCGGCAAGTTGTCTCGTTTCCCTTAGGTAAGCTTAACAAATTGTTAACAAGTCAAATTTCTGCCCATTTTCAATCCTATGCCCGCCGAATGATCGTTCGTGAGTATGGGGAATCACCCACGGTGGGTGCTTGAGTTGCAGACATAAACGACACTTGGACGGGACATCCCACCAATGAAAAAACTGATATCTACTTTTGCCCGCAGCGAGAGCGGGACGACAATCGAGTTTGTTTTGTGGTTGCCGGTGTTTGTCATTATTCTTAGCCTTATTGCCGATACGTCGCTGATCTTCTTTGGGCAGTCGCGCGTCTATCGGGTCATTCAAGTTGCCAACCGGGCCTATTCGCTGGGCCAGTTGGAAACAGAGAGCTCTCTGGAAACCTATATCACCAACGCGGTTGCGTCGATTGGCGCCACTGCGACGGTACAATCGGAACTGAATAACGGGATCATTCATACGATGGTTCAAGTTCCTGCCCGCGACTTTGAAGCGCTGGGGCTGATTACGGTGTTTTCCGACCTCAACCTGACCATGTCCTCTGATCTGGTGAAGGAAGTAATGTAATGCGGATCAAGCTTGCAGTGGCGGCTCGCTTTGGTCGCAACGAATGGGGCGGGGCCTCTGTCTTCGCCCTGTTCATGACGCTTATGCTTCTCATCGTGGCGGGGTTTGCGATTGATAGCCAGCGGTTGGTTGCCGAGCAGACAAAATTGCAGATTGCAGCAGATAGTGCCGCCCACGCGGCGGTATATTTCCGGCAAACCATGGATGAGGATGAGGCGATTGCCGCCGCTGTTGATCTGGGGCGCGGAACCATACCGCTGTCGAGCAATCCCGATGCGCTCCGGCCCGAAGATGTGCAGTTTGGCATCTGGGACGGGTCAACCTTTACGCCGAAAGCTGGCTCGACGCAGGCCGCACGGGTGGTGACGGGCAATAGCCAAAGGCGTGGCCGTGGGCTGCGCACCTATCTGTTGCGGCTGTCCGGGGTATCTATTCTGGATGTGGAAACGCAGGCAATCTATGCGTCGGGCGGCACGGGTGGCTGCATCTATGCACTGGATGACAAAGGCGAAGGGGTGCGACTGACGGGCGGCACCTCGATTGATGCCGAAGAGTGCGCTATCTCAGATGGCAAAGGCAATCACGCTCCGATGTCTGAGCAGCATACCGCCGATCCGTTTTCGGCAAATGCACAGATCAAAGCCCTGCATGCGCGCTTTCTGGATATCCGTGGCAGCGTAATACCGGCACAAGTATCGGTTACAGGCGGACCGGATCTCCAATTCAACTCGGGTGACCTGTCCGCGAGCCAGACTAGCGCTCTGGCGGCGATGGGCTGTACGGTTGATCATGGGTCACCCGATTGGAGTGTGAGCTGCACCGGGACCGAGATCAATCTGGGCAATATCATCGTTGATGGTGGTTACTCGTTGGATTTCAATTCCGGCGGCAACCCTGCGACGGTCTATAATATCTCCGGCCGTATCCAGGGACCATACAAACCTGTGCGGTTCGGATCTGGAACCTTCAATATCGCCAAGGGCGTGACGGGATCTGATATCCGTTTCGGTGCTGGGAGCTTTCATATTGGCAAGGGAGCTTGCGGTTACTCGATCTGTGACTATGGCACGATCATCTTCGAAGGTCTGGGGGACTACGTCTTTGATGCTGGTATCAAGGTCGGGCAGGGCGCCACGCTGAAGCTGGGCGATGGTGCCTATGCAAACTACTATTATATGGGGGCGGGACAGAACGGCAATGCGATCAATGTTGAGCAGTCCGGTCGGTTGGAATTCGGTGATGCCATCGGACAAATCGACGGGTTCCGTGTGGATGGTAAGTTCGCTAATGGTGGTGGCGCCTGTACCGTTTTCCCGAAGACTGACAATCATGACTTCTCGGACAATGTTTACATGCGCGGCGCTGCGATTTTTGGGGCCGGAGCCTATCACGTCGATGGTAGCTTCCATCTCACAGCAGGCGGTGCAGAATGTGAGGAGGATGCTCCCGCGATCTGGGGCGATGTCGTGACCATGGTCATCTCAGG
>JARRIY010000104.1:0-8696 GCA_037379985.1 Maritimibacter sp.
GTCATCCACAGCCAGCCCTGTGGCTGTACCTCATTCACGATGAGAGGCTACGGGTTTGATTTTGAAACCCACTGGAAGCTGGAAAGAAAAAAAGGGGCCCCGCTGGAGCCCCTTTGATCTTTGTGTATTTGCCTGCGACCTGATCAGTCCATCGCCTTGAAGGCGGTTTCGGCGCCGTCTTTGATGCCCGAGAACCAGCGCTCGGTGACGGTTTTGGTGCGGGTGTAGAAGCGGAAGGCGTCGGGGCCGTATTGGTTGAGATCGCCAAAGGCCGATTTCTTCCAGCCGCCGAAGGTGTAGTAGCTCAGCGGCACCGGGATCGGGAAGTTGATCCCGACCATGCCCACATTCACACGGGAGGCGAAATCGCGCGCCACATCGCCATCGGCGGTATAGATCGCGGTGCCATTGCCGTATTCGTTGTCGATCACCAGTTGCAGCGCATCTTCATAGGTTTCCGCGCGCACGGTCGAGAGCACCGGGCCGAAGATTTCTTCTTTGTAGATGTCCATATCGGGGGTGACGTTGTCAAACAGCGACGGACCGACGAAGAAGCCGTTTTCATAGCCTTGCAGGCTGAAATCGCGGCCATCCATCACCAGCGTGGCGCCTTGGTCGACACCCGAGCCGATCAGCCCTTTGATACGGGCCAGCGCCGCCTCGGTGATGACCGGGCCGTAATCCATGTCGTCGCCAGCGGTATAGGGGCCGACTTTCAGCTTTTCGATGCGCGGCACCAGCTTTTCGATCAGCTTGTCGGCGGTCTCTGCGCCCACCGGCACGGCCACGGAAATCGCCATGCAGCGTTCGCCTGCGGCCCCGTAGCCCGCCCCGATCAGCGCGTCAGCGGCCTTATCAAGGTCGGCATCGGGCATGATGATCATGTGGTTCTTGGCACCGCCGAAGCACTGCGCGCGTTTGCCATTCGAGGCAGCGCGGCCATAGATGTATTGGGCAATCGGGGTGGAGCCGACAAAGCCCACGGCCTGAATGATCTCGTTATCGAGGATCGCATCCACGGCTTCCTTGTCGCCATGCACGACTTGCAGCACGCCATCGGGCAGACCGGCTTCTTTCAGCAGCTCAGCCAGCATCAGCGAGGTGGTGGGGGTGCGTTCGGAGGGTTTCAGCACCATCGCATTGCCCGAAACCAGCGCCGGGGCCATTTTCCACAGCGGGATCATCGCCGGGAAGTTGAAGGGGGTGATGCCTGCGACCACACCCAGCGGCTGGCGCATGGAATAAAGGTCGATGCCGGGGCCACCATTATCGGTGAACTCGCCTTTCAGCATATGCGGGGCGCCCATGCAGACCTCGACCACTTCCAGCCCGCGCTGCACATCGCCGCGTGCATCCGGCAGGGTTTTGCCATGCTCGCGCGAAATCGCTTCGGCCAGCTTGTCCATGTCGCGATTGATCAGCTCGCCGAATTTCATCATCACCCGGGCGCGGCGCTGCGGGTTGGTGGCGGCCCAGCCTTTTTGCGCTTCGGCGGCCTTTTCGACCACCGCGTTCAGCTCATCGGCGCTGGCCAGCGGCACTTTGCCCTGCACTTCGCCGGTGGCGGGGTTGAAGATATCGGCAAAACGGCCCGAGCCGCCTTTGACATGGGCGCCGTTGATCCAATGGTCGAGTTCGTACATGGGAAGCCTCCTGAGTTTGGCGCAGGATAGGCTTGCAATTATGCCGGTGAAAGGGGCAAGTACTCAAAGAGGCTTTGCAGAAATGCAGAGGGTGGTGGATGATGCGGAGTTGAGCCTGTGACTTCGCCCGAACAGCGCACAGGCGCAGGGCGAGGATAGGCGTCAGGTCGTGCCTGCGCCCATAGAAGGATGAGGGAATGGACCCGGATTGGGATGACCTAAAGGTGTTTCTGGCCGTGGCCCGGGGCGAAAGCCTGTCGGAGGCGGGGCGGCTCTTGAAGCGCGATCCGGCCACGGTGGGGCGGCGCATCACCCGGCTGGAGCAGGCGATGGGCGTGGCGCTGTTTCTGCGCTCGCAGATGGGCTATGGGCTGACCGAGGCGGGGGCGCGGCTGATGGACCATGCCGAGGCGATGGAGCAGGCCATGGCGCGCGGCGCAGAGGCGCTGCGGGGCAAGGCAGGGCAGCTATCTGGCCAGATCCGCATCGGGGCGCCAGATGGCTGCGCCAATTACCTGTTGCCGCAGGTCTGCGCGGCGATCCAGCGCGCCCATCCCGAGCTGGAATTGCAGGTGGTGGCGCTGCCGCGTGTGGTGAACCTGTCGCGGCGCGAGGCCGATTTCGCCGTCACCGTTTCGCCCCCCGTCACCGGGCGGCTGACAGTGCAAAAAATCGCGGATTACCACCTGCATCTGGCGGCTCATCGCGATTACCTCGCGCGCGCGCCGGCGCTGGAGCGGATCGGTGATATCGCGCAGCATCCGCTGGTTGGCTATATCCCCGATATGATTTTCGACAAGGAGCTGGATTACCTGTCGGAAACCGGGGCAGAGCGCATGGCGCTCGCTTCCAACGCGGTGTCGGTGCAGCTTGGCTTTCTGCGCGAGGGCGTCGGGCTGGGCATCACCCATGATTTCGCCCTGCCTTTCGTGCCGGAGCTGGTGAAGGTTCTGCCCGACCAGTTTGGCCTGACCCGCAGCTATTTCCTTATCCGTCACGCCGATGACCGGCGCAGCGAAAGGCTGTCGCGGGTGGGCGATCTGTTGCTCAGCGGGCTTCGGGCGGAACTGGTGCGGCTGGAAGCTCTGACTTGACAGGTTGTCGCAGTCTGGGCGACGCTTCCTTATGGAGCCCGGCATGTCTGCCGGTGCGGGGGTGATGAGGGAGATTGTACGACCATGCTGATCAGTCAGATTCTGCAAGCCAAAGCGATGAAGGGTATTCTTACCGTGGCGCCGGGCACGCCAGTGGCGGAAGCCGCGAATATCCTGTCATCGAAAGGCATCGGCGCCATTGTGGTGTCGCAAGACGGTCTGCACCCGGCCGGCATCATCACCGAACGCGACATTGTGCGCGAGCTGGGCAAACGCGGCACCGGCTGCCTGAATGATGATGTCGATATGCTGATGACGAAAAAACTCATCACCTGCACCCCGAATGACCGGGCGATTGCGGTGTTGCAGAAAATGACCGAAGGGCGCTTTCGCCATATGCCGGTGATGGAGGGCGATGAGATGGTCGGGCTGGTCTCAATCGGCGATGTGGTCAAGGCGCGGCTGGAAGAGCTGTCAAACCAGGCAGACGCCCTGAAAAACATGATCATGGGCTACTAGGCCGGGTTGCCGCGCGGCGTGGGCCGGGGCAGGGCATCTGCCCTGGTCAATGATGCCGCAGTGCGGAAAGCCCTTGCAATCGCGGGCACATTATAGTTGCGTGCCCCCGACGCGAAGAGGAGGGCACTATGCGCACTGGTCTATATCCGGGTACGTTTGACCCGATTACTTTGGGGCACCTGGATATCATCAAACGCGGCTGTGCGCTGGTTGATCGGCTGGTGATCGGGATCGCGGTCAATCGCGACAAAGGCCCGCTGTTTTCGCTGGAAGAGCGCGTGGCGATGGTTGAGGCCGAATGCGCCGAGCTTGCCCGTGAAACCGGCACCGAGATCGTTGCCCATCCGTTTGAAAACCTGCTGATCGATTGCGCCCATGATGTGGATGCGCAGATCATCATTCGCGGCCTGCGCGCGGTGGCGGATTTCGAATATGAATATCAGATGGTCGGGATGAACCGGGTGCTGGATGCCTCGGTGGAAACCGTGTTTCTGATGGCGGAAACCAAGTTTCAGCCGATTGCCTCGAAACTGGTGAAGGAAATCGCCCGGCTCGATGGCGATGTTCAGCATTTCGTCACCCCGGATGTGCGGGTAAAGCTGCTGGCGAAGCTCGGTAAGAGCTGAGGGCCGTTCCCCTTGGTCAGCGAGGATATAACTCGCGAACCACTTTTCCTGTTGGTTTCAGCCGCGCCTCTGCGCTGACCTACCAAAAGCCAAGGGCCGGAACGATGTCCGGCCCTTATGCGTGTTTATCTGTTGTCTCCCGGGGTTCCGGGTCGCCTCCCGAAGTCATGGCTTAGTCACCATAGACGGCGCGGTAGGCGATCTCTTTGGCGTCGAAGGGGGCAAAACCCAGATCTTCTTTCACCATGTTTTCCGGCAGGCTTTCCAGCTCGCGGCGGGTACGGGCATAAAGAGCACGTTTGGCGAGTACTTCACGAAGGGCAGTATAAGCGGCCATTTGGAGTTCCTTTCCTGATAGGTCATTGCTTCTGTCCTTTAATGTAGCGTCAGAATGCCACAGCACAACTTCCTGTTAGCGATAACCGCCATGCGCGCACTGCATGGCGGGTAAGGTGCTGATAACAAAGGAAAAGGCCGCCAAAACTGGCGGCCTTCTGGTTAATTTTCTGTGACTTCAGAGCGAAATCAGAGGTATTTCGCCATTTCGACAGCGGTGTCGAGCATCCGGTTCGAGAAGCCCCATTCGTTGTCGTACCAGGTGAGAATCCGCACGAAGTTGCCTTCCATGACCTTGGTCTGATCGGTGTGGAAGGTCGAGCTATGCGAGTCGTGGTTGAAGTCCGAGGACACCAGTTTCTTGTCGGTGAAGCCAAGGATGCCTTTCAGCGGGCCGTTGGCGGCGGCGCGGATGGCGTCGTTGATTTCTTCCACGGTGGTGTCGCGGCTGGCTTCGAAGGTCAGGTCAACGACCGAGACGTTCGGCGTCGGCACCCGGATCGCCACGCCATCGAGCTTGCCGTTCAGTTCCGGCAGCACCAGGCCCACGGCTTTCGCGGCACCGGTCGAGGTCGGGATCATGCTGAGCGCTGCCGCGCGGGCGCGGTACAGATCTTTGTGCATGGTGTCGAGCGTCGGCTGGTCGCCAGTGTAGCTGTGGATGGTGGTCATGAAGCCACGGGTGATGCCCACGGTGTCGTTCAGAACCTTGGCCACCGGCGCCAGGCAGTTGGTGGTGCAGGAGGCGTTCGACACAACCAGATCATCCGCGGTCAGGCTGTCATGGTTCACACCGTAAACGATGGTTTTGTCCGCACCGGCCGAGGGGGCCGAGACCAGAACCCGGCTGGAGCCGTTTTCGAGGTGGATCTTGGCTTTTTCCTTATCGGTGAAGATACCGGTGCATTCCATCACGATATCCACGTCGCCCCAGGGCAGTTCTGCCGGGTTGCGGATCGCGGAGACTTCAATCGGGCCCGAGCCCGCGTCGATGGTGTTGCCGGAAACTTTCACTTCATTCGGGAAACGCCCGTGTACGCTGTCATATTGCAGCAGGTGAGCGTTGGTTTCGACCGGGCCGAGGTCGTTGATAGCGACCACTTCGATATCCTTACGCCCGCTCTCCTCCAGCGCCCGCAGCACGTTGCGACCGATCCGTCCGAACCCGTTGATTGCGACCTTGACCGTCATCTTTTCAATCCTTGCGTTGTGGGAGGCTCCGAAGACTCGGAGCGCAGATAATCTCTCGCGCACAAACCTTTGGGAATGGTGAAGGATAGTCAAGGGAGGTCGCGCAGGTTTAGGTGAAAAATGTTAGCGCAAACTGTCGCAGGCGGGCGCTGCCGGGGCGCGATTAGCGCCAGAAGGCAACCCAATCGAGAAAATCATAGAATTTTCGGGCGAGGAACAGCGGCGAATGACCGCCGAAAAAGGCGTTGTCGATCAGATAGGCCATTGCAATCAACAGCCCCAGCACGATGGCGATCCGGTTGGTCATGGCGTGGTTGTCGCCCATAGCGCGAGGGTGGGCAAGGAAAAAACGGCACCTGAAGCCCCGCCAATACACCGGCGTTTTTTGTAACGGAGGTTCGCGAAATAGCCGGGCAGGGGCCGGGCTGACTGCGATGGCCAAAATTATTTCAGACAGGATTGCAGCATTTCCAAGCCCGCCCAATATGCGCCGGTTAACCTCTGCCGACTCAGCCCGGAGTGAGGCTCATTGGGGGGGAGAAGGCCATTCAGGCGCTGATCAGCCCTGCCACTCGCTGCGCAGGATCGACAGCACATGCAGGTCGGCGACATCGCCTGCAGGGCGTTTCCAGCGGGCGCGGAGGGTGCCTTCGTGTTGGAAACCGAGGTCTTCATACAGATGCTTGGCGCGCGGATTGTCGGTGACGACATCGAGCCAGAGGCATTCAGCCCCAAGCACTTCAAACCCGTAATCGCGAAGATCGGTGATGAAGGCGCGACCCATGCCGCCACCCGCCTCAGCCAGGGCGAGGCGGCGTAGTTCCACCGTTCCGGCAGGGCTGCCAAGACCACTGAACAGCGCAAAGCCCTTCGGCGCGCCGTCACGCTCCCAGATCACCAGCGCATATTGCGGGTCGTTCAGATAGTCGGTCAGCACCGCATCGCTGACATCTTCAACGAAACGGGCATAGTCGGGGTTGCGCGCCACGGAGTGGAGAAAGGCGAAATCGCCCGGTTCCGCAGCGCGCAGCATTAGCCCAGCACCTCGGCAAAGCTGCCGCGATAGAGCGCGGAGAGCTCTTCCAGCGGCGCTTCAGAGCTGCCGAAACGCACCGTGTCACCGGTGAAGCGGCCGACCGAGCTGATCGTCACGCCCGCGCGCCCGGCTTCGGTCATCAGCGCCTCGGCCTGATCGAAGTTGCAGGCGATCAGATAGCGGGCCTGATCTTCGCCAAAGAGCGCGGCGGTGTCGGCGGCGTCAAGATGCACACCCACGCCCCCGGCTTCGGCCATTTCAAAGGCCGCCAGCGCCAGCCCGCCATCGGCAAGGTCGGTGCAGGCTTTGATCAGCTCGCGATTGGCGCGGATGAAATCGCCATTGCGTTTTTCGGCGGCGAGATCGACATGCGGCGCGTCGCCATCTTCGCGGTGGAAGACTTCGGCGAGCAGCGCCGACTGGCCCAGATGCCCTTCGGTCTCGCCAACCACCAGCGCCACATGGCCTTCGCGGGCCTCACCGGCGATCAGGTCGGTTTCAAGGTTTTTCAGCAGGCCCACGGCACCAATGGTGGGGGTCGGCAGAATGCCTTCGCCATCGGTTTCGTTGTAAAGCGAGACATTGCCCGACACGATCGGCATATCCAGCGCCGAAACCGCCTCGCCAATCCCCTGAATGGCGCCAACAAACTGGCCCATGGCTTCGGGCTTTTCGGGATTGCCGAAATTCATGTTGTCGGTGGTGGCCAGTGGCACGGCGCCCACGGCGGTGAGGTTGCGATAGGCTTCTGCCACCGCCTGTTTGCCGCCCTCAACCGGGTTGGCTTTCACATAGCGCGGGGTCACGTCAGAGGTGAAGGCAATGGCTTTCTCGGTGCCATGCACGCGGACCACACCGGCACCCAGACCGGGGCGGATCACCGTATCGGCCATCACCTGCGTGTCGTATTGTTCGAACACCCAGTTTTTCGCGGCATAGTTCGGCGTGGCGATCAGCGCTTTCAGCGCGTCGATGCCATCAATCTCCGGCACATCGGCCAGCGGCGCGGCTTCCGGTGTCGGCTCCCATGGGCGGTCATATTCCGGCGCAGAGGAGGCGAGGGTGGAAAGCGGCAGATCGCCTTTGCAGACGCCATCCTGCATGATCAGGAACCGGTCTTCTGGCAGGGTCTCGCCGACAATGGCGAAATCGAGATCCCATTTCTCGAACACCGCGCGCGCTTCCGCCTCTTTCTCGGGCTTCAGCACCATGAGCATCCGCTCCTGGCTTTCCGAGAGCATCATCTCATAGGCGGTCATGTTTTCTTCGCGCTGCGGCACGCGGTCGAGATCGAGCCGGATGCCCAGATGGCCCTTGTCGCCCATCTCAACCGCCGAGCAGGTCAGCCCAGCCGCGCCCATATCCTGGATCGAGATCACCGCGCCGGTCGCCATCAGCTCCAGCGTGGCTTCCATCAGACGTTTTTCGGTGAAGGGGTCACCCACCTGCACGGTCGGGCGTTTTTCTTCGATGGTTTCGTCAAATTCAGCCGAGGCCATGGTGGCTCCGCCAACGCCATCGCGCCCGGTCTTGGCACCGAGATAGACCACCGGCATGCCAACGCCCGAAGCGGCGGAGTAGAAAATCTTGTCTGTATCGGCCAGACCTGCCGCGAAAGCGTTGACCAGGCAGTTGCCATTATAGGCTGCGTGGAAGCGCACTTCGCCGCCTACGGTGGGCACGCCGAAGCAGTTGCCATAGCCGCCAACGCCTTCAACCACGCCATGCACGAGGCGTTTGGTTTTCGGGTGATCGACTTCGCCGAAGCTGAGCGAGTTCATCGCGGCAATCGGACGGGCGCCCATGGTGAAAACGTCGCGCAGAATGCCGCCCACGCCGGTGGCCGCGCCCTGATAGGGCTCGATATAAGAGGGGTGGTTGTGGCTTTCCATCTTGAAGACCAGCGCCTGCCCATCGCCAATATCGACGATCCCGGCATTTTCGCCCGGACCGCAAATCACCTGCGGGCCTTCGGTGGGCAGGGTGCGCAGCCATTTCTTGGAGCTCTTATAGGAACAATGCTCGTTCCACATTGCCGAGAAAATCCCGAGTTCGGTGAAATTCGGCGCCCGGTTCAGAATGCGCAGAATATCGGCGTATTCATCGGGTTTGATCCCGTGGGCTGCGATCAGGTCTTCGGTGATCTCAGGCTCTTGGCTCATAGACTATCCCCTGCGGCTGGTGTTGCCTGCGTCATAAGGGATTGGCCGGGAGGGGGGAAGAGCCTTGGCGCCGCAGGATGGGGATAGCG
>JARRIY010000104.1:8724-16788 GCA_037379985.1 Maritimibacter sp.
TTTGAGGCAGATTTATGCCTGCAATGCTCATGCTTCAAGCGCAATTGGTGCAAGGCAGATATGCACTTTTTGCATGGCGGTAAAACGCCTGCCTGTGAGGCAAATACGACGCATTTTTGCGGCCGGTTTGGCGCAAACACATCGGGCTGGTCTCGGACCGGCGGAGTCTGTTGCTATTTTGTCGCCATACTGCGGCGGAATTCGAAGATTTCTTCGGTCACGAAATCGCGGAAAGCGCCGACTCGCTTGGAATGACGCAGCTCTTCCGGATAGGCGAGGAAAACCGGGATTTCCTTCGATTCCATTTCGGACAGCACCCGTTCCATTTCCGGGATGTCGCGCACCACGTAATCGGGCAGAACACCGATGCCGAGACCGTTCAGCACGGCTTGCAACACGCCGAAGTAGTTGTTGACCGTCAGCAGCGATTTGACGTCATAGGTCAGCAATTCCTGCACGAAGCTCGCCCCGGCGGTCACCTGGGTCGATGTCGTGTTCATGCAGATCAGCCGATGTTCATGCAGATCATCAGGGCATTCCGGGCGGCCATAGGTATCGAGATAGCCGGGCATGGCATAAAGGCGCATATTCACGCTCATCAGGCGTTTGCGCACCAGATCGGCCTGGCTTGGCTCTTTCAGGCGGATCGCCACATCGGCTTCGCGCATCGGCAGGTCAAGCACCCGCTCTTCCAGCATCAGGTCAATCTTCAGATCCGGATATTGCTCGTAGAGCTTCGACAGGCGCGGGGCCAGCCAGAGTGAGCCAAAGCCGGTGGAGGTGGTCACGCGAAGCTCGCCAAACACTTCTTCTTTAGAGTCGCGAATGCGCGCCTCGGCCGCTTCCAGCCGCTGGGCCATTGCCCGCGTGGCGTCAAACAGCAGCTCGCCCTGTTCGGTCAGGATCAACCCCCGCGCATGACGGTGAAACAGCGTTGCGTTGAGACTTTCTTCCAGCGCGCGAATCTGCCGCGACACGGCGGATTGGCTGAGATTGAGCGAATCTCCCGCATGCGTGAGCGATCCCGCATCCGCCACTGAGTGGAAAATCCTGAGTTTATCCCAATCCATTGTGTCCCGGACCTTTTTAGCCCCCTCTAACTATACCAGCCTGACCCAAAGGTCATGTGAAAAGCCGATGACAGGGCGGGTTTGTCGTAATCGCGCCACGGTAGCGCGGGCAGGTGGCTGGATTTTGCTGATTTCGCTGCTTATCTGCCCTGTGCTTTCGCTGGCCTTGCAGGCCGTTTCGGCGTAAACCCGGGGAAAACCCAGAGGCTGACTGATGGCAGTAGGTATTTTCGATAGTGGGCTGGGCGGGCTGACCGTTCTGGATGCGGTGAGCAAGCGCTTGCCCGACGTGCCTTTCGTGTATTTTGGCGATAACGCGCATGCGCCCTATGGGGTGCGCGATGCGGATGATGTGTTCAATCTGACCACCGCCGCCGTTGAGCGGATGTGGGAAGAAGGCTGCGATCTGGTGATTCTGGCCTGTAACACCGCCTCGGCAGCGGCGCTGCGCCGGATGCAGGATAGCTGGCTGCCGCAGGGCAAGCGGGCGCTTGGCGTCTTCGTGCCGCTGATCGAAGCCCTGACCGAACGCGACTGGGGCGATAATTCGCCGCCGCGTGAGGTGGGCGTGAAACATGTGGCGCTGTTTGCTACGCCGGCCACCGTGGCCAGCCGGGCCTTTCAGCGCGAATTGGCGTTTCGGGCCATCGGTGTGGATGTGGAAGCGCAGGCTTGCGGCGGTGTGGTCGATGCCATCGAAGATGGCGATATGATCCTGGCCGAAGCGCTGGTGCGTAGCCATGTGGACGCGCTGACCCGTAAAATGCCGAAACCCGAGGCCGCCATTCTGGGCTGTACCCATTACCCGCTGATGGAACAGGTGTTTCAGGATGCGCTGGGGCCGGATGTGAACGTGTTCAGCCAGGCCAATCTGGTGGCGGCGAGCCTTGCCGATTATCTGGAACGCCATCCGCAAATGCTGGGCAGCGGAACGGAAAGCAAATTCCTGACCACCGGCAATCCGCGCAAGGTCAGCGATCACGCCACGCAGTTTTTGCGACGAAAGATCACGTTTGAAGCCGCCTGAGACGCGGCATCCAACTGTTTCTGACATAGCTATCTGAAAGAGGTCATCATGACCCATAAAATCGCCATTCTGGGCGCTTCGGGATATACCGGCGCCGAACTCGTGCGGATCATCGCCACCCATCCGACGATGGAAATCGTCGCGCTCTCTGCCGATCGTAAGGCCGGGATGCAAATGGCCGATGTGTTTCCGCATCTGGCCCATCTTGATCTGCCGACCCTTGTAAAGGTGGACGAGATTGATTTCTCGGCCGTTGATCTGGTTTTCGCCGCTCTGCCGCATGGGCTGAGCCAGGCTTTGGTGCGCGATCTGCCGGACAGCGTGAAGGTCGTCGATCTGGGCGCCGATTTCCGCCTGCGTGATCCGGCGGAATATGAAAAATGGTATGGCAATCGGCATGTTGCCCATGATCTGCAGAAGCAGGCCGTCTATGGCCTCACCGAGTTTTACCGCGACGAGATCAAATCGGCGCGGCTGGTGGCGGGCACGGGCTGCAACGCAGCCACGGTACAATATGCGCTGCGGCCGCTGATCGAGGCTGGCGTGATCGACCTGGATCGGATCATCTGCGATCTGAAGAACGGCGTGTCGGGCGCGGGGCGTAGCCTGAAGGAAAACATGCTGTTTGCTGAGCGCAGCACCGATGCGATGGGCTATGCGCTTGGTGGCAAGCACCGGCATCTGGGCGAGTTTGATCAGGAATTCACTGCACTGGCCGGGCGGCCTGTCGAGATTATCTTTACCCCCAATCTGGTGCCGATCAATCGCGGCATTCTGGCCAGCTGCTATGTCGAAGGCGATGCACAGGTGATCCATGAGGTACTGGCAAGCCGCTATGCCGATGAGCCCTTCGTGCAGGTTCTGCCCTTTGGGCAAGCGCCGGGCACGGGGCATGTCGCCGCATCGAACCTCTGCCGGATCGGTGTTATCGCCGACCGCAAGGAGAACCGCGCGCTGGTCGTCTCGACCCTCGACAATCTGACCAAGGGCTCATCCGGGCAGGCGGTGCAGAATGCCAATCTGATGCTGGGTGAGGATGAAACCACCGGGCTGATGCTGGCGCCGGTATTCCCTTGAGCGAAATCAAGGCGAGCCCGCCACGGCTCTGATTGCATTGGCGGGCGACACAGGACAGGAGAACGCGCATGGCCGGAATGAAAGGGCTGAAAAAGCGCAGACGCATTCAGATCGTGGTGCTGGCTTTCGTCGGGCTGATCGGCGCGGCTGGCCTGATGGGCTATGCGTTTCGCGATGGGATCAACTATTTCCGCGCGCCCAGTCAGGTGCTGGAAGAACCGCCCGCACCGAATGAAATCTTTCGCCTTGGCGGGCTGGTGGAAGAGGGCTCGCTGGTCCGTGGGCAGGGCGAAGTGGTTAAGTTTTCCGTGACCGATGGCGGCGCCTCGGTGCCGGTGGAGTTTGCCGGGGTTCTGCCTGATCTGTTCTCGGAAAATTCCGGGATGATCGGCACCGGGCGATTTGTGGATGGCGTGTTTCAAGCCTCTGAAATCCTTGCCAAACATGACGAAAATTACATGCCGAAAGAGGTCGCGGATTCGCTGAAAGAACAGGGCGTGTATCGCGAGCCCGGCTCCTGAACGCAGCCAGAAGATCGTAGATTTTCACAGCGGGTCGCAGCTTTGCGACCCGTTCTCTTTGGTGGGTTCTCTTAACCAGTTTGGCAGATCGCGCGCCATGTTTGATCCCTCTTAACGAATTCGGCGCAGGCTATACGTCGCATGGTGCAGTGGGATTGGGCAGATGAAATCAGTTCAGCAAATTGCAGATGAGATCATTGATCGTGAGGGCGGCTATGTGTTCGACCCGGACGATCCGGGTGGGCCAACCAAATACGGCGTAACCCTGGGCACGATGCAGCATCTCGGGCTGGATCTGGATGGCGATGGGGCTGTCACCGCCGAAGATGTGCGCCAGCTCAGCCGTGATCAGGCGCGCGAGATTTTTGTTCGCGATTACTATGAGATGCCCAAGATCGGGCGGTTGCCGAAACCGCTGCAACCCAGCGTGTTTGACATGTATGTGAATGCGGGTCCGCAAGCGGTGCGCATCCTGCAATGGCTGCTCTGCCAGATGCATCATGGCGTGACGGTGGACGGGATCATCGGGCCGAAAACCATCGGTGCGAGCTTTTCTGCCTATGACGATGCGCCGGATCATATCGTCGATGCCTATGGAATCGCCCGGCGCAATTATTACTACCGGCTGGCGGCGAACCGGCCGAAGCTGCGCAAATTTGCGACAACCAATGACAATTCCAAAGGCGGCTGGATCAAGCGGGCTGAGGAATTCATTTCCCCGAAATATCATCTGAGTGAGGCCGAACACCGCGAGCGGGTGGCGTCATGGCGCTGATCGAAGGCTTGTTGGGGCTGCTCTTCGGAAGCAACCGGAACCTGATCAAGGAAACTGCGGGTGTGTTCTTGCCCAATGCCGAAGCCGCAGCAACACGCGAAGCGATCTGGCAAGGCGCGGTTCTGCAACAGTTTTCCGGTGAATTTGCGGCGCCGAAACAGGGCTGGTTTGATCGTGTGATGGACGGGCTCAACAGGTTGCCGCGCCCGGCGCTGGCGCTTGGCACGTTGGGGCTGTTCGTGGCGGCGATGGTCGATCCGCTTTGGTTTACCGCGCGGATGCAGGGGCTGGCGCTGGTGCCGCAACCGCTCTGGTGGCTGATGGGCGCGATTGTCAGCTTCTATTTCGGCGCGCGGCAACAGGTGAAAACCCAGCAGTTTCAACAGGCTCTGGCGGAAACCTTGCTGCGCAGCCAGCCGGTGATGCAAAATCTGGCCCGGATTGCGCAGATGCAGGCCGGGGCGGATGCGGCAGCGGAAGCAAACCCGGCGCTTGCGGATTGGCAACTGGGCACGGGGGCGTAGGGCGATGACGGCTGAACTCTTCGGCCAGTTGCTCAGCGACTACGGCCCCTGGGTGCTGCTGGTGTTCTATCTGCTCTGGCGCGATCTGAAAAAGGATCAGGTCACGCGCACGGTGCTCGACAAAAACACCGCGATCCTCATCGAGATGACGACAATCATCCGCGAACGCCTGCCGCAGGCGCATGGGGGCGGGCAATGATCGGCGTGTCATTTCGAGCAGCCATGCGGCATTTGCACTGGCATCTGGCCGGGGCGGCGCTGATGCGGGCGCTCGAGCGAAACCGGCGGGCGGCGGATGCGCTGGATCGGGCGGTGCGGGAGGTTTTGCGGCAATGAAACAGGCTTTGCTTTTGCTCATGGCAATGATTGCGCTGCTGGAAGCCGGAATGGCGTTTTGGGGTGGCGCAACGGTGCTGGCGCTCGCCTTTGGCGCGGTGGCCCTGATGGCGCTGATGATCGCGGCCACGTTTTTGTGGCTCTGGCTCGCGCGCGCCACCTCGCTGGCGCTTGGGATGGTATTTAGCTGGAGCGGGATCGGGCTGCTGACCGGCTGGTGGTGGCTATCGGGCTTGCCGGACCGGCTGCAACCGGGGCAGGGCGCGCATTTGCTGATGATCGCGCTTGGCTTTTCGCTCTCCGGAGCGATCCTTCATTTCGCGGTGATTCAGCGCTCGTTCGGGCGGCACGGCCCCGGCTTTCTATGGCCGGTCGGGCTGGCTTTTGCCCTGTCGGCGGCCACGCAGACCCTGCTATAATGACCTGATCTCAATGCTTTATCGTCATCGCCACGCCGAAATAAACGCTCCCGCCAAACTCAAATAGCGGCGCGGGATCGGGGGGTGTGTTGTCAGCCGATTGGTTGGGCCGAGGGTGATCCTTAGTCAGCGTGACTGGCGCACCAGCCAACGCCCCATCCCGACAGGCGAGCGACGGCGTTTGCTGCCAGTCAAACAGACTCGGGGCCATGCCCGGTTGCCAGCAAGCGGGGGTATCTTCTGCGCGGCCCGGCAAGGCGGGCAGGGTGAGAGCGAGTGCCAGAATGATGCGGCGCAAGGGAGCCTCCCATAGAGTATTGTGGCAAGCCTAACCAAACCATAGGCCGGATGCGAGGCCCTGCGGTGATTGCCGCCTGATCCGGCCAAACCCCGCCGGGATCATAATTCCGCGACAAGGGCGCGCATGGGATTGGCGGGCGTCGGGAATGCCCCTATGGTCGCCCCATGATTACAGAGCTCGGACACTTCGCCCTCATCCTGGCCCTTTTTGTGGCCATCGTGCAGATGATCGTACCGTTGATCGGTGCCCATAGGGGCTGGCCGGGCTGGATGGCCATGGCTGCGCCCGCTGCAACCTTGCAATTTCTGTTTGTTGCCGCCTCTTTTGGCGCACTGACATGGGGGTTTGTGACCTCGGATTTCTCGCTGCGGCTGGTCTGGGCCAACTCGCATACGCTGAAGCCGATGCTTTACAAGATCACCGGCGTCTGGGGGAATCACGAAGGCTCGATGATGCTCTGGGTGCTGATCCTGTCGCTGTTCGGCGCGGCGGCGGCCTGGTTTGGTGGCGCTTTGCCGCCTCGGCTGAAAGCCCGGGTGCTGGCGGTGCAGGCCTCGATCGGCGTGGCCTTTCTGGGCTTTATCATTTTCACCTCGAACCCGTTCCTGCGGTTGGCGCAGCCGCCCTTTGACGGGCAGGGGATGAACCCGCTGTTGCAAGACCCCGGGCTCGCCTTTCATCCGCCGTTTCTCTATCTCGGCTATGTCGGGCTTTCGATGGCGTTCTCCTTCGCGGTTGCGGCTCTGATCGAAGGCCGGGTCGATGCGGCCTGGGCGCGCTGGGTGCGGCCCTGGACGCTGGCGGCCTGGATTTTCCTGACCATCGGCATCGCGCTCGGCTCCTGGTGGGCCTATTACGAGCTTGGCTGGGGCGGTTTCTGGTTCTGGGATCCGGTGGAAAACGCATCGCTGATGCCTTGGCTTTTTGCCGCCGCGCTGCTGCATTCCGCCATCGTGGTGGAGAAACGCGAAAGCCTGAAAAGCTGGACCATCCTGCTCGCGATCCTCGCCTTTGGCTTCTCGCTGATCGGCACCTTCATCGTGCGCTCGGGCATTGTCACCTCGGTGCACAGCTTTGCCTCCGATCCCACACGAGGCCTGTTTATTCTGGCGCTTCTGGCGGTGTTTATCGGCGGGGCCTTGCTGCTGTATTCGGTTCGTGCCGGTGCGCTTGAGGCGCGCGGTGTGTTCAGCATGGTCAGCCGCGAAAGCGCGCTGGTGGTCAATAACATCCTGCTCGCCGTGGCCGCTGTCGTGGTGTTTATCGGCACCATCTGGCCGCTGGCCGCCGAGATGTTTTTTGACCGCAAACTGTCGGTTGGGGCACCGTTTTTCGAACAGGCCTTTACTCCCTTCATGGTAGGGCTTGCGGCCTTGCTGCCAATCGGAGCGATGCTGCCGTGGAAACGGGCAAAGCTGGGCCGGGTCCTCCGCCTGTTGGCCCCGGGTTTTGTGCTGGCGGTGGTTGTGGCCCTGTTCATCTGGACCCTGCAAAGCAGCAAGACCATGCTTGGGCCTATCGGGTTCCTGCTGGGTGTCTGGCTGGTCTCGGGCGCGCTGGTTGATCTGTTTTCGCGCACCGGGCGTGGCGCCATTGGCGCGCGGCTTGTCCGCCTTACCCGTTTGCCTCGGGCCGATTGGGGGCGCGTCGCCGCTCATGCCGGGCTTGGTATCGTGATTGCGGGCATTTCCGGGCTGATGGCCTGGCAGGTGGAAGATATTCGCGTCGCCCGGATCGGCGAGCCGTTTGAGGTGGCCGGATATCAAGTTGAACTCACCGATGTGAGCCAATCCGAAGGACCGAACTACCTCACCACGATGGGGCAGATCGAGCTTAGCAAAGATGGTGCGCCGGTTGCCAGGCTGTATCCGGAAAAACGCGTTTATCCGGTGCAGGCCATGCCGACCACCGAGGCCGATATTCGCAACGGTTTCTGGGGCGACCTCTATCTGGTGATTGGGGATGCGCAGGAAGGCGGCGGCTGGGCCGTGCGTACCTTTATCAAACCCGTCGC
>JARRIY010000105.1:0-8584 GCA_037379985.1 Maritimibacter sp.
GGGCGGCGGTCCGGGGAGTGGAGCGTCACTCCCTATGGGCGACACCATTTATGCCAGCCAAGAACTGCCCGCCTCACCGCGTATCGAGAGGCCCCAATAGCGCCAGTCCGTCCGGTCGGACCGGCGCTCGCCCGGCGCCTGCGGCGCTGTTCGGGCGGGTGCTGGCTGTCAGGGGCCGCTGATCTCCGGCCCCTTTCCTGCCCCAGCAACACGCATAGAAGCGGCCTCAACCCGAAAGCGCCCTCTGGCCCATTGCCGCACCCTGGCACAGACCCCATTGCCCGGGGCGCGCGGCGCGGGTAAACCCTTGCCATGACCAATGTTCTCGACAAGATCAAAGCCTATAAGCTCGAAGATGTGGCCGCGCGCAAAGCCGCCCGTCCGATCAGCGATGTTGAGGCTGATGCCCGCTCCGCCAGCCCCGTGCGCGGCTTTGCCAACGCCCTGAAATCGGCCACGAAAACCGGCTACGGGCTGATTGCGGAAGTGAAAAAGGCCTCGCCCTCGAAAGGGCTGATCCGGCCCGATTTCGACCCGGAAGCGATTGCCCGCGCCTATCAGGCCGGGGGGGCCACCTGCCTTTCAGTGCTGACCGATACGCCAAGCTTTCAGGGCGCGGATGAATACCTTGTCACCGCCCGCAATGCCGTCACCCTGCCGGTGCTGCGCAAGGATTTCATCTACGATCCTTATCAGATCGCCGAAGCCCGGGCGCTCGGGGCCGATTGCATCCTGCTGATCATGGCTTCGCTGGAAGATGCTCAGGCGCAGGAGCTGGAAGCGGCCGCCTTTGACTGGGGCATGGATGTGTTGGTCGAGGTGCATGACGGGCGCGAGCTGTCGCGGGCGATGAACCTCAAATCGCCGCTTCTGGGGATCAATAACCGCAATCTGAAAACCTTTGAAACCAGTCTCGACACCACCCGTGCCATGGCGCCGCTGGTGCCCTCGGACCGGCTGATGGTCTGCGAATCCGGGCTGTTCACCCCCGATGATCTGGCGCTGATGGCGGGCGTTGGCGCGCGTGCCTTCCTGATCGGGGAAAGCCTGATGCGGCAGGACGATGTCGAGACCGCAACCCGCAACCTTCTTGCCAATCCGGTGCCCGCATGAGCGATGAACTCACCCATTTCGACGAGGCCGGTCAGGCCCATATGGTCGATGTCTCGGCCAAACCCGTCACCTCGCGCGAAGCCGTGGCCGAAGCGCTGGTGATCATGCAGCCCGCAACGCTGGATCTGGTCAAAGCCGGCAGCGCGAAAAAGGGCGATGTGCTCGGGGTCGCGCGGCTGGCCGGGATCATGGGAGCCAAGAAAACCTCGGAGCTGATCCCGCTCTGCCATCCGCTGCCGATCACCCGCGTCGCGGTGGAGCTGGAACCTGACGATACCCTACCCGGCGTGCGCATCCGCGCCACGGTCAAGACCTCCGGCCAGACCGGGGTAGAGATGGAAGCGCTGACCGCCGCCAGCACCGCCGCGCTTACCGTCTACGACATGCTCAAAGCCGCCGAAAAAGCCATGCGCATCGAAGGTATCCGGCTGCTTTCCAAAACCGGCGGCAAATCCGGCACATATGAGGCGCCGTGATGATTGGACGTTCGCTCCAGTTGTACTTTATCGACGGTCAGCCCGACGGCATGTTGACTGCGGAACTCTTTAACTGGACGGGTCACGTTCTGCATTTCCCTCGCACGCGTCTGGGAGAGGCCCTGGCGCGCAAAGAGGCAAACCACACCGGTGTGTATATCCTTGTAGGTTCTACTGAGGACGGTCCGCTCGCTTACATTGGAGAAGCTGAAAATCTCGCGGCACGGATTAAGAACCACGCGAGTGAAAAGGGGTAGTGGGACAGCGCAACACTGATCACGACCGCAGCCGACAGCCTTCACAAAGCGCATGTGAAATTTCTGGAAGCGCGCTTGATCACTCAAGCCAAGAGGGCGCAAAACACCCCACTCGAAAACGGAAACCAGCCGACTGGCGCGTCCCTCTCGGAGGCGGACGCGGCAAATATGGAAACTTTCATCGAAAACCTGATGATCATTCTTCCGGCAATCCGTATCGACCTATTCGTCGACAAGGCCCGACCTTCAACCTCTCCCACCCAGCCTGCTGAAAAGGCTGTTCCTCGTTTCTCTATCAAGCGACCGAAAATTGGCGTCGACGCCACCGCCCGCCTCAGTAACGGCGAGATGGTAATTGAATCCGGCTCGGTTGTGCGGGCCAAATGGATCGGTAAAGGTTCTTGGGATTCAGGCTATCGGAAAATTCGAGAAGGGTTGATCGAAAGAGGGGTCATCAGCATTGAAGGTGACCTAGCGCGGTTTACCGAGAGCTTTGCCTTTTCTTCCCCCAGCGCAGCTGCCGCTGTTGTGCTGGGTCGCGCCTCCAATGGCCGGATCGAATGGTATATTGAAGACGGCTCAAGAACTTATGCGGACTGGGAAGACGACCAACTCATAACCATCGAGGCACAGCCATGATCTCTGTTTCCGAAGCACTCGAAAATCTTTTTGCTCTGGCGAAACCGCTGGAGACCGAAACCATCCCGCTGGCCGAAGCTGCCGGGCGGGTGCTGGCGGAGCCCTTTGTGGCGGCGCGCAATCAGCCGCCTTTTGCCGCCTCGGCGATGGATGGCTATGCGCTGAAAGGCGTGGAGGCCGATCCGGAATCGATGTTCAAGGTCATCGGCACCTCGGCGGCGGGGGCGCGATTTGAAGGCTCGGTCGGGCCCGGGCAATGCGTGCGGATTTTCACCGGGGCTCCGGTGCCGGTGGGCGCTGACCGTGTGATCATTCAGGAAGACGTGACCCGCGAAGGCGATCTGATCACCCTTGGCCGCGAGCTCGGCTCCGGGCCAAACCTGCGCCCGGCCGGGGCCGATTTCACCATTGGCGACACGGTGGATGCGCCGCGGCGGCTGAACGCCCGCGATCTGGCGCTGCTGGCCGCGATGAATGCGGGCGAAGTCACAGTGTATCGCCGCCCGGAAGTCGCGCTTCTGGCTACCGGCGACGAGCTGGTGATGCCGGGGGAAGACCCGGGACCGGATCAGATCATCGCCTCGAACTCGTTCGGGCTGAAAGCGATGTTTGAAGAGGCCGGGGCCAAGGCGCGGATGCTGCCGATTGCCCGCGATAACGAAGCCAGCCTGAAAGCCGCCTTCGAGCTTGCCAAGGGCGCGGATATGATCGTGACCATCGGCGGGGCCTCGGTGGGCGATTTCGATCTGGTGGCGCCGGTCGCCGCCGATCTGGGCATGAAGCAAAGCTTCTACAAGGTAGCAATGCGCCCCGGCAAACCGCTGATGGCGGGTACGCTGGGCGATGCGGTGATGATCGGCCTGCCCGGCAATCCGGTTTCGGCCATGGTTTGCGGGCTGGTCTTTGTCGGCCCGATGCTGGCGGCGATGCAGGGTCTGGGCATTGGCCCTGCCCCGGAAAGCACTGCGGTGCTGGGCGAGGATGTGGCGGCAAATGGCGAGCGGGTGCATTACATGCGGGCGATGCTTGAGGATGGCAAGATCACTCCGCTCGCGCGTCAGGACAGCTCGCTTCTGTCGATCCTGTCGAAGGCCAATGCGCTGCTGATCCGTCCGGTGGGCGATCAGGCCCGCAAGGCCGGTGAAGTGGTGCCATACCTGCCGCTGTAAGGAGCTGCTGTCACACGCTGGGCCAAGAAGCGATTTCTGAAATCGCTTCGCAATATCCTTTTGAAGGATATTGGGGCTTTGTGATCAACGGCAATCCCGTTGACACGAAACAGGAACATGCGCTAGAACATAGCTGGAACAGACTGACCTAACGGCAGCAGCGCCGCAGAACGCGGCAGCGGAGGGACGAGCATATGTTGACGCGTAAGCAACTGGACTTGCTGGATTTCATCAATAAACGCCTGCAACGCGACGGGGTTCCGCCCTCGTTTGATGAGATGAAAGAAGCGCTGGATCTGCGCTCGAAATCAGGCATTCACCGGCTGATCACGGCCTTGGAAGAGCGCGGTTTCATCCGTCGCCTGCCGCATCGGGCGCGGGCGATTGAGATCGTCAAGCTGCCGGATGCGCTGAGCGGCAATAGCAAACCCGGCTTTGCGCCGCAGGTGATCGAGGGCGACCGGCCCGCGAGCACCCCAAGCGCGGCGATGGCACTGGATGCCAGCCCGGCGCTGGAGCTGCCGCTGATGGGCCGGATCGCTGCCGGTATTCCGATTGAAGCAATCAGCGACGGGCAGAGCCATATTGCCGTGCCCGGCAGCATGGTGGGCAATAAAGGCCGCCATTACGCGCTTGAAGTCAAAGGCGAATCCATGATCGACGCCGGGATCAACAGCGGCGATGTGGTGATCATTCGCGAAACCTCGGCGGCCGATAACGGCGATATCGTGGTGGCGCAGGTGGATGGCTATGAGGCGACGCTGAAACGCTATCGCAAATCCGGCGATATGGTGATGCTGGAAGCCGCCAACCCGGCCTTTGAAACCCGCCTGCTGCGCGCCGATCAGGTTGAGGTGCAGGGGCGGCTGGTTGGGTTGATCCGCACCTATTAAGCGCTCTGCCGGACGTCTGTGAGATCTGGAGGGGTTGGGCAATCGCCCTGCCCCTTTTTCGTGGCCCACGCCCAGGCCTGCAGCAACGGCCTATGGGCTGGCCTTACCCGGCCACCATGCCCCGTAGCGCCCTTTGCCGCGCGGCGGGCACGGCGCCGATTTCCAGCCCGGTAAACACGTGCAGGGTGCCAAGGTCGCGATCGACCACGGCGTGATCCGACACCCAGCCGCCCATCATCAGATAGCTGCGCAACAGCGGCGGCATCACCTTCAGGGCGCGTTTCACGTCTGGTTTGCGCCGCAGCCGCGCGGCAAAGCGGAACACATCAGGCGCTTTCACCCGAGGCAGATATTTGCGCGGGGCAATATGGCGGGCGCGCAGAAAGGCAAAGGCATCGAGATATTCCTGCGCATCGGTGCCATGGAAGGATGAGCAGCCGAACAGCATGCCAATGCCCTCGTCATCGATGATCCGGGTCAGCGCTGCCCAGGCGAGCCGCAGCACATCGCCATCGCGCGCCTCGGGGGCGATGCAGAACCGCCCGACCTCGACCATCGCGCCATCATATTCGGCGAGCGAGCCCAGCTCGTAAAACTGCGCCGAATAGCTTTCGCCAATATGGCTGCCATTCTCCACCGCCAGCAGCCGGTAGCAGCAGACCAGCGCGCCGCTTGCCCGATCCTCGATCAGCACATGGCGGCAGACCGCATCAAACGCGTCGGCATCCCCGGCCGCATCATCGCCGCGAAACACCCGCGCGCGCAGGCTCTGGGCGCGGGCAATATCTTCTGCCCCCACCGCCAGCCGCGCCCGGTAATGCCCTGCCTCTATCAAGCTCTCGTGAGCCATCCCATTCTCCGCTTCTCGCCACGCCGGGCGGTGCTTACCTATGATGGCAGCAGATGTGACGAAAAGATATGACGTCTGCATGACTGAAAGGAGAGGTATTGGATAAAATCTTGAAAACTGATGCGGAATGGCACGCAGAGCTGGATGATCTGACCTATGAGGTGACGCGCAATCACGGCACCGAACGCCCGTTTACCCATGACGATTTCCCGGAAACGCCCGGGCAGTTCCTGTGCACCTGCTGCGGGGCGCCGCTGTTCGAGCAGGATGACAAGTTTGATGCGGGCTGTGGCTGGCCCAGTTTTAGCCGTCCGGGGGCCGAAGCGCCGATTGGCGAAAGCTCCGACAGGCGTCATGGGATGGTCCGCACCGAGGTGCATTGCACCAAGTGCGATGCGCATCTGGGCCATGTCTTTCCCGATGGCCCCGCGCCCACCGGGCTGCGCTATTGCATCAACGGGGTGGCGCTGAAATTCGATCCGAAAGCCTGAAGAAGCGGGGCGCGGTCTGCGCGCCCTGCCCCAGTTCGTATCAAAACGGGATCAGTTGAAGAACTGCGCGATATTGGCTGCCCCGGAGGCACCACCAAAGAGCTGCCGCAGGAAGCTGACACCGGCGATGTTGGAATCAGTCACACGACGTGACAGCACAACCACCTGACCGCGTTCCAGCCCGAAGCGTTCGATATTTTCGACCACGTCGTCTTCATCAAAGCTGATCGCCACCACCTGCCGGTCGGTTTCTTCCGGCGCATAGGGGCCTTCATGCTTGAATTCAGAGCGCACGTAGTACCAAGCGCTTTCGGCCAGAAGCCCCGACGTACCGGGCTTGCCGATGATTGAAGCAACGCTGGCACGCGTATCGAGCCCGACTTCAATCTCTTCAAGGTCTTCATCGGTCGGCACAAAGCCGTGATAACGATAGATCGGAGTACAGGCCGCCACAGCCACAAGAGCTACCAGCGCAAGCATTTTGCGCAGGACCGTCATCGAGTTTGCCATACCGCCCCCTTGCCTGGATTGGCTTCGTCTGCCACTCGGCTTACAGAAGGACAACGGACTATTCAAGAAACGAAAGGGCGCAACCATGAGCCCCAGTGAGAAAGACAGCCCCGCGAAGCTTGGCCCGGTGCTTTCGATTGCCAGCCTTGTGCGCAGCCAAACCCGCGATTTGCTGGTGGAACCGGACCCGCAGACGATGGCCCGGATTGCCGAGGAACTATCCATTCTTGGCCTTAAAAAATTGAGGTTTACGGGCCAGCTCGCCCCGCTGGGCAAGCGCGATTGGCGGCTGACGGGGCATCTCGGGGCAACCGTGGTGCAGACCTGCGTGGTCACGCTCGGCCCGGTCACAACCCGGATCGAAGAAGATGTGGCACGCAATTTCGTGCATGATTTTATCCTGCCCGAAGATGAAGAGGCAGAGATTCCCGAAAGTGTCGAGGATGAACCGCTGGGCTCTGAGATCGACATCGGCGCGGTGGTACAAGAGGCGCTGGCACTTGCCCTGCCCCCCTATCCGCGCGCTGACGGGGCTGCGATTGACGAGGCAAACTTCACCGAACCGGGCAAAACCGCGATGCGCGATGAGGATGCCCGCCCCTTTGCCGGGCTTGCTGCCCTGCGCAACAAGCTTGAGAATGGCGGTGAAGAGAGCTGATTTTCGCCAAGATAAAGCCGGGGCTTGAATTCATTGCGGGGGAAAGGCAAATACGCCTTGCACCGATGAAGAATCGCAGTATGTTCCGGCTTTCTTGGAAAACCGGGTTGGACATGCCGCGCTTTTACGCATATGAGGCGGTCGGACTTGAGAGACACCGGGCTTAACGCCCCCGAATATCGAGGTTGGACATGGCTGTCCCGCAGAATAAAATCACGAAGTCGCGCCGCAACATGCGTCGGAGCCACGATGCTCTGGTTGCCGCGAACCCGAACGAATGCCCGTCCTGTGGCGAGCTGAAGCGCCCGCACCACGTGTGCCCTTCCTGCGGTTCGTACAAAGACCGCGAAGTGATCGCGCTGGCTGACGAAGCCACGTTCGACGACGAAGACGCGGCGTAAGCCGGTCTTTTCGGGACGGGCCCAGATGACGGCACTGACGGAGAATCCGCAGCCAGCCGCGCCCGACGGGCCGCGCAGGATTGTAGTTTCGGTTGACGCCATGGGCGGCGACCGGGGACCGGCAACGGTTGTTGCCGGTCTTGCGCGTTCGGCTGGCAATAATCCCGATATAGCCTTTCTTCTGCATGGCGATGAGGCGGTTCTGAAGCCGCTGGTCGCCAAACACGCAGCGCTCGCCGGGCGCTGCGAGATTCGTCATGCCGATGAGGTGGTGACGATGGAGGACAAGCCCGCGCAGGTGCTGCGCCACGGGCAGAAAACCTCGATGTATTCCACCATTGAAGCGGTGCGCGATGGCGATGCCGGGGTGGCCGTATCCTGCGGCAATACCGGCGCGCTGATGGTGCTGTCGATGATGCGCCTGCGCAAGCTGCCCGGGGTGAACCGCCCGGCGATTGCCTGCTACTGGCCCTCGACCAATCCGGCGGGCTTCAATGTCATGCTCGATGTCGGGGCCGATGTGCGCGCCGATGCCGCCGATCTGCTGCAATACGCGCTGATGGGCGTGAGCTATGCCCGCAATTCGCTGAACATCACCCAGCCGCGCGTCGGGCTTTTGAATGTCGGCACCGAAGACCACAAGGGCCGCACCGAGATCAAAGCCGCTGCCGAGCTGATCGCCGATGCCGCCGGGGTGGCGGATTTCGAGTTTATCGGCAATGTCGAAGGCTCTGACATCCCCTCGAACCGTGTCGATGTGATCGTCACCGACGGGTTTACCGGCAATGTGGCGCTGAAAACCGCCGAAGGCACCGCCGGGCTGATCAAATCGGTGTTTCAGGAGGCGCTGACCGCCACCCTGCCCGCCAAGATCGGCGCGCTTTTTGCCGCCCGGCAGCTGAAAATCCTGTCGCGCCGCACCGATCCGCGTCAGGTCAATGGCGGGGTGTTTCTGGGCCTCAATGGCACCGTGGTGAAAAGCCATGGGGCGGCCGATGCCACCGGGATCGCCGCGGCTGTCACGCTGGCCTATGACCTCGCCCGCCACGACTTCAATCCCAAACTGGCCGCGCGGGTTGCATCCGTCGTCGCTCCCGGTCAGGATGGTCAAACCCCGCAGCAGGCCG
>JARRIY010000106.1:0-17441 GCA_037379985.1 Maritimibacter sp.
TCTAAATCGCGCCGGTAAACGCCACTGCGTCGTGGTCGGAGAGCGGCACGCCATCGGTACTGAGCGAGGGCAAAAGCTGGTTGTCAAGGCAGCTCACCCTGCGGGTGCAGAACCAGTCTAGCTTCATCACCCGATCAGGATGCGGGGTGATCAGGCTGGGCCGCGTTGTTGTGCCCTCCGGCGTTGCCTCCCAGCTATAGCCGCGCGCCCGGGCCAGATCGAACAGCCCCTCGCGACGCCAGTCGAAATCCGGCGGCAGGTGGTTGCCGGTATTCAGGTCGCCACCGATGATCACTGGCATATCCGGGGCAAAGTCCTCAACCGCATCGAGGAGCAGCTGGAATTGCGCCTCGCGGTGGTCAGCTGTGGCATTGCTTTCCAGATGGGTCGACACCACGCAGATCGGGCCGTCAGCCGTCGGCAGCACCGCCGCCAGAGCCATGCGCCCGCCAAGACGCGGCTGGCCGGGATCGGTAGCACTGGCCTCGGGCACGAACCAATGGCCATGATCGTCCAACCGGATCAGCGTGACGCGCTCGAACGGCACGGCAGACAGGATGGCATTGCCATGCCAGCCCAGCGCGTTGAAATCGTCCTGACAGAACCGGCGCTCGGTTGCGCCGCCCAGATCGAGCTCATGAAACTCGACGCCGTAAGCGTAGACCATCCCCAGCGCCTGCGCCATCTCGGCTGTGGTGTGGCGCTGGCCGGTGCGGGCCATGCCGTGATCCATCTCTGACAGCAGCACCACATCGGGGCTGAGCGGAGCAAGATGCGCGGCACTTTCAGCGGGGAACAGGCAGCGTTCCACGTTCCAGGCCACCACCGAAAGCTGGGTGGGCAGACGCTCGGCGGTGGCCGCTCCGCCGGTCTGGACCGCATTCATCGCAGGCGTTGCCGCCATCAATGCCCGGTGGGCATCAGACGTGCGCGGCGCAGCCAGAAGGCGGGCGCGGTCTTCTGCTGTGACCGGCGGCAATTCATCGACGACCGAAATCACAGCCGCGCACTCGTGTCATAATCGAACAGGCACAGGCGCTTTTCCTTGAAGCGCACGCGGTGCTGGCCCGGCTCGACCGGGATGTCTTTCAACACATGCACGCTGAAGGTTTGGCCCTCAATCTCGCCATGCAGCAGCCGGTGGGCGCCGAGCTCTTCGATCAAACTGACATTGAAGGTGAATTTCCCCTCAGGGTCGAGCCGCACATCTTCGGGCCGGATGCCAAGGGTGACCTTGCCGGTCTTCTGCGACGGGGCTGGGATGGTCGGCACCGTGCCAAGGCAGATATGGCCATCACGGTATTCGGCTTCGACCAGGTTCATCGGCGGGGCGCCCATGAACGAGGCCACAAAGGTTGAGGCCGGGTTGTGATAGATCTCGGAGGGCGTACCGATCTGTTCGATCCGCCCGCCATTCAGCACAATGATCCGGTCGGCCATGGTCATGGCTTCCACCTGATCATGGGTGACATAGACCGAGGTCACGCCAAGGCGGCGTTGCAGCGCCTTGATCTCGATCCGCATCTGGTTGCGCAGCTTGGCGTCGAGGTTCGACAGCGGCTCGTCGAACAGAAACAGCGCCGGGTCGCGCACGATGGCGCGGCCCATCGCCACCCGCTGCCGCTGGCCGCCGGACAGCTGGCTGGGCTTGCGGTCGAGATACTCGGTCAGGTTCAGCATCTGGGCTGCTTCCTGCACCTTCGCCTCGATCACATCGGCGGGGGTTTTGCGGTTTTTCAGCCCGTAACCGATATTCTTGCGCACCGTCATATGCGGGTAGAGCGCGTAGTTCTGAAAGACCATGGCGATGTCGCGATCAGCCGGGTCGATATTATTCACCACCCGATCGCCAATGCTCACCGTGCCTTCCGACACCTCTTCCAGCCCCGCGATCATCCGCAGAAGGGTGGACTTGCCGCAGCCGGACGGGCCGACGAGCACGACAAATTCGCCATCCGGGATGTCGAAAGAACAGGGCATAACGGCTTCGTAGCCGTTGGGATAGGTTTTGCGCACGGTATCCAGTTTGACCTGAGCCATGAGGGGTATTCCTTATTTATCCGATTCCGTGAGGCCCTTGACGAACCAGCTCTGGAAGAAAATGACGACCGCGACAGGCGGAATGATTGCGATGATGGCCAGGAGGTTGGCGCGGCCATATTCGGGCACGTTATTGCCTTCGAGCACCTGCACGACCTGCTTGATCCCACGCACCAGCGTGTACATCGTCTCGTCGGTGGTGATCATCGTCGGCCACAGATACTGGTTCCAGCCATAGACGAACATGATGATGAACATCGCGGCGATCATGGTCTGGGATAGCGGCACCAGAATATCGATGAAGAATTTCACCGGCCCGGCCCCGTCGATCCGCGCCGCCTCAACCAGCTCTTCGGGCACCGAGCGGAAGAACTGCCGGAAAAAGAAGGTGGCGGTGGCCGAAGCGATCAGCGGGATGATCAGCCCCTGATAGGTGTTGAGCATGCCCAATTTCTGCACCACCTCATAGGAGGGCAGGATACGCACTTCTAGCGGCAACAGCAGCGTGGTGAAGATCATCCAGAAGGCGAAAGTGGCAAAGCGCAGGCGGAAATAGACGATGGCATAGGCCGCCATCATCCCCACCACGATCTTGCCGAAGGCAAAACCGATACCAAGGATGAACGAGTTTTTCAGCATATTGAGGCCGGTATTGGCCCCGGAAAAGCCCGACGCCTCGAACATCGCCTTGTAGAAGTTGTGGCCAAGCTCGGTGCCGATGGTCAGCGAGGGGCCGAATTTCATCGTTTCCACATCAGGCGGGGTGGTGGTTTGCAAGACGATCAGCGCAGTTTACGGCGCGGGGCGACCGGCGCGGCGGGATTGGTATTGGTCGTGTCAGACATGGCAGACCTCAGGTGTAATGGATGCGACGTTCAACCAGCCGGAACTGGAAGACGGTGAGCGCGAGAACGAGGATCATCAGGATCACCGATTGGGCCGACGAGCCGCCCAGATCATTGCCGCGGAAACCGTCGACATAGACCTTGTAGACCAGCGTCATCGGGTTGTTACCCGGCTCGCCTTTGATCACCGTGTCGATCACGCCGAATGTATCGAAGAGCGAATAGGTGATATTGGTGATCAGCAGGAAAAATCCGGTGGGGGCCAGGAGCGGGAAGATGATGTCCCAGAACCGGCGGGTGCCCGAGCGGTTATCCAGAAGCGCCGCTTCACGCACCGATTTCGGGATGGATTGCAGACCGGAGAGGAAGAAGATGAAGTTCACCGGAATCTGTTTCCACACCGAAACCACGACGGCGGCGAAAGCGGTGTCGAAATAATGCACCCCAATGGTGAAATCCCAGCCGAGGCTTTTGAACAGCTCGGTCAGCGGGCCCCAGCGTTGGTTCATCAACGTCAAACCGATGAACCCGGCCACCGGCGGGGCCACGGCATAGACCCACATCAGCAGGGTGCGATAGGTCTTGGCGCCGCGCAGAACCTTATCGGCCTTCACTGCAAACAGCAGCGCCAGCGCCAGCGAGAAGAAGGTGACAAGCAGGGTGAAGATCAGCGTGAACCGGGCGATCTTCAGATATTCCGAGTTCTTGAACAGATCGGAATAATTGTCGAGCCCAACGAAGGTCGATCCGAAGCCGAACGGATCTTCCAGATAGAAGGACGATTGCATCGCCTGAACGGCAGGCCAGTAAAAGAAGATGGCGACGATCGAAAGCTGCGGGATCAGCAGCAGGATCGGTAGCCAGCGGTTGGCAAATCCGGCACGTTTCACGTCTCGGCCCCTTTTTGAAAATCTGACGGCCGCAGGCTGCGGCCGTCAGTGGGTGGGTTTTCAGAAACTCAAAACAGGATCTTAGTTCTGGGTTTTGGCAAAGCGGGCAAGCAGGTCGTTGCCTTCTTTTTCGATGGTCGCCAGCGCGTCTTCCACCGAGGTTTCACCCGAAAGAATGCGGCTGAACTCGCGGTTTTCGATGTCGCGGATTTGCACATAGAAGCCCATGCGATAGCCACGGGTGTTTTCACCGGCTTTCAGCGACAGCTGCTGGATGCCCACTTCGGCAGCCGGGAAGCGATCATAATGACCATCGGCTTTGGCCAGCTCATAGGCCGCCGTGGTGATCGGCACGTAGCCCGATTCCTTGTGCCAGAAATACTGCACTTCCGGCGAGGTCAGGTACTCAAAGAAGGCCGCGCTGGCTTTGTTTTCCTCAGCCGATTTGCCCGACATGGCAAAGAGAGAGGCGCCGCCGATGAAGGACTGGTAGCCTTCGTCGGTGATGGATTTCCAGAACGGCAGGTAGGTGGCCGAGAAATCAAACGGCAGGTCTTTCTTCATCAGCCCGCCAAACGAGCCCGAAGAACCGATCCAGAGGCCAACTTTGCCCTCTTCGAATTTCGCCTGGTTGTCGTTCCAGCCAGTGCCGTAGAAGCCGAAATAGCCGTCATCCAGCCACTGCTTCACATGCGTCCAATGCATCGCATACTCGGGGCTGTTGATCAGGATCTCGGTGCCATCTGCGCCATCATAACCGTTGTTATTGGTGGCAAAGGGCAGGTTGTGGCGCGACATGAAGTTTTCGGCAAATTCCCAAGGCAGGTGCGATTGCACCAGCGGGATATATCCGGCTTCTTTCAGCGCGGGGGCAGTGGTGGTTTCGAACTCTTCCCAGGTTTTCGGAGCTTCGACACCGGCCGCTTCCAGCGCCTGCACGTTGTAATACAGGATCGGCGAGGAGGAGTTGAACGGCATACCGATCATCTTGCCGTTGCTGTCGGCATAGAAATACCGCACGCCCGAGATGTAATCTTCGATATCGAAGTTCACGCCATTATCGGCCAGCAGATCCTGCACCGGAATGGTCGCGCCTTTGGCCCCGATCACGGTGGCGGCACCGGCATCGAACACTTGCAGGATGTTCGGCTGTTCACCGGCACGGAAGGCCGCGATGCCCGCCGTCAGGGTTTCCTCGTAGGAACCTTTGAAGACCGGGGTGATCTCGTACTCGTCCTGGCTGGCGTTGAAATCAGCCGCGATCTGGTTGACCGTATCGCCCAGCGCGCCGCCCATAGCGTGCCACCAGGTGATTTGGGTTTTGGCATAGGCCGCATTGGCAAGAAGCGAAATCGCAGCCGCCGCGCCCATGCCGATGATGGATTTGGTTTTCATCTCAGTCTCCATTTTCGCCCCATAGCAGGCGAGAAATTCCTGCACTCCGCCACGCCACAGCCGGGCGGTGCGAAACGCTATTCATAGTCCAGAGGCTGACCCTTCCCCCCAAGCAGGTGTAAAAAGGTGTCACCGCCGATTTGCAGAACAGGTTGATTCCTGCACACGTGTTCACATACCGTTGGAATGTAATAGCCGTGTGAAAGACTCTTTTAAGATTGGTAAAATCTGTGAGGGCCGGGGAGAGACCGATGACGAGTAACAAGCCTGCCTCAGGGCAACGTCCGCGCCGCGTTACTGCCGCCGATGTGGCAAAGGTGGCCGGGGTTTCGCGCTCAGCCGTCTCCCGGGCCTTCACGCAAGGGGCCTATATCGACGCGGAAAAACGCGCGCTGATCCTGAAACGATGACGTGGCCCGGCACGCGATTGAAAACGTGCTGCGCTATCCGCTTGATGCGATGATCCTGCGCTCTGGCAGCCTTGCCGAAGACATCGCACTGTCCTGCACAAAGCTTGGTGTGCCGCTGATCTCGTCTGGCCGGATCATCGACCTGCCCGGCATCGATTCAATCTGCGTGCGCAATACCGATGGGATGCGCACGGTCACCGAATTGCTGCACGCCGGAGGGCGGCAGCGGTTTGGTTTCATCGCCGGGCCTGCGGAGTTCTGGTCATCCGCCCAACGCCGCGCTGGTGTGATCGCCGCGCTTAATGGCGCCGGGCTTGCCCTGCTGGCCGAAGAGGCGGGCGATTTTTCGGTGCCTGGTGGCTATGAGGCCGCGCGCCGGTTGCTGGAGCGCGGCCCGTTCGACGCGCTGGTCTGCGCCAATGACGCCATGGCCATCGGCGCGATGAGCTATCTGCGCGAAATCGGTGTCAGCATCCCCGATGACGTGGCCGTAACCGGCTTTGACAATATCGATATGGCTGCCTGGCCGATCTATCAGCTGACCACCATCCACAACCCGATTGACGAAATGGTCGATAGCGTCACCGGCATCCTCGACCGCCGCGCCCGCGACCCCGGCAAACCCGACGAGACGATCTGGCTCGACGCGGCACTGGTAAAGCGCTCAAGCCACTAAGGCGCGCATCACTCAAGCATTTCGGTCCGGCGGGTTGCCACTAGGATCACCAATGGCAGGAGCGTGGTGATGATGATCGTCACGAAGGCCATCGCCATACCGACCCCCACCGATCCCTGGTCAAACTGGCGCCAGATGAAGGTGGCGACGGTCTGCTTGCCCACCGGCAGGATCAACAGCGAGGCCACCAGCTCACGCGAGGCGACGACAAAGACGAGCAGCATCGCCACCATGAGATGCGGCGCGACCAGCGGCAGCAGGATACGCCGCGCGGCGGTGAATTCGGAGGCGCCCGAGACCCGCGCAGCCTGGTCCAGCGATGCGCCGATCCCCTGCAGCGCGGCGGTGGTATAGCGCATCGGCTGCGGCAACATCAGAAAGATATAGGCCAGCACGAGGATCCAAAGCGTGTTGTAGGGGGTGACCGGCAGCGACGGCTGATTCCACAGCAGGATGAGGCCGAGCGCCACCACCACGCCGGGGGCGGCATTGGGCAGGGCCGCCAACAGGTCGACATAGCCCGCCAGCCGCGACCGGCTGCGCAGCGCCACCCAGGCGGCAAATGCGCCAAGAAGGCCGGTGAGCAGCGCGGCGGTGAGGCCGAGGCCAAGGCTGGTGCCAAGCGCCGTGAGCGCGGCCGAGCCACCGGCAAAGACCTCGGCAAAGTTCTCAAAGCTCATATTCGACGGCGCCAGCCCGCCGGATATGGTGCGCGACAGCGCGGTGGCGAGCACGGCGAACAGCGGCACGCCAGCGGCGGCGAAGGCCACCAGAGCAAACAGCGCCAGAGCCGGCAGGGTGGCGCGGTCGAGCGGGCGGCGCTCGATCCGGGCCGGGCGCGAACCGGTGGTCTCGAACCCGCCGCGTGAGAGCAGGCGGCGCTGCAACAAGAAGGCCAGCGTGGCGAGCCCCACGAGCACCAGCGAAAGCTGTGCCGCGCCGGGCAGATCCACCGGCCAGTCGGCGATGGCTCCGTCGATACCGGTCACCAGAACGCGAAAGCCGATCCGCGTGCCAAGCACGGCGGGGGTGCCGTATTCCTCAATCGCCATGGCAAAGACGAGCAGCAGGCTAGCGGCGAGGCCGGGCAGCGCCAGTGGCAGAGTGACACGTAGAAAGGCGGTCAGCGGCGCGGCGCCGAACACCCGGCTCACATCGGAAAACCGCCCGCCAATCGAGGCAAAGCTGCGCGACAGCGCAAAATAGACCACCGGGAAGGCATGCATCGCGATGATGAACACCATGCCCGGCACGGAGAACAGAAAGCCTGAGAGGTTGATGCCGGTGAGTTGTTCGAGATAGCCGCGCGGTTGCAGCGTCATGACCCAGCCCAGCGTGGCGATATAGGGCGCGATCATGAAGGGCAGTAGAAAAAGCATATCCCAGATCGCCGCGCCCGGCAGCCGGTAGAGCGCCCGGATCGCAGCGAGCGGCACCGCAACGAGGGCCGAAACCGCCACCGTGCCGAAGCCAAGGATCAGTGTGTTGAGCGTGGCGTGCGGCAAGCCGCCGGGGCTGAGCACCTTCACCAGCTCGGAAAACGGCTGGGCAAAAGAGCCCCGGCCGATATCGGGAAACACCGCCTGCAGGGCGATGAACAGGATGGGCAGCCCCACGACTACGCTAAGGATGCCCGCCGCCGAAGCGACGAGCAGATTGTGTCTGGGCTTGCCCGGGTTTCGCATCCCGCGTCTTACTGGGCGAAGGTCGCCGCGAAGGCGGTCAGGATCGTGTCGCGCTCTGCATTGGCGGCGGCGCTGTCGGTCGGCAGCAGCTTGAGCTCGGCGATGGTCGGACGCTTGGCGCCCACATCGGCGCGCGACGGCATCAGGAAGGTCGAGGCCACCATTTCCTGACCCTCGTCGGACAGGATGTAGTCGATGAACTTCTTGGCTTCGTCCTGATGCTGCGACGATTTCAGGATCATCGCCGGGCGCGGTGCCACAACGGTGCCGCTGGTCGGCAGGACCACCTCAATCGACTCACCCTTGGCATTGGCGCCGTAAAGCTTGTAGTCGACGCCGCCGATGATCGCGGCTTTGGCGCCCTGCAGCACCGGGTTCAACGCCTGAGCGTTGGCCCCGGCCACCAGCGCACCATTGGCGGCGAGATCGTCAAACAGCCCATTACCAAGGCTGCCCTCAATCGCGGCGACCAGCTCGAAGGCCGAGCCGGATTGGGCCGGGTCGGGCATGGTCACGAGGTCTTTGTATTCCGGCTTGGCGAGGTCGGCCCAGTCGGTGGGTTTCAGGGTGCCCGAGGTCGGGTTCCAGCCAATCGCCAGTGCAGCCACGCCCTCGGCAACGGCGGTTTCGGTTTTCAGAAAGTCCGGCACCTTGGCCGCATTCGGGCTGGTATAGGCCAGCAGCAGGCCCTGAGCGTCCATGTCGGTGGCGGTGCCCCAGGAGGCCGAAACCACCACATCCGCCTGCGGGTTGGCCGCTTCGGCTTCAAGCCGCGCCATGACCTTGCCGGTGGTCGCCTGATAAAGGTTCACACCGATGCCAGTGGCGTCGGTGAAACCGGCAGCGAGCCGGTTGGCAAGCCCGCCGGGGCCAGCGCTGTAAACGGTGATATCCGCCGATGCGGCAGTGGCGAGGCCGAAGGCGGCGACGGTGGAAAGCAAGAGGGATTTCATCTTTGGTCCTTGTGGTTGGAAGCGTGGTTGGGGTCAGGCTGGAAACCAGCGCAGGTTCTCGGGTTTGAAGTCGATCCCAACCGTCGCACCGGTGGTGAGACGGTCGGGTGTAAAGAGGTGCAGCTCATGGCCGCCCTCGAGCGCGAGCGTGGCCACATAGCCGTCGCCCCGGAAAAGCACCCGCCCGACACTGGCGCTGAGCCGACCGCTGCCAGACTGAGTGAGCGAGAGCGCCCGGCTGGGAAGCAGCACGCGGCCCGTGCCTTCAGGCGCAGCGCCGGGGCCTGCGAGCAGCGGCCCGCCAGCGAGGTGCCAGCCATCATCGCTGCGTGCCACCGGCAGGATGGCGCCGAGGCGCAGGAACTCGGCCACATCGGCATTGACCGGCTGATCGACCAGCGCCTCGGGCGCGGCAACCTGCTCGATCCGCCCCGCGCGCATCACCGCCACGCGGTGGGCGAGCGAAAACGCCTCGGAATGGTCATGGGTAACATAGAGGGCGGTAAGGCCGAGATCGGCCACCAGGCCCGCGATCTCGCTCACCATTGTCTCGCGCAATTCGCGATCAAGGTTGGAGAGCGGCTCATCGAACAGCACCAATCGCGGCTCACCGACGATCGCTCGGGCAATCGCCACCCGCTGCTGCTGGCCGCCCGACAGCGCCGAGGGGCGGCGATCGGCCATCGCGCCAAGGCCGACACGCTCAAGCGCCGCATGCGCCCGTGCGCGCCGCGCAGGTGACGCCACACCCTGCATTTCCAGCGGAAAGGCCACGTTGGCGGCCACGCTCATATGTGGCCAGAGGGCGTAATCCTGAAACACCATGCCCAGCCCGCGCGCCTCGGGTGGCAGGAACAGGCCGCGGCTAGGGTCGGCCACTGCGACACCGTCGAGCAGCACCTGGCCGCGGTCGGGCGCAAGCAGCCCGGCGACGAGGCGCAGCACGGTGGTCTTGCCACAACCCGAAGGCCCGAGCAGCGCCAGCACTTGCCCCCGCTCCAGGGAAAGATCGATGCCCGAGAGGATATCGCTCCCGCCGAGCTGCAATGAAACCCCTTCGAGGACGACGGCCGTGCCAGGCGCCGGGGATGATTCCGCCAGGACATAATCCCGCTGGCCGTTGTCAGAGAGCTTCAACATGGCAGCCTCTCTAGGATAGCCATGTGACACCCCGGTGAACCTATCGATTCAGTTCTGTGACAGCATCATTGTCGAGCCGCATTGGGCGGCACTTGCCGGGCCGAAACGCCCGGGATGCAGATCGGGGAAACCGGCCACGACCCTCATGCCCGGCCAGCCACCTGTTCAAGCTGCTTTACTGCGCGCCCGTCGATCCAAGTCGCGCAATTGTAGAATTTGGAGATTTTCGCGCGCGCAGAGCTCCATTCTTCGGAGTTGGGATTGCCCATTTTTCCTGAGCAATAGACGCGACCGCAAGCGGTCGCGGATGGATCGACGTGATGTTGGGTAACCCCGATTGGATATCAGAGCCGCGTCAGATCCAGCAGAAGAGACGCGTTGATCTCAAAACACGCAGAGTGAGATAAACGCGCGACATGTAATCATGATACGCTGTTAACAATAGATCTCACGTGAATGACCGCTTTGCTGAAACAGCACTGCACCTCTGTTCAACGCGATGAATGCCTGCATTGGGCCGGTCGCTCCGTCAATCAATCAGGCTGATCGAAGCTTCGCAAAGGCCAAGGTCTATGCCTCGGTTGAGTACTTCGACTCTGAGCGTCTTTAATGTGTATTGCCATACACATTTACTGAATCGGCCTCAGTAGCTCTCACAGCTTGCCACAGTTGAGCCGGAACGCATTTCTACACACACGCAAACCAAAGTGGGTAAGATAAGGGTTCGAGTCCTTCAGGGGTCGCCATGTCTCAGGTGTTTGCCCGGGGCGCTCAATTCGGCAAGCCACGTCAAACTTTATCGCTTCATCTTGCCGCCAAGCCTGTTCCCTGTCCCGGCTTGCCCGAGGGATCAGAATGCCGGGATGGCAGGTTGTAGCTCTCGGTCGCCCGGGTCCAATGTTCTGCAAGCGCCTCCAGGCCTGGCTGGCCGAGGTGTTGGAGGTCGGCATTGAGCTTGCGGACCTGTTTTTTGTCGCGGGCGATGCAGCAGCGATGCAGTTCACGTGCACGGGTTGCGATCCCGGTCAGGCCAACGAAGCTCGCGGCGCTGATCAACTGGTGGGCGGCCTCCGAGATGGCCACGAGATCATCAGCGGTGCTGCCCTGCGCCAGCGCCCGGAACAGGCGGGGGGCGGTTTTCTGGTAGCTCTCGACAATGCGCCAGCAACGCTCGACGCCGAGATCGGTGAGCAACTGATTGAGGACGCGTGTGTCAAGCAGGGGTGGGGCTGGATCATGGGTTTCGGTCTGGTCGTGCACCGTCGTCGCCACCGCCGCCGAAGCGGGGTCGCCAGCGTTGATTGCAAGGCGGATCGCTTGCGCCAGATCCTGACGGTCATAGGGCTTTTCGATGAAATGCTGCACGGTTTCCGAGATGTCTTCATCAACGTAAGGCAATTCCGCAGTCACCAATACAATCGGCAGAGCGTTCAACCGGCTGTCCTCGGCGTTGCGCAGATATCTGGCAAGATCCAGCCCGGTTTTCCGGCCCAGCCGGTTGTCGGTCAGCACCAGGTCGAACCGGCTGGCGCGCAGGGTTTCCAGAGCCGTGGCGTAGTCGTGAACCACGACAGCTTTGTGCCCAAGATCCGTGACATAGCCCTCGGCCACCAGGGCGTTGACCGGATCGTCTTCGACGACCAGAATTTCAAGGGAGGTGCCCGGGGACGTCGTGGCAAGCTTTGAAACAGAGGCCGTGAAGGGCAATTCGAAGGCAAACACGCTTCCGCCCTCTGGCCTTGGCCTTGGCCTTGCCGATATTTCGCCTCCCAGAAACGAAACCAGCCGTTTGCAGATCGCAAGCCCCAGACCGGTGCCGCGTGGGCCAGATTCGAGGTCGGGATGCGCATATTGCGTGAAGGGATCGAAAAGCCAGTCGGTTGCCCCCTCCGGCAGCCCAACGCCCGTATCTTCCACGGCAAAGCTGAAAACAAGGCGGTCGGAAGCCGTTTCTGCTTGCGGGGTAACACGTAATGTAACGCCCCCCTCGGCTGTGTATTTGAGGGCGTTGGACAGAAGGTTCATCAGCACGTGACGCACCTTTTGGGCATCCCCATGAACGCGGCAGGGCTTGTCTGCCTGAAAATCGACCACAGCCGTCAATCCACGGGCGTCTGCGCCTGGCCTGATCACCTGCATGATCCCTTCGATCAGGTCGTTGAGGTCGAAATCCTGATTATTGCGCCGCAGCGCATTGGCCTCAGACCGAGACAATCCGAGGATGTTTTCAACGAGTTCGGAAAGCAGCTTGCCGGAGGCGCGAATGGCATCGACATGACGCTGATCTTCCTCGGTCAGGCGTCCATCGTCGAGAAGCTCGGTCAAACCGATGATGCTGTTGATCGGAGTCTTGATTTCGTGGCTGACGGTCGCGAGGAAGGACGACTTGGCGCGGTTGGCATCTTCAGCGGCAGCGATTGCGGCCAGATAGTCGGTCACATCCTTGAGTATGACCACCCGGCCCGCGAATTTGTCTGAAATGTCGAGCATTTCCTGGATTGCGATTGAGAAGGTGCGCGGACCAATTGCAGTGTCGAGTGAAATCTGGTCGTTGCGCGCGTCGTCGCATCCTGCTTGGCGGAGAATTTCGGCAACGATCTGCTGCAAACGATCCGTGTCGGGATGGCCATAATAGCTCACGCCGGGAGACGTCTCGCCCAACAGGATTTGGCCCCCTGCCGCGTTGACATATAGTGGATTGTCATCGAGATCGAGCAGGATGGTCGGCTCGGCTATGCTCTCGAAAACGGTAAGGTATTTGTTCTTTTCGTTGCTGAGCTCGCGGTTCTTCTCGCGCAAATGGTCGAGTTCCGCAGCCTCATGCGTGCCGCTCCATTCGCGCACCAACCCGATCTCGATTGAATCGAACATTTCGAGCAGCACAGAGGTGAGGCGCTTCTGGTCTTTGAGGTCTGGAACCTTTTCCTCAACAAGGTCGAAATAGGCCCGCCGGTAGAACTTCATGAGCCCCAGGAACAAACCCATGTCGATACCGCGCACACGGTGTTTCTGGGCTTGCTCTACACCGAAGGCCACGGCGGCTCGGATCGGAGCGCCAGCGGGATGACCGTCTGCCAACACTTCGTCGATTGCCGCCACAAGCGGTTGGCTGAGCCCGATGATCGAGGATCGCCAAGCTTCTCGCAGCGTCGAGGTATAGCGCGTGTATTCATTGTCGTGCGCATAGCGCACAACCCGTTCGATCAGCCAGTCTTCATGCTCATTGATGAGCCGTCCAAGCCTATGCATACGACTCCTCGCGGTTATCTGGCATACAGTACCGTGCGAACCCAGTCTTGGATAGCGGCCGTGCAGCCGGGGACGGCCCGCGCGAAACCACCACTAAAGGCCTGCCATTCGGCGCTGTAGGTGTCGTTGACCGATATCAACACGGGCACCTGCTCGCTGACGGCGAGTTCGATCAGCGGCCTCAACCCACCACCATTCGCTTCGCTATATCCGAACCGGTTCAGGATCAGCGCCCCGGCGCCATCGCGCAGGTTTTGCTCGATCCCGGCATGGGCTTCGGCCAACCGCCCATAGTCGAGCCGGCAGCCGGAGGCGTCGCGCCCGAGGCGTTGCGAGATTTCATGGATGGCGCCGGTGGAGAGATTTTCGAGGTAGAACTCGCTGCAACAGGCGGCCTGTCCCGGGCGCGCGTGCTGGATTACACCGGCGATGCTACTATGCGGCAGGGCCGTGATCGGCGCGACTGTGGTTTCGGTGGCGGTTCTGTCGAGCATGTCTAATCCTCCGAAAGGGCCGCCAACAGAGCCGTGCTGTCAGCGGATTGGTATTGCAGGAATGTCCGTATCAGCACCTGATCATCCTTCGGCAAACCGGTGCGAGGGCCCATTACCTTGATATAGCTGGTCCATTGGTTGGCCGTGTAATGCTCGGGAACTCGCCGCACATGGCAGGCCGTGCAGCGGGTGGAAAACAACGGTTCTGCTTGGGCCCAGAGTGTTTCAAGATCAGGGGCCGTCTCTGCATCCGGTGCGATCCAGCCCGTAAGAATGGTGCGCTGCCAGCGTTGCCCGGTATCGGGATCATCTTGGGAAGTGCCGAAGCTCAACGCCTCCAACCCGGATTTTGCCAGCGCGGCGCGGGTGACGCGAAGGCCCGGCGCGGCTTGCAGCACGCGTTCTGCGCCAGCCTGTGTCCAGCCGGGAACCGCGATGCGCTGCCAGCCAGACGCGGTCTGCTCCATCGCCCGGATGGGGGCGGCAACGAGCAGCTTGCCAATCGGTCGGCTCCCCGGCTCCGGGGCTGCATAGAAATTTGTGGTGGTCGCGATGAAATTTAACGGCGCGCGTTCTTCGCCGGTGAGGGGGGAACCGGCCAACATCAGAACAGCAAGGAAAAACGGAAATCGCGTGTACATGAAGAAAATGGGGGGGCGCCGCAGCGCCCCCCTCCTGTTTTCCGGTGTCAGCCGTTCGCCGGAGCGGTGAACACATTCACCTCAGGCAGATCGCCGGTGAACTTCTCGACATCGGCAAGGCAGGTATGGCCCGAGTTGCCGTTGCCGAGTTTGGAGGTGGCGATGTCGGGTGTCAGCACGTTGACGTCGCCATAGGCATCAAGCGAACCGACTTTGCCGCCTTCGGCCGGGTCGTACCAACCGCCTTCGAACACCCGCACCACGCTTGGGCGCACCGCGTCGGTGACAACCGCACCGGCAAGGACCTGACCGCGATCGTTGAACACCCGGACCACGTCGCCATCGGCGATGCCGCGGGCTTCTGCGTCAACCGGGTTGATCAGGCAGGGCTCGCGGCCAGCGACCGCATAGCCTTCACGCAGGACCGTGCCGGCCAGTTGCGAGTGCAGCCGCGATTGCGGGTGAGCGGTGTCGACATGCAGCGGGTAGTCGCCCGCGCCACCCAGCCGTTCGATCGGTTCCATCCACATCGGGTGCGGTCCGCAATCGTCGTAGCCCATCTTCTCGATGTTTTTCGAGTAGATCTCGATCAAGCCGGTCGGCGTGCCGAGCGGTTCGAGCAGCGGATCGTCGCGGAAGTCGGCATAGCGCACGAACTGCTTGGCTTCTTCGGGCAGCTCGAACTCGATGATGCCCGCTTCCCAGAACCCGTCGAAATCGGGCGCTTCGATGCCGAGCGACTTGGTCTGCGGCATGGCGTCTTCATAGAAGCTACGCAGCCAGTCCATCTCGCTCTTGCCTTCGGTGAAGGCATCGCGTGCCCCGAGCCGCTCGCTGACATCGGCGAAGATGTCAAAGTCGTTGCGGGCTTCGAAGACCGGGTCGACGACTTTCTTCATCGCCAGCAGCGCCTTGGCCGAGTAATCGCCGACATTCTCGATATCGTTGCGCTCGTAAGGCGTGGTCGCGGGCAGAACGATATCGGCGAAGCGCGCTGTGGCGGTCCACTGGAAATCATGCACGACGACCGTTTCGAGGGTTTGCCAGGCCTTGATCATCCGGTTGCGATCCTGATGGTGGGCAAACGGGTTACCGCCGACCCAATAGGCCATTTTCACTTCCGGGAAGGTGGACTGGGTGCCGTTGAAGTCAAGCGTACCGCCTGGGTTCTCGAGCATCTCGACGACGCGACTGACCGGGATCGAGTAGGCACCAGCTTCGGTCATCCAAGCCGCACCTTCGACAGCCGCGCCGCCATCCGGGATTGCACCAAGCGACAGTGCCTTGTGGGAAGGCGCGCCGCCATTGGCGTAGTGGTAGGACAGGCCGAAGCCACCGCCGGGCAGGCCGATCTGACCCAGCATCGAGGCCAGCGTCACCAGCATCCAGTGGGTCTGCTCGCCGTGGTGCTGACGTTGCACCGACCAGCCGGAGCCCAGCATGGTGCGGTTGGCTGCGAACAGCTTGGCAAGCTCGACGAGGGTCTCGGCGGGCACGTCGCAGATTTCCGCCGCCCATTCCGGCGTCTTCGGCGTGCCATCGCTCTCGCCGAGCAGATAGGGCAGGAACAGGTCGAAACCGGAGGTGTATTCGTCGAGGAAGTCCTGATCGTGCAGGCCAGCATCATAGAGCGCATAGGCCACGCCCAGCATCATCGCCACGTCGGTACCCGGGCGCGGTGCGATGTGGTCGGCCCCAAAGAACTCGGCCGTCTCGGTGCGCACTGGATCGATCACGATGACCTTCTTGCCGGTCGCCTTGAACTCTTCGAAATACGGGTAGTTGTCGTGGTCGCCCACGGTCCAGCCGATCTGGTTGGTTTTGACCGGGTCGGCGCCCCAGAAGACCAGAACGTCGGTGGATTCGATCACCACCGGCCAGACGGTTTGCTGCTCGTAGACTTCGAGCGTGCCCAAGACGTGCGGCATGATGATCTGGCTGGCACCGGTCGAGTAGTCGCCCGAAGAGTTCACGAACTTGCCGTCAAGGCCGACATTCAGCATCCGGCGCAGCAGGCTTTGGCAATTGTGCAGTTTGCCGGAGCTTTTCCAGCCATAGGAGCCGCCGAATACGCCGCCGGGGCCGTAGGTGTCGGAGACGCGTTTCAGTTCTTTCGCGACGAGGTCGAGTGCTTCGTCCCAACTGACGCGCACAAAGTCATCATTGCCGCGGGTTTCGACGCTCGCACCCGGGCCGCCTTCAAGATAGGCCTTGCGCACCATCGGGTATTTGATGCGTGAGGGCGAATAGACGCTGTCCAAAATGCCGGGCAGCTGGTGCGACGGATGCGGGTCTTTTTCCCACGGGCTGATCGCGGTCCAGACACCGTCTTCAACCTTGGCCGAGAACACGCCCCAATGCGAGCCGCTCAGCATTTCGCCCGCGGTCTGTGCCTGGGCCGCGCCCGGACGAAGCAAAGCTGGTGCGAATGCTGCCATGGCGCCAAAGGCGGTTGCGCCTTTCAATACGCCGCGACGGGAAATCGTCGATGATTTTATGTCAGACATGGTCTTCTCCCTTTTCACGAAATTCCGGGGCGATCCGGGATGGACCGCGCTCGTTCTGTGCATGCCACCAGCTTGTGAATGCCGTTGGCGGGTTTGTTTAACGGCCTGTAATTTTTTGAAAACAACTTGTAAACGAGCGGCAAAATCATGTAATTATCACGCCTTTTCAGATAGATAAGTTGACAGCCCTGAGGCATCGGGGGTGATGGGCACCGCCACTCCCGCGCGCGCACGCTCGTCGAGCTCGGCCAGCAGGTTGAGCTGGAAACCGATATGATCGGGCGGCTCCGGCATATTCGCAGGCAGGGTGAGCTCCAGAGCCGCCAACATGCGGGTCATGTTGCGCTCGGGCTGCTGATACATGATCAAATTCTGACTGAGCAAGAAAGTGGCTTATGGTGGGGCCGAGCGGCGGCCACCGACCAGGAAGGCCGCGGAATAGGCGCTAGCCAGGCGACTGGCTGCTTCTGTCAGATCACGGCCCGGGACTGTCAGCGCGCGCAGGTCAGCCACAGG
>JARRIY010000107.1:0-15597 GCA_037379985.1 Maritimibacter sp.
CTGCTGAAAGGCAAGGACAAAGCCCCGGAAACCGGCGAAGGCAGCTATCTGGCCCGGATTGGTAAAAAGATGCCCGACCTGTCGGACGACCTTCTGGCCTTCTTCCATGACCGGCTGAAAGTGCACCTGAAAGGCGAGGGCATCCGTCACGACGTGATCGACGCCTGCCTGAATATGCCCGCCAACGATGATCTGACCCTGCTGGTCAATCGCGCGCAGGCGCTGCAAGCGGTGATCACGACCGATGATGGGGCCAACCTTATTCAGGGCTTCAAACGCGCCAATAACATCCTCAGCCAGGCCGAAGCCGCCGATGGGGTGGAATACAGCTTTGGCCCGGATGTGAAATTCGCCGAGGATGACGCCGAGAAAGCCCTGTGTGCGGCGCTGGATGAGGCCGAAAAAGCCATCACTCCGGCGATGGATGCGGAAGATTTCGCTACCGCCATGGGCGCTATGGCCGGGCTGCGTGGGCCAATTGATGCCTTCTTTGACGCGGTGCAGATCAATACCGACAATCAGGTGGTGCGCCGCAACCGGCTGAACCTTCTGGGCCGGATCCGCGATATCTGCCTGCGTGTGGCCGATCTGACCCGCGTTGAGGGCTGAGGGGCTGCGGGCCTCCGGCGGAGGTATTTCTGGACCAAAGACGCGCCTGGGGCAGGGTTAACTTGCCTCGAACCCAGTTGTCGCTATTCTGCGGGCAGGAGGATGCCGCAGTGCAGAAATTTGATGATATGGCCGAGACTGCCGGGTTTTCCGAGCTGACGCCCACGGCGGCGATTTCTCCGGCGCGCCATGGCGGGCGGGCGAAATGTCTGCAGCGACTGATCCGACTGGACATGCCGGTGCCGCTGACACTGGCGCTGGATTTTGCCACGGTTCATGCGCTGTCGCAGGGCAAGATGCCCGATCTCGACGCGATGCTGGCGCTGTTCGGCCCCGATCCGCTGCTTTCCGTGCGGCCATCCTCGGAAAGCCCAGACTGGGGCGGGCCGGGGGCTATCCTCAATATCGGCATGAATGACCGACTGCATGCGCAACTGATTGAAAGCCATGGTGAAATGGCCGCCAACGCGCTCTATCTGCGCTTTGTGCAGGCCTACGCCGTGCATGTGGCGCGGCTCGACCCGGATGAGTTTGAAACCGGCGCAGCGCCCTCGGCCAAGGCTTTGGCGAAAGCGCTGGCGGCTTATGAGGCTGAAACTGACGAGCCCTTTCCACAGGATGTGAAATACCAGCTTGGCGGCGTGCTGCGCTCGATGGCGCGGGCCTGGGAAGGCACCTCGGCGCGGCTTTTGCGGCAGGCGAAAGGCGCACCCGCCGATGCCGGGCTTGGTCTGGTAGTGCAGAAAATGGCGCTGGGGGTCGGCAACGGGGTGTGCGGCTCTGGGGTGATCCAGTTCGTCAATCATCAAAGCGGGGAACAAGAGCTGCGCGGGCGCTATATGTGTCAGGCGCAGGGGCGCGATGCGCTGGCCGATCCGGGTGAGCGCGAGATCATGTATTTGAAAGCCGATCCGCGCGGGCGCTCGATCGAAGAGGTGCTGCCGGGGATCTGGCAGGACCTGCTGCGCTATGGCGATCTGTCGCGCAAACGGCTGCGCGAAGAGATGCAGATCGAATTTACCGTTGAAAACGAAGAGCTTTTCATCCTCGACGCTGACGGGATCATCTCGCAGGATGAAGCGGTGCTTCGGGTGCTGCCGCAATCGCTGCCCGAGCTGTTGCACAGTCAGGTTGATCCGGATGGTCCGCGTGATGTGATCGCCCATGGCATTCCGGCATCCCCCGGGGCGGCGACCGGCAAGATCGTGTTTTCGGCGCGCGAGGCGCAGGCGCTGGCGGCGCAGGACGAAGCCTCGATCCTGGTGCGGCGCGAAACCACGCCGGAGGATATTCGCGGCATGCACGCCGCCCATGCGGTGCTGACCGAACGTGGCGGGGTCACCAGCCATGCTGCGGTGATCGCGCGCGGGCTGGGTCTGCCCTGCGTGGTCGGGGCCTCGGATATCAAGCTCGATAGCAAAGCGCGCACCCTGACCGCCGCTGATGGCCGGGTGTTTCACGAAGGCGATGTGATCACCGTCGATGGCACGCGTGGCAATGCGCTGGCAGGGGCGGCTGCGATGCTGAAGCCTGCGCTGGATGACAGTTTCCGCACGCTTCTGGCTTGGGCCGATGCGGCGCGCGATATTGGTGTTCGGGCCAATGCCGATACGCCCGAGGATGCGCGGCAGGCGCGGATGTTTGAGGCTGAAGGCGTGGGCCTGTGCCGGACCGAGCATATGTTTTTCGCAGAATCCCGGCTGCTGGCGATGCGCGAGATGATCTTTGCCGATACGGCGGATGACAGGCGGGCGGCGCTGGAACGCATCCTGCCGATGCAGCGCACCGATTTCATTGAACTTTTCGGGATCATGCGCAATCAACCCGTGACCATACGGCTGTTCGACCTGCCGCTACACGAGTTTTTGCCGCAAAGCCGTGAAGGGCTGCGTGAATTGGCCGAAGCGCAGGGTTTGCCGGTGTCGGATGTGGTGCGCCGCGCCGAAGCGCTGAGCGAGTTCAACCCGATGCTGGGGATGCGCGGTGTAAGGCTGGGCCTGACCGTGCCCGAGATCTATGACATGCAGGCGCGGGCGATTTTCGAAGCCGTGGTCGAAGTGTCGCGCTCCGGCGCGCCGGTGGTGCCGGAGATTATGATCCCGCTGGTCTCGGCCCGGCGTGAGGTCGAGATCGTGATGGCCCGGATTGATGCGGTGGCCGCTGCCGTGCGCATCGAACAGGGCGTCGACTTCGATTATCGCCTCGGCGTGATGGTCGAAACCCCGCGCGCGGTGCTGAAAGCGGGCGAGATCGCTGCCCATGCAGGATTTCTGAGCTTTGGCACCAATGACCTGACGCAGATGACCTATGGGCTGTCGCGCGACGATGCCGGGCGGTTCATGGGCGAATATGTCAGTCAGGGCGTTTATGCCGAAGATCCGTTTCATGTGCTCGATGCCGAAGGTGTGGGCGAGCTTCTGACCATCGGGGCAGAGCGGGCGCGGCAGGTGAACCCGGAAATTTCGCTGTCGATCTGCGGCGAACATGGCGGCAACCCGGAAAGCATTGCCTTTTGCCGGGCGGCCGGGTTCAGCTATGTGTCTTGCTCGCCCTTCCGGGTGCCGGTGGCACGACTGGCCGCCGCGCATTTCGCCATTGCCGAACGCGGGGCCGAACGTCCGCCTCGGATGTATTGACGGGGCAGGGCTGCGGGCGCTCCCCTGAGCCAAGACTGGCCCGTCCAGCGCTGGATGCACGAAAATATAGACCTTTTGACTGTTTCCCTTTAGAAAGCTGAAAATCAAAAAAGGGCGCCAATGTTGCGCTGCGAGGGATAACGGGATGCTGCGTCGAATTCTGCCTGCGGTCGTGGGGATGGGGTTCATGGTCACGGGGGCCTTTGCCGGGGCTTCCGGTGGGGCCGTGGAAGGCCTTCTTACCCAGCTTCTGGGGCGTGAACATGCGGGATTTTCCGGCGTTGCGCCGACCCGGCTTGCCAGTCTTTCCACACCCAAACCCAGCGCCGAAACCGCCCCGCCGCTTCTGCAAACCGATGATTGGCTGGCCTCGCAACCAAAAGCCAGCGGTGGCGATGAATGGCAATGTCTGACCGAGGCACTGTATTTCGAAGCCCGCGGCGAAAGTGCGCAGGGGCTGTTTGCGGTGGCCGAGGTGATCCTGAACCGGGTCGATAGCCCGCGTTATCCCAATAGTGTCTGCGGCGTGGTGCATCAGGGCACCGGCGCGCGCAATTCCTGCCAGTTCAGTTTCGATTGCGATGGCAAGTTGGAGAACATCGGCAATCAGGGGGCATATACCCGAGTGGGCAATGTCGCCCGGGCGATGCTGGATGGGGCGCCACGGGGGCTGAACCATTTCTATCGCTGAAATGGCACAGCGTTTACCGCTTGGGGATGATCTGCTTGCGGCTTGGGCGCGCAGACGCTAACCGGGCGCAAATTGTCGGTGTCGGTCACGCAGGCGAAGACTTGCGACCTATTGTCCGGCTGGCTGGCCAATACCCCCGGTTTCGCGCATCTTCGCGCCGGAAGGAGACTTGAATGACATCCGATATCCGCATCGCCTTCGATCACCCGCTGGCGCGGGCTGAAGCCGCTGATCAGCCCGACACTCCGCCCGACCGGATTTCGCTGCGCGATCATGTGATTGAGGTCGATATCGGAGCGTTTCAAAGCGAGCGTGGGGTCACGCAACGGCTGAATTTCAATGTCGTGGTTGAGGTGACGCCCCCCGAAGCGCCGCTGGAAGACGATGTGGACAAGATCCTGTCATATGACACGATCACCGAAGCCATCGCCTATGAGCTGGCCGAAGAACGGCTGAACCTGTTGGAAACGCTGGCCGAGCGGATTGCCGACCGCATTCTTTACGCCCCGCAGGCCGAGCGCGTGTTTGTGCGGATCGAAAAGCTGGATCGCGGCCCCGGCGCGCTGGGGGTCGAGATCGTGCGCAAACGCGATCAGGCCGCGCCGGTGGCGGAAGAGGAAAGCGAAATTCCGCATCCGCGCGTGGTGTTCCTGTCAAATGCGGCGATTGCCGATGCCAGTCTGACCGCGCTGCTCGATACGCTGGAAAAACGCGAACGCCCGACGATCCTGTGCGTTGGGGCAGGGGATCTGCCTGCGCCGCAAACCGGCCACGCCATGACCCAGCGCCGGATTGACCTTTTGGCGATTGAACAAAACGCCTGGATGCTGGCTTCGCGCGATGATCGCTGCGTGGTGGTGGCGACCCGGACAGAGCTCGACTGGGCGATGAAGCATGACCAGATCTCGGTCTGGGCCCCGTCGAAGATCGTGCTCGACGCGGTGGATGGCCCCACGGTTGGTCCGCGCGAGCCGCTGGCGCTGACCGCCTGGTTCGCCGGGCTGGAAGAGGCGAGCGAGCTGGTCGTCGTCGGTGCAGAGCCGCCGCAAACCGATCTGCCCACCCGGAGCCTGCAAATTGGCGAGGTGCTATGAGCTGGTATTATCGCCCGATCCCGCGCGGGGCCTCTTCAGCTCCGGATCTCGACCATCCGCAGCCGCTGGCGGGCGCCAAGGCGGTCTGGTTTGATCAGGTCCATGTGCAAACCGGCCCGGGTGAATGTGAAACCACGATGGCCGCAGCATTGTCCGACCGCAGCCTGGCGCGGCTGAGCGCTGCGCGGCCTGATCTCTGCGGGCTCACGCTCGACCGGCCCCGGATCATGGGTATTCTCAACGTCACGCCCGACAGCTTCTCCGATGGGGGCAGCTTCACCAATGTGACCACGGCGCTGGAGCATGCGCGGGCGATGGTGGCGGATGCCGATATCCTTGATATTGGCGGCGAAAGCACCCGGCCGGGAGCCGAAGAGGTTTCGGTTGAGGAAGAAATTCGCCGCACCGCTCCGGTGATCCGCGCGATCCGCGATGCCGGGATCACCACGCCGATTTCCATCGATACCCGCAAGGCCGCCGTGGCCGAAGCCGCGCTCGATGCAGGGGCGGATATCGTCAATGACGTGGCGGCGTTCAGTTTTGATCCTGAGCTTGCCGCGCTTTGTGCTGCCCGCGATGTGCCGGTTTGCCTGATGCATCACAAGGGCACGCCCGAGACGATGCAGGATGATCCGCAATATGACGATGTGCTGGGCGAGGTGCTGGATTTTCTGACCGACCGGATTGAATACGCCGTTGCGCAAGGGGTGAAGCGCGAGCGCATCATTACCGATCCCGGGATTGGTTTTGGCAAGACCCAGGCGCATAATATTGCGCTGCTGCAGAACCTGTCGGCCTTTCATGATCTGGGCCTGCCGGTGCTGCTGGGGGCCTCGCGCAAGCGCTTCATCGGCGCGATTGGCGGGGCAGAGGCGGCGCAGGACCGCATGGCTGGCTCGGTGGCCGTGGCTCTGCATGGCGCTGCGCAGGGCGTGCAAATTTTGCGCGTCCACGATACATATGAAACGGCGCAGGCGCTGCGCATGTTTATGGCACTGAATAGTGAGGGGGCGCGGTGAATGACGCGTAAGTATTTTGGTACCGATGGGGTGCGTGGCCTGGCCAATTCCACCCCGATGACGGCAGAGATCGCGCTGAAACTGGGGGCTGCGGCAGGCCGCTATTTTCGCCGGGACGGGCGCAACAATCACCGCGTGGTGATCGGCAAGGATACGCGCCTGTCGGGCTATATGATTGAAAACGCGTTGACCGCCGGGCTGACCTCGACCGGCATGAATGTGCTGCTGCTCGGGCCGGTGCCGACCCCCGCCGTTGGCCATCTGACCCATTCCATGCGCGCCGATCTGGGGATCATGATTTCCGCCTCGCATAACCCGTTTCACGACAACGGTATCAAGCTGTTCGGCCCCGACGGGTTTAAGCTCTCGGATGAGGGCGAGATGGAAATCGAAGCCCTGATGGATGGCGATATCCAGCTTGCCAAGCCTGAAAATATCGGGCGGGCACGGCGGGTCGACGAGGGCCGTCAGCGCTATGTGGAGTTTATCAAGACCACCTTCCCGGCCGGGCATCGGCTCGACGGGCTGAAAGTGGTGATCGATTGCGCCAATGGCGCCGCCTACAAGGCCGCGCCGGAAGCGCTCTGGGAGCTGGGCGCGGATGTGATCCCGATGGGGGTGGAGCCGAACGGGCGCAATATCAACGAAGGCGTTGGCTCGACCGATCCTGAGGCGGCTTCTGCAATGGTGTTGAAAACCGGCGCCGATCTGGGGATCTGCCTTGATGGCGATGCCGACCGGGTGATCCTGATCGACGAAAAGGGCCAGATTGCCGATGGCGATCAGATCATGGCGCTGTTTGCCAGCCACTGGGCGGAGGCCGGGCGGCTGAACCATGGCACGCTGGTAGCCTCGGTAATGTCAAATCTTGGGCTGGAGCGGTTTTTGACGGGCAATGGCCTGACCCTGTTGCGCGCCCCGGTGGGCGACCGCTATGTGGTCGAAGCGATGCGCGCGGGCGGCTACAATCTGGGCGGCGAACAATCTGGCCATATCGTGATGACCGACTATGCCACCACCGGCGACGGGTTGCTGGGCGGGCTGCAATTCCTCGCGGAAATGGTGCGCTCGGGCAAGACGGCCTCGGAGCTGGCGCGGGTGTTTGAGACAATCCCGCAAATGTTGAAAAATGTGCGGTTCTCTAGTGGTTCTCTGCCATTGGAAGACGAAAATGTTCGAAAAGTGATAGCGGAGAGTGAGACCCGCCTGAACGGAACCGGGCGGCTTTTGATCCGTAAATCCGGCACCGAGCCGCTGATCCGGGTGATGGCCGAATGCGAAGACGAGGCGCTGATGACCGAGGTGGTCAACGGCATCGTTGGCGCGGTCGAGGCCGCGGTTTAGCGCTTTCATATTGGGATGAGGGGCGTTGCCCCTCAAACTCCCCAAGGTATTTATCGACCAAAGACGGGCGCTTGCAGGGCAGGCGGCATGGCTGCGTGGTGAGTGCAGTCAGGTTGTGACGCTGAGTTTGCCAGCGCGGGAAATGCCCCATCGTTGTGGTAAAGGCGGCCCGGCGGCGGCCTATTCCTCCAGTTTGTACGGCGTATCTGCCGGACTGCCGTCCCTTGCGCGAGCCGGGTGCGCGGGTGAAGCTCAGATGACGGTCGTGATCGGGATAGGTGGCAGACCCGCTATTTGACCGCGTTCCGATCACCAGATAGCGGATCGGGCTATCCGTGCGGTTTTCAAGGCAATGCCCGGCGGGAACACCAGCCTTGAAGGTCGCGGCTTCGCCGGGATGCAGATCATAGCCCGCATCGCCCTCAGTCACATAGGCCACGCCATCAAGCATATAGACCATTTCGTCTTCGCTATCATGCCAGTGCTTGAGCGATGAGCGTGAACCCGGCGGCAGGATCTCTTCAAACACGCCGAACTGCGTGAGCCCACCGCTATCACTGAAGGCATGCGAGCTGTAGGGGCCGCAGGGATCGCCCGCGCCATCTTGATGGGTGGTCTCGACCGTGGCTTTGCTGATCTTGGGCATGGGCGCTCCTTTTCTGCGAGGGGAACATGAAAGCCGTGCCATGCCAAGGGGAGGGCCGGGGGGCGCTTTCGGCTAGTCTTCGCGCCGCCCCTCGTGCTCGCGGTTGCGCGCATAGCTATGGGCCAGCGGGAAGGGCGGTAGCCAGGATACCCGGCGGATGGTCCAGTTTTCGTAGCTGGGTTTGAACGCCTCGGGATCGTCCAGCGCACCAAGATGCAGCTCTACCTCGTCGTCGCTGCGGGCAAAGATCGACGAGCCGCAGGTCGGGCAGAAATGTCGGCCGTTATAGCTGTTGGTCTCGCCCTCGATCCGCACCGCGGTTTCGGGAAAGACCGCGGCGGCGTAAAACAGCGCCCCGTGATGCTTGCGGCAATCGCTGCAATGGCAGAGCCCGACGCGGTAGGGTTTCCCCGTGGCGACAAAACGTACCTTGCCGCAGAGGCAGCCGCCGGTCACGCCATCCCCAGTTCCCTGATCCATCCGCACCTCCTCTCGTCAGCCCTGCCCAGCCTAGCGCGGGCGGGGGTGGGCTGGCAATTGCAGCGGGCAGGCATGAAAAAGGGCGCCCCGAGGGACGCCCTTCCAAAAGACTGATCCGAAATCAGTTTTTCGATTTGTCGACCATTTTGCCAGCCGAAATCCACGGCATCATGCCGCGCAGTTTCGCGCCGGTTTCCTCGATGAGGTGCTCGTCATTGGCACGACGCGAGGCTTTGATGGTCGGCTGACCCACGGCGTTTTCGAGCATGAAGTCACGCACGAATTTGCCGGACTGGATGTCGGAGAGAACCTCTTTCATCGCTTTCTTGGTCTGCTCGTAGGGCAGGATGCGCGGGCCGGTGACGTATTGGCCGTATTCGGCGGTGTTGGAGATCGAGTAATCCATGTTGGCGATGCCGCCTTCATAGATCAGGTCAACGATCAGCTTCACTTCGTGCAGGGTTTCGAAATAGGCCATCTCGGGGGCGTAGCCGCCTTCGACCAGGGTTTCGAAGCCGCAACGGATCAGCTCGACCAGACCGCCGCAGAGCACAGCTTGTTCGCCGAACAGGTCGGTTTCGCATTCTTCGCGGAAGTTGGTTTCGATGATGCCCGAGCGGCCGCCACCGATGGCCGAGCAGTAGCTCAGGCCGATTTCCAGCGCTTTGCCGGTGGCGTCGGTGTCGACGGCCACAAGGCAGGGCACGCCGCCGCCTTTGGTGTATTCGCCGCGCACGGTGTGACCCGGGCCTTTCGGCGCCATCATGATCACGTCAACGCCGGCTTTCGGCTCGATCAGGCCGAAATGCACGTTCAGACCGTGGGCGAAAGCAATCGCGGCGCCTTCTTTCAGGTTGTCATGCACGTATTTTTTGTAGGTTTCGGCCTGCAGTTCGTCGGGCATGGTGAACATGATCACGTCGCACCAGGCAGCGGCTTCGGCGATGCCCATCACTTGCAGCCCTTCGGCTTCGGCTTTCTTGGCCGAGGCGGAGCCTTCGCGCAGGGCGACAACAACGTTTTTCGCGCCGGAATCGCGCAGGTTCAGCGCGTGGGCGTGGCCTTGCGAGCCGTAGCCGAGAATGGCGACTTTTTTCTCTTTGATGATGTTCACATCGCAATCGCGATCATAATAGACGCGCATCGGGCGTTCCTTTCTGCATGGGGGCGGGCCCCCGGTAAGACTGCGGGCAATATGATCCTGTTTCGGTGTGACAGGTTTTCAAAATTTGACCAAACCGCATGAATGTGAAAGATATCATTCGTGAAAAAATGATATGATGAGAAAATCATGCAGATCGACGATAGCGACCGCCGCATCCTGCGCCAATTGCAGGCCGATCCCGACGCGCCAGCGGGCGAGCTGGCCGAACGGGCAGGGGTGACGCCCGCCACATTTGCTCGGCGGCTGAATGCGATGAAGGCGGCGGGCATCGTGCAGGCGATCCGCGACGAGGTGAACTGGCACGCGCTGGGCTATGCGGTGGAGGTGTCACTGCGGATCACGCTCGACAAGACCGAGCCGCGCGCTTTTGACGAGTTTATCGCTGCCGCCCGTGAGGTGCCCGAGGTGATTTCCATCGGCACCTTTCTGGGCCGGGTCGATGCGCGGCTTTTGGTGATCGCGCGCGATATGCCGGATTATCAGCGGGTTTACCGCGAAAAGATCCTAACCCTGCCGCATATGGCCGATATCGAGGCGCTGATGCAGGTGGCGACGATCAAAGACACGCAATCGGTGCCGCTATGATCGAGCTGGACGAGACCGACCGCGCCCTGATCCGGGCGCTGAGCACGGATGCCACCCAATCGGCAGGGGCCTTGGGCCGCGATCTGGGGCTGAGCCAGCCCGCCACATGGCGCCGGGTGAAACGCTTGCGCGAGGCGGGTGTGTTTGGCGCGCGCCGGGTGGATCTTGACCTTGAGGCGCTGGGCTTTGGCGTGACGGTGTTTCTGGGCATCAAACTGGCCACCAAAGGCCGCGTCAGCCTTGATGATTTCGAACGTGCCGTGCGGGCGATCCCCGAGGTGCAGAACGTGCAGCACGTGTTGGGGCTCTATGATTACCGGCTGCGGATCGTGGCCCGAGATCTGGCGGATTTCGAACGCATCCTGCGCCGCCGGATCATGACCCTGCCCGGGGCGGGCGAGGTTGAGGCCAATGTGCTTCTGTCGGAAGAGCGCCTCCCTGGCCCACTCTGATTCCGATGATTTGACCTCACCCCGCCCCCGCTCTGCCCCACACAGAGCGCCCCCAGGGCAACCCGAAACTATGCGGCCTCTGCGGCCTGCTCCTGCGGGTGTTCGATGTGTCTCTCCGCGATCATCCCGGCGCGCTGGAGGGCGCTCAGGGCCTGCGGCTCGGGCGCGGCGCATTCGATCAACAGGCCCTGACTCGTCAGGGTCGCGGGCTGATCCAGCAGCAGATGGGTATAGCCGATTTCCCGGCAGCGGCGTTTGCGCCAGATATTGTCGTGGCTCAGCAATTCTTCGGCGCTGACATAGCCATCGCGCCGGGCCGGGACATGGGCGAGCTCGGAGCCCGGGGCAAGCACGGCCTGATGCGGCGCAAGGGCGATTTTGCGGCTGGGCAGGCCGGGGCCGAACGCATCGCGCCCAATGATCACCGGCTGATCTTCGGTGCTTTTCCCAATAATGAATTCGTGGCGGCTACTGCCCACCCAGCGCAGCGGTTGCGGCCCGTGTTCCAGCGTGTCGACCAGATCGCCTACCTTGAGGCTGGCGGCCGGGCGGGGGCCATCAGGCGTATCAATCAAGCTGCCAGACGGGATGCTGGGCATGGCGCTTGCATGTCGCTGGCTTTGGGTTGGGCCGCAATAGGTCAGGGTGCTGCCCGCTTCCGGGGGCTGACCGGCAAAGCAGACGCCGATAATGCGCCCGCCGATGGTCAGAGCGGTGAGGCTGTAAAGGGTGCCGGTCTCACTTACGAATTGCGCCTCATAGGCGTCTTCAATTTCACTGCCAGCCGGGAAGCGCTCGCCATCAAGCGTGAGCGGCGTGCAAAGATAGCTGCCAAATTGCTCGGCACCGAGGATCATTTCGGCATATCCGATCGCAACCTGCTGCGGCTGGGGGCTGGTCAGCTCCAGCGTGGCTGACTTCGGATCCAGCCAAAGCCAGTGTTGCCCGGTCAGGGTCTCGGTCAGCGCACCCGTCGGATCGTTGAAATCCGGGATCGCGAATATCTCCAAAATGCTATCACTCATATCTGTTCCCCTTAATTACCAACCGGGATGCGGGGGATTTGTGATGAAAATTGGACGGTTTGGGAGAGTTGTTAAGACTTTGTTAACCAAGATTGACCAATCGCAGCCAAAGCAGCGGACTGGTGCGCGATTTGGAAATTATGGTTAACGCGGCCTGTCGCTGACGGGGGCGGTGGTCAGGGCGCGGACTGGTCGAAACATAAAAAACTCCCGCCATGCAGGCATGACGGGAGCTGGTATTTGCAGGGCATTTGCCCGGGCTACAGCCTCAGGCTTATTTGCCTTGTGCGATGGTGACCAGCAGCAGAAGCACCACCGGCACCAGCGCGATCATCACCGTGGTCAGCCCGCCGATGCCCGCAACGGCAAAGCCGACGCCGAGGGCGGCGACCAGCGCCAGAGCCAGAAGAAAGAATGCCACGTCGCCTTTGGTCGAGGTCGCAGCGTCGATGGCGGTGGCGTGATCCACCGCAGGGGTTTTGCTCATTTCCATTTGCGCGTTCTCCAGATTGCTGCGCTGCTTCTGGAGGGGGTGCGACATTTAATGAATGTGGCAATCCGCCACACCCGGACACGAAACTGTGAGGGGATAGGGCCTGAGGCGCGCAGACAGCTCTGCGCAAATCCATAGCCAATTGGTTTCGCGGGAAGGGGCGGGCGAGGGGGCTATGCTCCTGCGCTCACCAATACAGCCGCACAGGGACGCGGCTCATATTGCTGGTCCGTCCGCGACAGGGACCGGCACGGATATCAGGCGGGAGATGTAAATGCAGAGGCCAATCACCCCCACAAGCAAAAGTTGCCTTTCACTCGTGATTGGCCTCTGCATGCCACCGACTTGGGCGGTGGAGGGACGTGAAAACGCCGGCTAGCTGCCGGAACTCGCTACGACCGCAAAAATCAAAACAACCGGGGTGAGCGCGAGCATAACCATGGTCAGTCCGGCAGCGCCGCCCAGGACCAGAGCGACGACAACGGCAACAACCAGAAGCAAAACAATACCGTAGACAGCACCGGTTCCACGTTCAGAAGTTTGAGCCATGAGAACCTCCTCGTTAAAAGAAACATCTATGATGTAACAATAGGAGGCGTTCTGCGATTGCGCTAGGGGGCTGGGCTGCGACCGAGTGCCGCGAGGAAACCGGCCAGATCATCAGTGTGAAAATCGATATGCGGGGCAGGTGCGGGGGCGGCGGCTACATGCACGGTGCGCATCCCCAGCTCATGCGGCACGGCCAGATTGCGCGGATCGTCTTCAAACATCACCGCGCTTGCAGGGTCGAACCCGTCGCGGGTGATGATGGTTTCAAAGGCAACGCGGGCGGGTTTGGCGTGATAGGCGGCTTCTTCGACCCCATAGATCGCATCAAACAGCCCGGATAGCCCGCGCGCGTCGATCACCTTTTCCGCATATGAGGTGGTGCCGTTGGTATAGATGATCCGCCGCCCGGGCAGCGCGCCGATCTGCGTCGCCAGCCCGGGATCGGGGGAAAGCGGGGCAAAAGAAATATCGTGCACCTCGGCCAGATAGGGGCCCGGCTCGACATCATGTTCGGCCATCAGCCCGGCCAGCGTGGTGCCGTAGCTTTCCCAATACAGATCGCGCAGCCGGTCGGCCTCGGCATGATCGACGCCAAGGGCGCGCATCACCCAGTCGGTCATCTTGACTTCGATCTGATCGAAGAGCCGGGCCGAGGGCGGGTAAAGCGTGTTGTCGAGGTCAAAGACCCAGGTGGTCACATGGGCAAGTCGCGCAGAAATCATGGCGTGACGGTAGGCCGCGTGGCGCCTAAGCGCAATCGGGAAAACCACGCCGGAGCAGGTGCTTGCATGCCGGGGCTGGGCGTGCATAGTCGGGTGATACGCTGAGAGGTCTGCATGAACGAACCGAAAACGAGCCAGAAAGATGCCTATGGGCTGATCCTGGATGCCATTGATGCGGGGCTGTATCGGCCTGGCGACAGGATGGTGGAAAGCGATCTGGCGGAGCGCTTTGGCGTGTCACGCACACCGATCCGCGAAGCCCTGCAACGGCTGGAAACCCAGCGGCTTCTGACACGTGATGGGCGGTCGCTGATCGTCGCCTCGTTGGACCACAACCAACTGGCCGAGCTTTACGCGGTGCGGGCCGAGCTGGAAGGGCTGGCGGCCCGGCTGGCAGCGCAACATGCGGCGCCGGAAGAGGTGCAGGTGCTGCGCGAAATGGTCGAGGAAGACCGTACGCGTCAGGATGACCCGGCGGCGCTGGCCCGGGCTAATCGCCGCTTTCACGCCCAGATCCACCGCGCCTCGCATAACCGCTATCTGGTGCAGCAGCTCGATCTTGTGCACCGCACCATGGCGCTTTTGGCCGATACATCGCTGGCCGTTGAGGGCCGGCCCGAGAAAGCGATCTCGGAACATGATGCCATCGTGTCCGCCATCGAGGCGCGCGATGGCGATGCGGCCGATGCGGCCTTGCACGCCCATATCTCCCGCGCCTTTGAAACCCGCCTGCGGCTGGAGGCCGGGGCGGATCTCTGAGGCGAGCTCAGCCGCTATAGCTGCCGTTTCGCCGCGCTATTCCTGCGCGGTTTCCAGCTCCAGCCCGGGACCCGGTGCAGATCGGCCTCGCGATGCAGATGGCCATGGGCGGTCTTGTCCCAGTAATAGGGCCGGGTGAGGATCTCGAAACTGGCTTTCAGCGCGGCGATGCTGGCAAGCGGCCAGTACAGATGCAGGCTGGGCACCCATTTCACCAGAAAACGGTGCTCTGGCCGCCACACCGCGACGATGCCAACCGCGATGGTCATCAGCTCGGTCAGGGCGAACAGGATGAACAGCGCCCAGACCGCCCAGCCGGGCAGCATCACCGAAAACGGATGCGGCAGGCCGAGCGCGAAGCTCCAGAAACTCCACAGCAGCGGGGCCAGCAGGAACTGGCTGAAACTGCCCAGAAACAGCAGCTGCACCCCGATGAATTTGCGCAGGCCCAGATCGCGCAGCAATTGCCGCGGCTGGCGCATGTGCACGGCCCAGGTCATCGCATAGCCCTTGATCCAGCGCGACCGTTGGCGGATCCAGGGCAGGGGCGCGCAATTCGCCTCTTCCCGCGTGATCGTGTCGATCAGCTCGGTCCGGTAGCCAAACCTCGCCAGTCGCACGCCCAGATCGGCGTCTTCCGTGACATTATGCGCATCCCATCCGCCCAGCTCTTCCAGCGCCGAGCGGCGGAAAAACAGCGTGGTGCCGCCCAAAGGTACGGCCAGCCCCATGCGTTCCAACCCCGGCAGCACGATGCGAAACCAGGTGGCATATTCGATGGTAAAGGCGCGGGCGAGCCAGTTGCGGTGGCTGTTGTAGAAATCCAGCACCCCTTGCAGGCAGGCCACCGACGGCCCGCGTTCGGCAAAGCGGCGCACCACCTTGTGGATCTGATCCGGCGCCGGGGCATCTTCGGCATCATAGACTCCGATGATCGAGCCGCGGGCGAAATCCAGCGCGAAATTCATCGCCCGGGGTTTGGTGCGCACCGCGCCGCAAGGCACCACGATCCGGCGCATCCACAGCGGCAACTCGGCCCGGTCAAGCGCCCGTTGGGTGATTGCGTCATCTTCTTCAACGATCAGGCAGATATCCAAAAGCTCGCGCGGATAGTCCAAAACGCTGAGCCGGTTTATCAGCCGCCCGGCGATTTCGCTTTCGCGAAACAGCGGCACCAGCAGGGTGACGGTGGGCAGGCGCAGAAAACGCGGCGGTTTGTCTGGTGGCCGGAGCGGCGGCACGGCGGGGGCAACTTCCTGTTTGCGGCTGCGATGATAGGTGAACACCGCCATGGTTTTCAGCCCTGCCGTGGCGATCAGGGCAAAGGC
>JARRIY010000108.1:0-15355 GCA_037379985.1 Maritimibacter sp.
TGGCGGAGGCTTATGGCCTGCCCCGGCGCAAGGTCTATCAGGCGGCGCTGGAGATGGAGAAGGGCGATTAGGCAGCGGGGCTGTGATGGCCCGTATCGGTTGCCTGGTGTTGGTTGGTCGAGTTGAGTGAAGGAGAGCATGATGGGTATGGCAGTGACGGCAGAGCGTGAAATGCGCGGGCGAAATGCCTATCTCTCTGGCTATTCAGCGGAAGAAGCTGTGGCAGCGGATTATGCGCGTCGGGGCCATGATCTGGCAGCATGGCGTTGGCGCGGATCGCGGGGCGAGCTGGATCTGGTGCTGCAGGATGGTGACGGGTTGATTATCGTCGAAGTGAAGAAGGCCCGTGATTTTGCAAGGGCTGCTGCGCGCCTGTCTCGCGCGCAATTGGCTCGGATTTATAACACCGCTGCAGAATTTCTGGCGGGTACGCCCAACGGGCAGCTGACTGATCTGCGCTTTGATCTGGCGCTGGTCGATGCTGCTGGCCAGATCGAGATCCGCGAAAACTGCTGGGCCTGACAGCGCCAGACCATTGCTCTTTGCGCCTGCCCGGGCCACATAGGAGAAAATGTCCCGGGAGTTGTGCATGAGCCTGAAAATCGCCTTTCAGATGGATCCCATCGCCTCAGTCAATATCGACGCCGATTCCACCTTTCGGATCGCCGAAGAAGCGCAGGCGCGCGGGCATGAGCTGTTTTTCTATACGCCCGACCGGCTGTCATATCGCGAAGGCCGGATCATGGCGCGCGGTTGGCCGCTGACCGTTCGGCGCGAATATGGCGATCATTTCAGCCTTGGCGAAGAGCAGGATATCGATCTTGCGGAGTGGGATGTGGTCTGGCTGAGGCAGGATCCGCCCTTTGATATGGGCTATATCACCACCACTCATCTGCTCGACATGATCCATCCCGGCACGCTGGTGGTGAACGATCCGTTCTGGGTGCGCAACTATCCGGAGAAGCTGCTGGTTCTGCAATTTCCCGATCTAACCCCGCCGACGATGATCGCCCGCGATCTGGCGACCCTGCGCGAATTCAAGGATCATCACGGTGACATCATCATGAAGCCGCTCTATGGCAATGGCGGCGCCGGGGTGTTCCGGCTCGATCCGAATGATCGCAATCTTGCCAGCCTGCATGAGCTGTTTACAGGCATGAACCGCGAGCCGCTGATCGCGCAGAAATTCTTGCCCGCCGTTTCCAAGGGCGACAAGCGGATCATTCTGGTGGATGGCGAACCGGTCGGTGCGATCAACCGGGTGCCTCAACCGGGCGAGACGCGTTCGAATATGCATGTCGGCGGGCGGGCCGAAAAAGTCGGCCTGACTGATCGCGATCTTGAAATCTGCGCGGCCATTGGTCCGCTTCTGCGCGAAAAGGGTCAGATTTTCGTCGGTATCGACGTGATTGGCGATTGGCTGACCGAGATCAATGTGACCTCGCCCACCGGTATTCAGGAACTGGAGCGGTTTGACGGAACCAATATCGCGGCGAAGATCTGGGAAGCGATTGAGGCGCGGCGCGGATGAGGTCGGAGGGCGGTGCTGCGAAACCCGATGGGGACGCGGGCAGTCTGCCCTACCGGCTGCTGATTGCGGCCAATCGCTGGATCGTGAAACCGGCGATGCTGAGCGCCCCGAATGCGCAGGATTTGCGCGGGCGTTTTGAAAAATCGGCGCGACGCGTATTTCACGCCCCGCCGCTGACCAGCATCACTGACACCAGGCTTGCGCCAGAGCTTGCGGCGCTGCGTGTGCGCTGTCGCCCGGCTGAGCGGCCATTGCGCAGCCGCAAGATCATCCTTTATTTTCATGGCGGAGCCTTTATTGCGGGCAGCCCGAATACCCATTCGGCGATGCTGGCGCGCCTGTCGCGGATGACCCGCAGCGAAGTGATCCTGCCTTTCATCAGCCTGGCGCCGGAAGTGGCCTTTCCGCAGGTGCATGACGAAGCCTGGGCGGCGTTTCAGGCATTGATCGCGCGCGGATATGCGCCCGGCGATATTATGCTGGGGGGCGATAGCTCCGGCGGCAATATCGCACTGGTTTTGCTAGCGCGATTGCTGGCGGAGGGCGTTCGGCCCGCAGGGCTGTTTTCCTTCTCGCCACTGACCGATCTTACCTTTTCGGGTGCATCCGTCACCGAAAATGCCCGCGAGGATGCGTCGCTGCCAGCGATGAAAACAGACAAAATCGGTGAGCTTTATCTGCAGGGGGCCGATCCGAAAGATCCACGTGCCTCGCCGCTTTTTGCCGCGTTTCCCAACCCGCCGCCGGTCTATCTGCAAGTGTCACGTAGCGAGATCGTGTTTGATGACAGTATGCGTCTGGCGGATCGGCTGGAACAGGCCGGGGGGCGGGTGAAGCTCGATATCTGGGACGACGCGCCGCATGTTTTCGTGCTGTTTGAAAACCGGATCCGCGAGGCGCGTCAGGCGTTGAAATCTGCCGGGCGCTGGATCAATGGACGGTTTGGACCTTACGAATAGGGTAATTCCCCGGGCGATCAGGCGTAGGCGAGGGCACCGCTGAAGCGGTAGCTGAGCGCCTCGGCGATATGCGGCTGACGTACGCTTTCCGCCGCTTCCAGATCGGCAATGGTGCGCGCGACCCGAAGCACCCGATGATAGCCCCGCGCTGAAAGCCCGAACCGTTCGGCGGCTTTGATCAGCAATTCGCGACCTTCTCTGTCGGGTGTGGCAATTTCTTCCAGCAACGCACCCTCGGCATCGGCATTTACCCGGGCAGCAGATCCTGCAAACCGCCCCGCCTGCAGATCGCGTGCCCGGGCAACCCGCGTGGTAACCTCTGCTGAGCTTTCCCCGGCTTCCGGCAAGTCGAGATCGGTGAAGGCGACGGGGGGCACATCCAGCCGCAGATCGAAACGGTCGATCAGCGGGCCGGAAATGCGACCCAGATAATCTTCGCCACAGGTCGGCGCGCGGCTGCAGGCGCGGGCGGCATCGACAAGATGGCCGCATTTGCAAGGGTTTGCAGCCGCGACCAGCATGAAGCGGCAGGGATAATGCACATGAGCATTGGCGCGCGCCACCATCACTTCGCCGCTTTCCACCGGCTGACGTAGGGTGTCGAGCACCGGGCGGGGAAATTCCGGCAGTTCGTCGAGAAACAGCACGCCGTTATGGGCGAGCGAGACCTCGCCGGGTTTGGCGCCGCGCCCGCCGCCGATGATCGCCGCCATCGAGGCGGTGTGATGCGGTTCGCGAAATGGCCGGCGGCGCGACAGACCGCCCGCCGAAATCAGCCCGGCCAGCGAATGGATCATCGAAGTTTCCAGCGCCTCAGTGGGGGAAAGCGGTGGCAGGATCGAGGGCAGGCGTGCCGCGAGCATGGATTTGCCCGAGCCGGGGCTGCCGATCATCAGCAGGTGATGACGTCCGGCGGCGGCGATTTCCAGCGCCCGCTTGGCGCGTTCTTGTCCTTTCACATCACGCATATCGCGCTGACCGGGATCCTCCTGCACCTCGCCCGGCTCGGCCGGATCCAGCACCGCCTGGCCGGTGAAATGCCGGATCACAGCGGCGAGGCTGGGGGCAGCGAGCACCCGCGTGGCGCCGACCCAGGCAGCCTCGGCCCCGCAGGATTCGGGCACCACCAATGCGCGGTCTTCTTCTGCTGCGGCCATGGCGGCGGGCAGGGCGCCATTGACCGCGATCAGCGATCCGTCCAGCGACAGCTCGCCCAGCGAAATCGTGTGCTCAATCTCTTCCTCGGGGATCGCGCCGATTGCGGCCAGCAGTGCCAGGGCGATGGGCAGATCGAAATGCGAGCCTTCCTTGGGCAGATCGGCGGGGGAGAGATTGACGGTGATTTTTTTCGAGGGCAGGGCGATGGCCATGGCCCCAAGGGCCGCGCGCACCCGTTCGCGCGCCTCGCTCACCGCTTTATCGGGCAGGCCGACAATGGCGAAACTGGGCAACCCGGGCGACAGGGCGCATTGCACTTCGACAATCCGTGCCTCGACACCTTCAAAGGCCACCGTATAGGCCCGCGCAACCATGCTGCCCTCACCGAATAAACCGTGCCCTTTATGGCTAGCGCAATTCTGGTTCAGAAAGGGTTAACGCAGGCGCGATTCCTTGAAGATATTGGGCTGAGGAGGGGGATTGTTTCCATTTTGGAGAGGATTTCGCGTCATATTGCCTGAGTAAGAGCGATGAAGTCGGGGCAGGTGTCGAGATCGCTGTCCGTCTTATTGCGGCAGGACGGATTGTAGACCTCGTAGATCTGGCGGTTGAGGTGCAAATAACGATCACGGCTTTGTCGGAGTAAGAGTGGGTTTCACTCACCGATGGGCCTGCGGTTGCGGGCGCGTCGGTGGCATCCTGTGACCTAGAGAAGCCGGGCATTGTTAAAGCATTGGGGGCTATCGTGCCTGCTGCGGAGGTGGCAGGCGTTGCAGATCTGCGCCCGATGATTGGATCGCCAATTAATGGACGCGGCCCACGCACCCAGATTGTACTGGGCGCGATTATCATGCTGATCAGCGGGTTTTGGGCGGTTCAAAGAAAAGCTGAGCGCTTGGAACGCACGTCCAAGCGCAGCCAAAATCTGCCAAGTCCTTGAAATCAAGTGGAGGCGAGTACCGGAATCGAACCGGTGTACACGGATTTGCAATCCGCTGCGTCACCACTCCGCCAACTCGCCCCGTGGTGTTTGGGCGATGTAGCGGATGCGGCGGGGTTCTGCAAGGGGATTTGGGGGCAGGGCGCGCGGGGCGATGCTGTCGCAGCAATGCTGCAAAGCGCGGAATTGAACCGGGGCGGTGTTGCGGTGCACTTAGAAACATGTAAATACGGCAAGAACCACTGCGCGCAATCAGCCAGGAGCAGAAATGAGCGATTTCAATTCCCTGCGGACGATGATGGTAGACACCCAAATTCGCCCCTCTGATGTGACAAAATACCCGATTATCGAAGCCATGCTGACGATCCCGCGCGAGAATTTCGTGCCGGATGCGCTGCGGGGCGCAGCCTATGCCGGGGCACCGATTGAGCTGGCTGAAAACCGGGTGATGTTTGAGCCGCGGACGCTGGCGAAAACCTTGGAAGTTCTGGATATTCGCAGCGATGACGCGGTGCTCGTGCTGGGCGCTGGGCTGGGCTATAGCGCGGCGGTGATCGCGCATTTCGCCGAATTCGTCGTGGCGCTGGAAGAAGATGAAGCGCTGGCCGGGGAAGCCGAAAAGAACCTGTCTGAGCAGGGCGCAGATAATGTCGCCGTGCTGACCGGTGCGCTGACCGAGGGTGATGCACGGCATGGCCCCTATGATGCGATCATCGTGGAAGGCGCCGTGCAGGACGTTCCGGCCCGGCTGACGGATCAGTTGAAAGATGGTGGCCGGATCGCGGTGATCTTTGCCCAAGGCGATATGGGCGCGCTGCGCATCGGCCATCGGATTGGCAATCGCATTGATTGGCGTCTGGCCTTCAACGCCGCCGCGCCGGTGCTGCCGGGCTTTCAGAAGAAAGCTGAGTTTGTGTTCTGAGGAAGGCTTGCCTTTGCGGGCGTTCCGGATTCAAGTGCTCATGCCTGAATGGCAGAGAAAAAATGTGCGGAGGGATGCAGATGAAACGTCTGAGAATGGTGGCTATGGCTTTCGCGCTGGCGACGGCGCCCCTCGCAGCCTCTGCCGAAAGTCTTTCAGATGCGCTGGTCTCGGCCTATCGCAATTCTGGTCTGCTCGATCAGCAGCGGGCCTTGTTGCGCGCCACGGATGAAGATCTTGCGGTAGCTGTGGCCGCGACCCGTCCGGCGCTAAACTATGCACTGAACGCGCAGATGACGGCGATCCGCGCCAGTGGTGTTACGACCACCTCGACCTCGGCGAGCGCCACGCTTGCCGCGAGCATGACGCTGTTTGATTTCGGCCGTAGCCAGTTGGGCATTGATCTGGCGAATGAAAACGTGCTGATGGCGCGCGATGCGCTGGTCGGGGCCGAGCAAAGCGTGCTTTTGCGCGCAGCGACAGCCTTTTTGAATGTACGTTCGGCACATGAAACCGCGATGCTGCAGGCCAATAATGTGCGGGTTCTGACCGAATCCAAACGGGCGGCGCAGGATCGTTTTGAGGTGGGTGAGATCACCCAGACCGATGTGTCGCTGGCTGAGGCCGCGCTGGCCGGGGCGAAAAGCGCCGAGGCTTCTGCCCGTGGTCAGTTGATGATCGCACGCGAAGAATATCTGGCGGCGGTCGGGCACTATCCGAACGGGTTGCAAGTGCCGCCGCGTCTGCCGATGACGGCGAATTCGCTGAGCGCGGCCAAAGCGTTGGCTCGCAGCCATCACCCCGATATTCTGGCGTCTCAACGCGCCGTGAAGGTGGCGGATCTGGCGGCTGAGATCGCGCATCGCTCGATGCTGCCCACCGCCAGTGCCAGCGCCAGCTTTTCTGCGGCACCGGCGAGCGGGGCAACGCCAGCCGGTGTGTCCGGTCAGCTGGGGGTGTCGATTTCCGGCCCGATCTATATGGGCGGCAAGCTGTCGGCCCTGTATCGCAAAGCCAAAGCGCAGGCGCAGGCCTCGCGGGCGGGGCTGAACATGGCCGTTCTTGGGGTTGAGCAACAGGTTGCCAGCGCCTGGGCGCAGCTTGCCGTAGCACAGGCTAGCCTGACCGCCAGCGATCAGCAAATCCGGGCGCGGCGTGTGGCCCTGCGCGGGGCACGAGAAGAGGCGTCTTTGGGCGCGCGCACCACGCTTGATGTGCTGAATTTCGAACAGGATCTTCTGAATGCGGAAACCAGCCGGATCTCGGCGCAATCCCAACAATATCTCGCGGTTTACAATCTGTTGGCTGCGATGGGGCTGCTGACCGCCGATCACCTTGGTCTTGGTGTCGTCGCCTATGATCCCGATGCCTATTACAACGCGGTGAAGAATGCGCCGGTGCGCAATGTCAGCCCGCAAGGGGAAAAGCTGGACCTGTTGCTTGAGTCGCTGGGGCGTCTGGAGCAGTGATCCGCTTCCGTGATCTAGACCACATGTGAATCGTTGTCTGGGGGTACGGTTCTGGCTATGCTGCCCGAAAACAAGAATTGAGGTTGCAGCATGTCGGATCCCGTTTCAGCGACAGAGATTGAAGATGTCCTGACCTCGATCAGGCGTTTGGTGTTGGAAAACGCCAATGCTCAGCCGCGCCCGGATGTGGATCTGCCTGCAAAACTGGTGCTAACACCAGCCTTTCGTATTGATGAGGCGGATCAGGAAACGGCGGCGAAACCGGATCACAATGTCGTCACGCTGAGCCCCAAGATGCGCAGTGATGATTCTGCGCCGAAACCGGATGAGAGCGAGAACGCGGAGCAGGATGTGGAAGCGGCTGCCGAGATGACGCAGAGCGGTGCGGCGGCCCCGGATCAAAACCATAAACCTGATTCTCTGGAGCTTCGGATCGCTGAGCTGGAAGCGGCGGTGGATGAATGCATCGTGGACTTCGAACCCGATGGCAGCGAAACCCCGGATATTCCCGAACGAATGATCATGTGGCCCGAAGGGGCTGTGGCCGATGGCGCTGAAGCCGAGGCACCGGCAGAGCAGGTGGACGCGCAACTGGTTGCTGAGGTTGACGCGCCGGAGACGGCTCAGGAACCGCTGATTTTGCGGGTTCGGGCTGATGAAGGCGAAGTGGCTGATGCGGGCGAAGCTGCGGTAGATACAGAAGTCGCCCCGGATAGTGCCGTGGATGAGGTTTCGGACGCCGGCGAAGAGCATCGGTCCTTGTTGCACGCCCTCGCCAAGGCCCGCGAGGCGGTGAGTGCGGCCAAGGAATCGCATGACCGGGAAAAGGCAGCTTGGGTGAGCGCCTCAGCGGATGCGGTGCAGGTGTCGGACGCTGCCGAGGCTGATGACGATGTGGCTGAAGCCGAGCTATCTGACGAAGGCAGTGAAGAGTTTGACGATGCGACGGATTGGGAAGATGTTGGCCCCTCCGTGGGCAGCGGGCATCTGCATTTCCAATCCCATCCCGGCTCGGACGAGGATGTGCTCGACGAAGACACGCTGCGCGAAATGGTGTCGCAGATGCTGCGGGAAGAATTGCAGGGCGAGATTGGCGAGCGCATTACTCATAATGTCCGCCGCATGGTGCGCCGCGAAATCGCCCGCGCCCTGTCGCTGCAAGGGGTTGAGTGATCTGCTTGCTTTAGCGGGGCTCTACCAACCCGATTGATCAGAGTTCTGACGCGACGGTGCTTCCGTCAAACGCGCGCCCATCCATGGACGGGCTTGCTCTTTTCTGGATGCGGATGTGCCGGGCAGGTGCTAATGGGCTTGGGATCCAATGTGCGCTCGACGCTATCCTCATAGCCCAGAGCGCTGGTTTCAGCCCCAAGGCGCGCCAACCAGCTGGCGCGGAACCCATCGGCGCTGAACAAGCCATGCAGATAGGTGCCTGACACAAGGCCATTGGCGCTGGCGGCCCCTTCCTGCCGGTCACCGATCCTGAGCCAGGCGCGGGTGCGGTCCGGGCCTTCGGTCTGACCCAGATGGATTTCATAGCCCTCGACGACCGTGCCGCTGGCGATATCGGCGGCTTGGGTCAGGGCCAGTGTCTTGGCTGGTTCCAATACGGTGGTGACATCAAGCAGCCCTAGCCCCGCGACGCTGCCGGGCGTGCCCTCCAACCCCTCCGGATCGGCAATTTCGCGCCCCAGCATCTGATAGCCACCGCATATGCCGAGCACATGCCCGCCACGACGGACATGCGCGGCCAGATCAATATCCCAGCCCTGCGCGCGAAAGGCGGCGAGGTCGGCGATGGTGGATTTGCTGCCCGGGATTAGCACCAGAGCCGCATCGCCGGGCAGGGGACGGCCCGGCTCGATCATGTCGATCTCAACCTCGGGTTCGGCAGCCAGCGGATCGAGATCGTCGAAATTGGCGATGCGGGGCAGGCGGGGTACGGCCACCTTGATCTTGCCGCCCCTGGTGCTGGCAATATCCATCACGTCTTCGGCGGGCAGACGCCAGGCATCGCCAAACCACGGCAGCACTCCGAGGCCGCGCCATCCGGTGCGTCGGGCAATCTCGACCATGCCTTCGTCAAACAGGCTGGCATCGCCGCGGAACTTGTTGACGATAAAGGCGCGGATTCGGTCGCGATCTCCGGCAGGCAGCACCGCATTGGTACCAACGATCTGCGCAATGACGCCGCCACGATCAATATCGCCAACCAGCACCACCGGCAGATCGGCAGCTTCGGCAAAGCCCATATTGGCGATATCGCCCGCGCGCAGATTGATCTCGGCCGGGCTACCCGCGCCTTCGACCAGCACCAGATCGGCGCTGGCGCCCAGCCGGTGAAAACTTTCCAGCACTTTCGGCAGCAGTTCGCCCTTGGCCTTGCCGTAATCGCGTGCCTTTAGGGTGGCAAAGCGTTGCCCCTGCACGATCACCTGCGCGCCGGTATCGGTTTCGGGTTTCAGTAGGACCGGGTTCATATCGGTGATCGGCTCTCGCCCGCAGGCCCGCGCCTGCAGCGCCTGTGCGCGCCCGATCTCGCCACCATCGGCGGTGACGGCGGCATTGTTCGACATGTTTTGCGGTTTGAACGGGGCAACCGAAATGCCGCGCTTCAGAGCGGCCCGGGCAATCCCCGCCACCAGCATCGACTTGCCGACATTCGAGCCAGCCCCCTGAATCATGATTGCACGAGCCATGATCACCTCCCGGCAGAGCCGATACCGCGTTGAGCCTGAAAAGAAAAGCGCGCCCCGATAAGGGCGCGCCATTCGCAACAATATGTCGCGTGTCTGTGGCTTAGGCTGCTTCCGCAGCGTGACGGCGTTCGCTTTCTTCCCGCGACAGCGCCACCGAGGTGCGCACTCCCTGGCCCACGAATTCCATCAGCCCGTTCACAACCCGTTCATTCGGATCAATTCCGGCACATCTCAGTACTTCCCGGCCATCGCGCGAGCGGGCCCAACGGGCGATTTGTTCCGGCCCGTTGCCGTATTTTTTATTGTCGGCAATTGCGTCATCAAGCGCGGCAAGAACCACTGCGGCAAAGAGTTTGCGCGCGCGGTTGCCTTGCTCGTGATTGAACGCAGTCCCGTCTACAGTATCAAACATTCCGTGTCCTGTTCTTATTGCTCTTGCGCTCATCGGCGTAGGGGTGAATATGGCTTTTTAGCGGCGATTCGATACGTCTTCACCTGCATGGCTGTCATGCGTCTGTTGCATGGCTTGTGTTTTGCCGCTCCCCACCCACGATATCTGGTTTGCTTGCCAGCAGCAGGCCCGCAAGATATAGGTGCGGCTAGATTTACGTCAACCTATCGTCACGGTTTAGCCACATGCCCAAAATCAACGGAAATGAAATCCGGCCCGGCAACGTGCTGGAACATAATGGCGGCCTTTGGGCTGCTGTGAAGGTCGACCATGTGAAGCCCGGCAAGGGCGGCGCATTTGCTCAGGTCGAGATGAAAAACCTGCGCAACGGCTCCAAACTCAACGAACGCTTCCGTTCTGCCGATAAGGTTGAGCGCGTGCGTCTTGAGCAGAAAGACATGCAATTTCTCTATGAAACCGATGGGATGTTGGTTTTCATGGACATCGAAACCTATGATCAGGTTGAACTTTCTGCCGATCTGCTGGGCGATCGCCGCCCCTTCCTGCAGGACGGCATGACCATCGTGGTCGAGTTCCATGAGCATGAAGCGCTGAACGCGACCGTGCCGCAGAAAGTGACCTGCGTGATCGAGGAGACCGAGCCGGTGGTGAAAGGTCAGACCGCCGCCAACAGCTTCAAACCGGCGCTGCTGGACAATGGCGTTCGCATCTCTGTGCCGCCTTTCGTGGGGCAGGGCGAAGCCATCGTGGTGAATACCGAGACCATGGAATACAGCGAACGCGCCTGAGCGTGATCGCAGAAAAGTGAAAGCCCCGGCCGCTGGACCGGGGCTTTTTCGTGCAAATTTGTTGCGAAAATGCGGCATAAATCCCGGCCCGGGCCAGAAACTGCTCCGCCATCGCATGATAACCCGCGCGGATCAGCCGGATATGCACCAAGGCGGGGAACAGCGGGTAGATCGCGCGGCGGTGCTCAGCCCGGCCATGTGATTTTGGCGCTGCCCGCAGTCATCGGCCCGGTGGCGCGGTCAAAGCGCAGATAGGCGAGGGCCTGATCGCCGGAGCTGGTATAAAGCGTGCCCGCCTCCTTGCCGTCCTCGGTGGTGATCGGGGTGCCCGGGGCGGCTTCGCCGGTAATATCGACACGCACCAGCCCTTTGCGCAGCTCGGTCTTGTGCTTCATCCGGGCGGTGACTTCCTGCCCGACATAGCAGCCTTTCCTGAAGTCGACCCCGTGCAGCTGTTCGAATCCGGCTTCCAGAATAAAGCTGTCGGGGGTTAGCTCGATCCCACTCTCGGGAATGCAATGGGCCACCCGGATCGCATCCCAGTCGATCTGCGGCGCATCACCGGGCTCATCGCGATAGGCCCGCCAGCCCAGATCCGGATGCCTCGGGTCGGGAAAGCCATCATCGGGGCGGGCGTCAATTCCACGGATCGCGTATTTGGTGCTGGGATTTATCGAGATTTTTGCCCGCAGCTTATACATGTTCAATTTCTGCTGCAGAGCGGGGGCGAGCGATGCATCCACATCCACGAGGATGCTTTCGCCCATCGGGCAGAGAAAGAAATCGGCGATATATTTGCCCTGCGGGGTCAGCAGCGCCGCATAGGAAAGCGTGCTCAACCCCGCCACATTATTCGTGACCAGCCCTTGCAGAAAGCTTTCGCGATCCTCGCCGCTGATTTCTAAAATCACCCTATTTTCGTGCATTTCACCCATGGGAGCCTCTTTGTCGCGCGTCCTCAATATAGGCGCGCGCGCTGCCGGGGCAAAGGCAGGATCCGGGCATTTGAAAAGATTGACGCGACGGGCGTCGCACCCTACCGCTTATGCAATCGGGTCAATTTCGGCCTGCCCATTCCCGTTTATGCTGCGAGGTGCCTATGTCGCTGTCCCATGGCCGTCCCTATCTTGCCATTCCCGGCCCGTCGGTCATGCCCGACCGGGTGCTCAGCGCCATGCACCTGCCCGCGCCGAATATCTATGAGGGGGCGCTGGTCGATATGGTCGCCGGATTGATCCCCGATCTGAACGCCGTGGCGCGCAGCACGGGCAAGGTCGCGACCTATATCGCCAATGGTCATGGGGCCTGGGAGGCGGCGGCTTCGAACGTGATCCGCCCGGGTGAAAAGCTCTTGGTGCTGTCCACCGGACGCTTCGCGGCGGGTTGGGGCGTGGTGTTTGACCGGCTGGGTGCAAAGACCGAAGTGATTGATTTCGGCAACCGCGCGCCTGTCGATCTGAGCCGGGTGGAAGATGCGCTGAAAGCCGATAAAGCCCATGAATACAAAGCGGTCATCATGGTGCATGTGGATACCGCGACGAGTGTGAAAAACGATGTGCCGGGGGTAAGGGCGCTGCTCGACGATCTTGGCCATCCGGCGCTTTTGATGGTCGATTGCATCGCCTCACTGGCGGTGGACCGGTTCGAAATGCAGGCCTGGGGCGTCGATGTGATGGTCGCAGCCAGTCAGAAAGGGCTGATGACGCCGCCGGGGCTGAGCTTTGTTTTCGTCAATGAAAAGGCCGAGGCGGCGCATGTTGACACCGCAAGCTGGTATTGGGATTGGAAACCCCGGCTGGACCCGGAAGTGTTTTATCAGAATTTCGGCGGCACCGCGCCGACGCATCACCTGCTCGGGCTGCGCGCGGCGCTGGATATGATTGCCGAAGAAGGCGGGATCGAGGCCGTTTGGGCGCGTCATGCCCATCTTGCCCGCGCCGCCTGGGCTGCGTTTGAGGCTTGGGGGCAGGGTGGCGAGCTGGAAATGAATATTGCCGACCCGGCCCTGCGCAGCCACGCGGTAACTTCGCTGCGGCTGAAGGGGGACAACGGCACGCGGCTTCGGCGTTGGACCGAAGAAAAAGCCGGGCTGACGCTGGGCATCGGGCTGGGCATGGCGGAGCCGGACGATCCGGCCTGGCACCGCTTTTTCCGGCTTGGTCATATGGGCTATAACAATGCGCATATGCTCATGGGCGCGCTTGGCGTGATCGAGGCAATAGGTGCAGGGTACTAACCTTTATCGAACTCTTCCCGAGCCGCTTCCAAGGCGCCGGGCAGGACGGCGGCGAGTATATCAAGATCGTCTGGCCTGCCAGCCGAGATCCGGATGCAGCGATTTTGCGGGGCTACGAAGGGCATCCGCACAAACACGTCCCGAATTTCGAGATGCTCCAGAACCTTGCGGGCCAGCACCCCGTCGCCCCCGCAATCAACCGCGACGAAATTGGCGGCGGAGGGCAGGGCGATGAGCCCGTTGGTTTGGGCAATCGAGGTGATCCGGCTGCGCGCGGCCCGCACCGCCTCGCGAATCTCGGCCAGATAGGTCTGATCTTGCAACGCCGCGAGCGCCCCCGCCTGGCTGATCCGGCTCATCCCGAAATGATCGCGGATTTTGTTGAAGGCCGTGATCAGCGGCGCAGCCCCGATCGCATAGCCCACCCGCGCCCCCGCCATGCCATAGGCCTTGGAAAAGGTGCGCATCCGGATCACTCGCGGATCGGCGGCGTCAATCTCTGGCGCGGTGCCGCCGGGGGCGAAATCAATATAGGCTTCGTCCAGCACCAGCAGGCAGTTTTCCGGCAGCGCCTCGATCATCTGCGTGATGCGCTCAGCGCTATGCCAGCTTCCCATCGGGTTGTCGGGATTGGCGATATAGACGAGTTTTGCTTGTGTTTCCCGCGCCTTGGTGATCAATGCCTGCGGGTCTTCGTGGTCGTCGCGATAGGGCACGGTTTCCAGCTGCCCGCCGAATCCCGCCACATGATAGGCAAAGGTCGGATAGGCCCCGGCCGAGCTGACCACCACATCGCCGGGCGCAATCATCAGCCGCACGAGATTGCCGAGCAGCCCGTCGATGCCGCTGCCAACCACGATTTGATCCATCGCGATGCCATGGTGCTTCGCCAGCGCCGCGCGCAGATCGTAGCTTTCGGAATCGCCATATTTCCACACCTCAAGCGCCGCCGTCTGCATTGCTGCGATGGCTTTGGGCGAGGGGCCAAAGACGCTTTCATTCGCGCCAAGACGGGCGCGAAATACCTGGCCCCGGCGACGCTCCTGCGCCTCCGGTCCGACAAAGGGCACCGATGCGGGCAGGCTCGCGGCGAGCGGGGTAAGGGGCAGATCTGTACTCATGATCACACTTGGCCAGAAACCGGCGCGCCGGGGGCTTGCCTTTGCGGTGGCGGGCTTCATATGCTTCCCCGGTGGAAGGGGACAACATGACAAAACGGGGCTTTGCGCTGACTGCAGTCTTGGCGATGACGCTCGCTTTTCCAGCTCAGGCGCAAGATCGCAGCTTTACCGCCGAAGGGTCGGACGCGATTTTTGCCATGGGCGCGCGCCATATCGCCATGGGCGGCACCGGCACGTCGACTGCCGATGATGCGCTGGCGGTGTTTTACAATCCAGCGCGGCTGGCGGGGATCCGGCAGTATAGTTTCTCCGGCACGCGGCAGCTTGATGCAACGCTGCGCCCTTATACGTTTATCGGCGGCACTGCCCCGCTGAGCTTTCTGGAACCTCTTGGTATTGAAGCGACTCTCGGCGTGGCTCGGTATAATCGGGTGCATGCGCGATCCTCAGGCGCCTTTGCCGAGAATGAGTTTGAAAGCATCTTTCTGCGCTATTTGCTGCCCGGCGTTTCGGGCACCTTTGACGGCGATATCGATTCCAAAACCCTGGTGAACCGCTTTGCGCTGGGGGCGCGTTTTGACGACTTGCCCGGGCTGAGCATCGGCGCGAATGTCGATTGGATCGACTGCAAAACAAACACTTGCGGGATGCATGCCGGATCGCACGGCTATGAGGTGCGCACGGTTCACGCGACGGCTTTGAGCTTCGGCGTCTCGGCCGCCTATCAGGTAAATGATCGGCTAAGCCTCGGGGTGAATTTCACAGATGTAAACACAGAGCTCACTGTTCATGCCACAACGGATGACGATCTCGGGCTACGTGTGGATGATTTTTCCGTTCCTCTGCCCAGAAAGCTGAATGCGGAACTGTCCTATCGGGTGAATGATCATCTGCTGCTGGCTGCCGGCTATCAGAAATTCTGGGGCACCTACGGGAATTTTGACCTGAATATCGAGACCGCGCACTTTGGCGCAGAATATGAAAGCCGGGAGGGGCTGATCTGGCGCGGTGGCGCCTGGATGCCGCTGGATATTTCCGCCTCAAACGGGTTGAACCTGGATGTGTTGCCCTTCCCCTTTGCTCCAACAATTGGTGTGGGGATGCATGAAGGGGGCTTTAG
>JARRIY010000109.1:0-8292 GCA_037379985.1 Maritimibacter sp.
CTGGAAATTGTGGCGAACAAAATGACCCGTGCCGAACGCGAAGAACGCGCGCGCTATCTACTGGCGCTGGTCGGGCTTGAAGGCTTTGAAGACAAGCGCCCCTCGGAACTGTCAGGCGGGATGCGCCAGCGCGCCTCGCTTTGCCGGGCGCTGGTGCACAAGCCCGAAGTGCTGATCCTTGATGAGCCCTTCGGCGCGCTCGATGCTTTCACCCGTGAAGACCTCTGGCAGACCATGCACAAGGTGAAAGAGAAAGAACCCTTTACCGGCGTTCTGATCACCCATGACCTGCGCGAGGCGATCTTTCTGGCCGATCAGGTGGTGGTGCTGTCAGGCCGCCCGGCGCGCACCCAATATGTGCTCGACGTGCCCGATACCGGCCCGCGCGATCTGGAGCATCTCTATACACCGGAAGCGGCGGAAATGCTGGCAATCCTGCGTCACCAGATCGAGATTGCCCAAGGCCGGGCACCCGCCGAAGAGGAGGCCGCCTGATGCGTGGAACTGCCGTGAAGGTGCTGGTGCCGACCGCCGCAATGCTGGTGTTTCTGATCTTCTGGGAAGCATTGGTCTGGGCTGCGGGCTGGCCGAATTACAAGATGGCCTCGCCATCGGACCTGCTGCCCGCCTATGAAAAGCACTGGTCGCTGTTTCTGACCATGGGCTGGCAAACCCTCTGGCGCACCGTGGTCGGGCTGGTGATCGCGGTGATCATCGGCACCGGGCTGGGCATGATGATGGGGTTTTCGCGGCTGATGCGCGATGCGCTCTATCCGCTGCTGGTCGGGTTCAACGCCATCCCCAAGGCCACCGTGGTGCCCATCGTGGCGCTGATGTTCGTCGGCGCGCATGATTTCAACACTGTCCTGATCGCCGCGATGATCTCGTTCTTTCCCATCGCCGTGTCGGTCTCGATCGGTCTGTCGACGCTGGAACCGGAATACCGCGACATCCTGCGCTCGCTCGGGGCCTCGCAGGCGACGATTTTCTGGAAAATCGCGCTGCCGAAAACCCTGCCCGAGTTCTTTGGCGCGCTGAAAGTGGCGGTGACGCTGGCCTTCATCGGCACCAATCTGATGGAGATCGTCAGCCCGCATGGCCGCGGCCTTGGCGCGCTGTTTGACAGCGGCAAGACCAATTCCGACTATCCGCTGATGTTCGCCGTGCTCATCGCTCTCGCGGGGCTGGGCATCGTGCTTTATTACATCGTGGTTCTGCTGGAAAAGACCTTCGCTGGCTGGGCCGACCGCAGCGCCCATTGAGTGCAGCCACGAAACAAACTAAGGGCGGGATTTCTCCCGCCCTTTGCCATTCGTAATCGCTGGTCTCAGGTGGTTTCCGGCACGTTCTGGATATAGCCCGTCGGGCATTCCTGTGCGCAGAGACCGCAGCCTTTGCAGTAGTCGTAATCGAACACGTAATGCGAGCCATCGCTGGCAAGATCGACGGTTTTGATCACCGCATTATCCGGGCACATGGTCCAGCAATTGTCGCAGGCCAGACAGTTGCCGCAAGACAGGCACCGCTGGGCTTCGGCCAAAGCCTCGGTCCGGCTGATCCCGCCTTCGATCTCGGCTTCAAAGGTGCGTTCCGAGACCGGCAGCTTCGCCACTTTCACCCGGTTCGCCGCCGGATAATAGGCGGTGTTGAGCCCGCTATAGGGCATCTCATCGCGGTCATCGGCAGGCGGGTCCTGCCGCCCGGCCAGCTCTGCCGCCACCGCTTCAGCCGCCACGCGCCCATCGCCAATGGCTGCCGCCACCGTGCCGCGATTGCCGCGCGCATCGCCCAGCGCATAGACGCCTTCGGCAAGCCGCCCATAGGGGTTATCCGGCCAGAAATAGGCCCCGTCGAGATAGCCCTCAAAGGCTTCCGGTTCGACCTGTTCGCCGACGCAGGGCACGACCATATCGACCGAAATCACCCGCTCGGTGCCTTCGAATTCGACCCGACGCTTGCGCCCCGTGGCCCCCGGCACTTTTTTCAGCGCGACGATTTCAACGCCGGTGACTCTCGAACCTTTCATGATCAAGCGGCTGATCGTGGCGTGGTCGATGACTTCAATGCCCTCTTCCAGCGCCTCTTCCAGCTCGCGCGGGACCACATTGATCAGATCGTCCGGCGGCGTATCCGGCCCCGGCAGACCCGATGCGGTGATCAGGGTCACCGATTTCGCGCCTGCGCGTTTCATGATCCGGCAGATATCCATCGCGGTGTTGCCGCCGCCATGTACGATCACATCGCCCGACGCCGCATCCGGCAGCGCGCCGTGATCCATGAAATCACGCAAGAGCTCCAGACCTTCATGCAGATCGGCAGGCACCGCGCCTTTCACGCTCCAGGGTTTCGGCAATTCGCAGCCCGGCGACAGCATCACCGCCGCATATTTCTCGCGCAGCCCGTCAATCGTGACATCCCGGCCCAGACGCTGACGCAGATTGAGCGTAACGCCCGGCAGATCAAGGATCCGGTCAAGCTCTGCATCCAGCGCCGCCCGAGGCAGACGCGTCGGCGGAATGGCCGAGCGCAACAGCCCGCCCGGTTCCGGCAGAGCTTCAAAGATCTCGGCTTTCAGCCCCAGCCGCACGCAATGATAGGCTGCCGAGATCCCGGCAGGCCCTGCCCCGACAATCGCCACGGTGGGCGCTTTGGCATCGGGTTCGGCCACCGGGTAATCCCAGCCCAGCCGCACCGCCTCATCGCCCAGCCAGCGTTCGACATTGTGGATCGCCAGCGCACCATCCACATCCTTGCGGTTACATGCGGTCTGGCAGGGATGCGGGCAAACCCGCCCGGTGACGCCAGGCATCGGGTTGGCCGAAACCAGCTCTTTCCAGGCCTCTTCCACATAGCCTTCCTGCAGATGGCTAAACCAGGCCTGCTGGTCTTCGCCCGCCGGACAGGCCGCATGACAGGGCGCCTTGGCATGGATATGCACCGGGCGCTGGGTCGAGCGCCAATTGCCGGTTTTGAACGCAAGCGAGGTGCCTGCTTCGGCCCATTGGCCGCGTGTCAGTTCAACCATGTTACGACCTCCCCGCCAGCGGGCCGCCACGCTTCACATGCGACATCCCGACGGTATCAACCGGGTCAACGCCTTCGCCGCGCAGCCCGTAGGTTTCGATATTGTGATCCGCCAGCGCCTGAAGGTGATTGAGCTCTTCCGTGGCGCGGAAATCATCCTTTTTGAACAGATGCGCAAAGCGCCCCTGCAAACTCAGATAATCGGTCACCGGGCGTGGCTCGCGGATCGGCATGATATTGGTCAGCGCGCCGCGTTCCAGCTCGACCAGCGGGAACAGCCCGCATTCAACGGCCCGACGCGCGGTTTCCACCGTCATCTTGCTGTCGAACTTCCAGCCAAGCGGGCACGGGCTATGGATGACCAGGAAGGTCGGCCCTTCCACCCCCATCGCATAACGCACCTTGCGCTGCAGATCCGCCGGATAGGCCACAGAGGCCGAAGCGGCATAGGGGATGTGGTGAGCGGCGACGATGCTGAGCAGATCCTTTTTCAGGTGCCGCTTGCCCATCCGTTCCGACCCGGCGGGGCTGGTCGTGGTCGAAGCCGCGTGCGGGGTCGACGACGAGCGCTGGATGCCGGTATTCATATAGGCTTCGTTGTCATAGGTGACGTAAAGCACGTTGTGATGACGTTCGAGCATCCCCGACAGGGTCTGGAAGCCGATATCATAGGTGGCGCCATCGCCGCCAAACGCCAGAACCTTGGTGTTTTTGCCCTTGGCCTTCATCGCCGCTTCCATGCCCGACGCAACCGCCGAGGCATTTTCAAACAGCGAATGGATCCACGGCACCCGCCAGGCGGTTTGCGGCCAGGGGGTGGTGAACACTTCCAGACAGCCAGTGGCATTGGCCACCATCACGTCTGGCCCAGCGCTTTCCATCACCAGACGGGCCGCCAGCGCCTCGCCGCAGCCCTGACAGGCGCGGTGACCGCTATCGAGCCCGCGAAAGCGCGGTTGCTGCTCGCGCAGGGAAAGGTTGGTTTCAGCCTTCGGCTCGCTCGGAGAAGCGGGCGGACGGCCATGTTTCATCCTGAGTTCGCTCAGGCGCTTGGATGAATGAGAACGTGGGGCCATTACCTGTCCTCCGGCGGAAGTTTGTCGAGATCGGCATCAAGGATCGCAAAGCGCGGTGCCGATTTTTTCTCGATGGTTTTCAGAAGATCCCGATACATGCTTTCGGGAATGTCACGCCCGCCGAGGCCAAGCGCGTAGTTATAGACGGTGGGCGCGTTGTCGAGCGTCGACAGAACTGCCGAGACTTCGGTGCCCAGCACCCCGCCGAGACCCGGCGAGATTGCGCGGTCGATGACGATGAGCTTATCGAGCCCCTTCACCGCATTGCGCAGCGCTTTCGCCGGGAAAGGCCGGTAGGAGCGCAGCTTGATGATCCGGGCCGTTCCGACCTCGTCGCCGTAATCCGCCATCCCGGCCTGCATCGTGCCGATCACCGAGCCGGAGGCCAGAATGCCAACTTTGGCTTTCTTGTCGCCTTCGACGGTCAACAGCCCGCCCGAGGCGCGGCCAAAGGCCTTGGCAAAGTCCTTATCCACCTGTTCGATCTTCTCGAGCGCCTTATGCATCGCGGCATGGTGGCTGTGACGCACTTCCGGGAAGTAGTTCGGATCAATCAGCGTGCCCATTGAGCGCGGATTAGCCGGATCAAGCGCAGAGGAGAACTCGAAATCGGGCAGGAACTTGTCGACCTCTTCCTGGGTCGGCATGTCGATCACTTCCATCGTATGGGTCAACACAAAGCCATCCATGCAAACCGCCACCGGAATCTCGGTTTCCTCAGCGATCCGGAAGGCCTGAATGGTGGTATCCACGGCTTCCTGATTGGAAATGCAGTGTAGTTGAATCCAGCCAGCGTCACGCACCGCCATAGAGTCGGATTGGTCATTCCAGATGTTCAGCGGCGCCCCAACGGCGCGGTTGGCGATGGTCATCACCAGCGGCACCCTGAGGCCGGCGATGTTATACATCACCTCGCTCATCAAGAGGATGCCCTGACTGGCCGAGGCGGTATAGGCACGGGCACCGGCCGCAGCCGCCCCGAGCACCACCGAAGCGGCGGAAAATTCGCTCTCAACACTGACAAACTCGGTGTGCATGTCGCCATCGGCGACGAGCTTCGACAGGTTTTCCACGATATGGGTCTGCGGTGTGATCGGATAGGCCGCCACCACATCAGGTTTGGTCAGGGCGACGGCGCGCGCGATTGCCTGCGAGCCTTCGATTGCTTCACGCATTGGCTGTCTCCTTCCATGCGCCCGCCTCGACGGCACCAGCGGCGTCGGCGATCAGCGCGAGGTTTTTCTCAAGCACCCGTCCATGGAACCGGCCCTTCAGCGCGGCCACCAGTGCCGATTGCGGCATCTGATCGGTCAGCATCAGAAACGCTGCCAGCAAGGCCGTGTTGGGAATGGGCTTGCCGATCTCTTTCATCGCCATCGCGGTGGCATCAATCGTCACCACGCGGGTCTTGAACCGTTCGGCAATCTCTTCCGGCCCCTTGCGGGAATTGACCAGCATCGCACCACCCGGCTTCAGCCCGGCGGTCAGATTCGGGTCAAGCAGCAGGGTCTCGTCCTGGATAATCAGAAAGTCCGGATTTCGCACCTGACTGCGCAGCGTGATCGGTTTGTCATCGACGCGCACAAAGGCCATCACCGGGGCACCACGGCGCTCAGCACCAAAGGCTGGGAATGCCTGACAGGTATATCCGGCCTCAAAGGCTGCCGCGGCAAGCAGATAGGCAGCGGCAACACTGCCCTGCCCTCCACGTCCGTGAATTCTATATTCAATCATAATGATTCTCTCGGCTTCTTTTCACGCCCCCTGGCACAGGCCAACCGGGGCGGGGCAACTCGGATTGTTGAGCCTTGCCCCCCGCCCGACCATGATCTGGAACAAGCTTTTGCGGTTTCTGAGGGCGTTTCGCGCCGCGCCGCAATCGGGCGCGACAGGATATGAGACACCGACCCCGAGCTTGGCAATTTTGTTACTGAGCCACGAATATTCCCCAATTTTGGGGGAAATTTAACGCGACTCACCTATCCGTTTGGATCAGCGCGCACAAAACACAACGTCTGGAGACCAAGGTGGTGTTTTCTCTCTTCAATAAATCCGGCCACGCTCAATCCCGTCAGGACCATCAAATGGCCGAAGCCATTGATGCCTCCATGGGGGTTATCTGGTTTAGCCCGGAAGGAAAAATTCTTAGCGCGAACAAAGCGTTCTGCGATTTGATGGGCTATAGCGGCGATGAAATCACCGGTAAGTCCCACACCATGTTCGTGGATCCTGAGCATGGCGCAACCGACGCGTACAAGGCGTTCTGGGCAGATCTGAAACAGGGCCGACCGGCAACGCAGACCTTCCCGCGCATCACCAAGGATGGGCGGACCGTTTGGGTCGAAGCGTCTTATGTGCCGGTTCGCGGCGAAGGTAACGCTGTCGAAAAGATTGTAGAAATGGCGGCCGAGCGCGCGAAAGACGCGTCAGGCAATGCCAATTTCAGCGAAGAGAAAAGCCGTCTCGACGCGATCGACAAGTCGCAGGCGACAATTGAATTTGACCTCACCGGCACGATCCTCGACGCCAATCAGAACTTTCTCGATGCGGTCGGCTACACGGTCGAGGAAGTGCGCGGCAAACATCACTCGATCTTCCTTGAAGAAGCCTATCGGAACTCAGCGGAATACGCGCAGTTCTGGCCCGATCTGGCCAAAGGCAAACCGCAAGCCGGTGAATTCCGCCGCTTTGGCAAAGGCGGGAAAGAGATTTGGCTGCAAGCCACCTACACCCCGATCATGGGCCCCGACGGCACCCCGGTGAAAGTGATCAAATTCGCCTTTGACATCACCGATCAAAAAGACCGGATGCTGGACTATGAAGGCCAGCTCGCCGCGCTTGATCGTTCGCAGGCGGTGATTTCCTTCAATACGGATGGGACCGTGCGCGGCGCGAATGACAATTTCCTCGACACGCTCGGCTACACATTCGACGAAATCCGCGGCAAGCATCACAGCATGTTCGTCAACCCCGATGAGGTTGGCACGCCGGAATATCAGAGGTTCTGGGAAGATCTGCGCAACGGCTATTATCAACAGGCGGAGTATCTGCGCCTTGGTAAGGGTGGGCGCGAAGTCTGGATTCAGGCCAGCTACAATCCGATCAAGGATATCGACGGCAAGGTCTATAAGGTGGTGAAATTCGCCACCGATATCACCGCAACGAAAACCACTGTTCTTGAGCTGCAAGCGGCCCTGTCGAAACTGGCACAGAACGAGTTGGGCGCGCGGATCACCATCGACGTGCCGCCGGAATTCGAACAGCTGAAATTTGAATTCAACGGCTCGCTGGAAGCCCTGTCGAATGTGATCGCAGGGATCTCGGAAAAATCCGATCTGATCATGTCGGAGGTCACCCAGATCAGCAATGCCGCCAATGACCTCAGCCAGCGGACCGAAAAACAAGCCGCCGCGCTGGAAGAAACCGCCTCGGCGCTTGACGAGATGACAGCCTCGGTACGCAGCGCCGCCGAAGGCGCTGAAAAAGCCGCGCGGCAATCGGACGATGCCATGAGCAGTTCGTCCAGCGGGCGCGAAACCGTGCGTCAGGCGATGGAAGCGATGAGCAAAATCTCGGAAAGCTCGGCCGAAGTCGCAAAGATCACCAATGTGATCGACGATATCGCCTTCCAAACCAACCTCCTGGCCCTGAACGCCGGTGTGGAAGCGGCGCGCGCGGGTGAAAGCGGACGTGGTTTTGCTGTCGTGGCCTCGGAAGTGCGGGCGCTCGCCCAGCGCTCGGCCGATGCGGCACGTGAGATCGCTGATCTGATCCAGAACACCACCAAGCAAGTCGATAACGGCGTGAAACTGGTCGATGATTCCGGTAGCGCGCTCACTCAGATTGCCGAACTGGTCGATGGAATCCGCGAACAGGTCGCCAATCTGTCGACCTCGGCGCAGGAGCAATCCACCGGGCTCGATGAAATCAACACGGCGATGAACCAGCTCGATCAGGCGACGCAGGAAAACGCCGCGATGTTCGAAGAAACCTCCGCTGCCACGCAATCTCTGGAACGCGAAGCCCGGGAGCTGTCTGCCAGCACCAGCCGGTTCAGTTTCAACGTAGAGAGTACGTATATCGAAGAAAGTTGGGAAGATCTGGAACGCTTGATCGCCTGACGACAGGCCGAACACTCGACCAAAGCCAAAGCCGCCCCATTCGGGCGGCTTTACTTTTTTTCTAACCGGGC
>JARRIY010000110.1:0-19501 GCA_037379985.1 Maritimibacter sp.
GGGTGGGTTTACCCGATCAGCTCTTTCACCTTGGCGACGGTGGCGTCGACGGTGATGCCGAATTTTTCGAAGAGCTCACCTGCGGGGGCGGAAGCGCCGAAGCCGGTCATGCCGATGAACCCGGCCTTGGCTTCGCGGCCACGTTCGCCCAGCAGCCAGCGATCCCAGCCACCTTCGCGCAGCGCCGCTTCGATGCCCACACGGACGGGGCCGGCGGGCAGCACTTTGCGGCGATAGCTTTCGTCTTGCTGTGCGAACAGCTCCATCGAGGGCATCGATACAACGCGGGTGCCAATGCCTTCGGCTTCCAGAACCTCACGGGCTTTCATCGCCAGTTCGACTTCCGAGCCGGTGGCGATCAGGATGGCCTGACGTTTGCCGGTGGCTTCGGCCAGCACATAAGCGCCCTGAGCGGTGAGGTTTTTCACCTTATGCTCGGTGCGCAGGGTGGGCAGGTTCTGACGGGTCAGCACCAGCACCGAAGGCGTGGTTTTCTGGGTCAGCGCCAGTTCCCATGCCTCGGCGGTTTCCACCGTATCGCAGGGGCGGAAGGTCAGGCTGTTCGGGGTTGCCCGGCAGATCGCCAGATGTTCCACCGGCTGGTGGGTCGGGCCATCTTCGCCGACACCGATCGAGTCATGGGTCATGACATAGGTCACCGGGTTATGCATCAGCGCCGACAGACGCATGGCGCCACGGGCGTAATCGGTGAACACGAAGAAGGTGCCGCCATAGGGGCGCAGACCGCCATGCAGAGCGATGCCGTTCATCGCTGCCGCCATGCCGTGTTCGCGAATGCCGTAATAGACATAGCGACCTTTGCGATTGGTCTCGTCAAAGGTGCCCAGATCGCCGGTCAGGGTGTTGTTCGAACCGGTCAGGTCAGCCGAGCCACCAAAGGTTTCCGGCATGATCGGGTTCACCACTTCCAGCACCATCTGCGAGGAGCTGCGGGTGGCGACTTTCGGCTGTTCTTCCGAGATCTGCTTTTTCAGCGCTTTGATCACGGCGGAAAGCTTTGTCGGGGCGTCGCCCGCGAAGACCCGGTTGAACTCGGCCTGACGGCGCTCGGATTCATCGTCAAAGCGAACCTGCCAGGCGACACGTTCGGCCTGACCGCGATTGCCGATTTCTTCCCATTGCGATTTCACATCCGCCGGGATTGCGTAGGGCGCCCAGTCCACGCCATAGGCGGCTTTGGCGGCTTTCAACTGATCCTGATCGGTCAGTGCGCCGTGGCCCTTCGAGGTATCCTGCGCGGCATGGCCCAGAGCGATATGGGTTTTGCAGGCGATCATCGAGGGTTTCTTGGATTTCTTCGCGGCTTCGATAGCGGCGTCGATCTCATCGGGGTTATGCCCGTCGATGCTTTGCACATGCCAACCGGCAGCTTTGAAGCGCGCCACCTGATCGGTGCGGTCCGACAGATCAACCCGGCCATCGATGGTGATGTTGTTATTGTCCCAGAACACCACCAGCTTGCCGAGTTTCTGCCGCCCGGCCAGCGCGATGGCTTCGTGGCTGATGCCTTCCATCAGGCAGCCGTCACCGGCGAAACACCAGGTGTAGTGATCTTGCAGCTTGCGGCCAAAGCGGGCGCGCAGAGCTTCTTCGGCCATGGCAAAACCAACCGCATTGGCAATGCCTTGCCCCAGCGGCCCGGTGGTGGTTTCAACGCCATCGAGCAGGAAGTTTTCCGGGTGACCGGCGGTTCTCGCGCCAAGCTGGCGGAAGTTCTTGATCTCGTCGAGGGTGACCTGTTTGTCGCCGGTGAGATAGAGCAGCGAATAGAGCAGCATCGAGCCGTGGCCGCCGGAGAGGATAAACCGGTCGCGGTCAGGCCAGCTCGGGTTGGCGGCGTCGAATTTCAGGTGCTTGCCAAACAGCACGGTGGCAACGTCGGCCATGCCCATCGGCATACCGGAATGGCCTGATTTGGCCGCTGCGACAGCGTCGAGGGTCAGGGTGCGGATAGCAGTGGCGCGGAGCCAGTGTTCGGGATGTTGCTCACGCAGGGTTTCGATGTCCACCGGGGGTCCTCCCTTTCAAGGAAAAAAAGCATCAGGATGTCAATAGCACCAGAGACGGCGAGATCAAGCGCGAGCTCCAAGTGCTTGACGCTAAAGGGGGGCGCAATTACCCGTTGACTTGGTTAAAGTCACAAAAAGCGGCGCCACCTGCTCGATTCGACTGGAAAATTCAGGCGGGCGGTGGAAAACTACGGGCAGAGACAGGCTCGGGACGTGAATGAGAAAAGGGCGGGCAGAGCATGAGTGACATTGCTGATCTTCAGGCCAGGATTACCTCGGCGCTCGACCGGATCGGATCTGGTCTTGAGGCGCTTGGTGATGCGGGCGACAGCGCCGAAGTGACGGAGCTGAAATCTGCGCTGGAGGAAGAACGTACCGCCAATGCGCAGCTTGAGGCGCGGGTCAGTGCGATCAAGGAAAAACAGGAAAAAACCGTTAATACGCTGGCCAGTGAGGTGGAGCGCTTGCGCGGGCTCTTGCAGGCCGAAGAGACGATGGTGGCCCGGCTGGGCCGGGTGAATGATGAGCTGCGCCGCAACAACATTGCGCTGCGCGAGGCGATCACCGCAGGGGTGGCCGAGCCGCATCTGATCAACAAGGCGATGATGGCCGAGCTGGAAAGCCTGCGCGCGACGCAAAGTGCGGATCGGGCCGAGCTGGATACCATTCTGGGCGAGCTGACACCGCTGGTGGACGAGGCGCGTCAGAAAGCCGCAGAAAAATTGGGTGCCGGTGAGGGCGAAACTGCCGGGTCTGAGCCGGATCTGAGCGCGATCATGGACGCCGCTGCCGCGGAAGATGAGGAGCATACCGATGCCTGACGTGAAAATCACCATCGGCAATCGCGATTTCGAAGTGGCGTGTCAGGAAGGCGAAGAGCATTTCCTGCAATCGGCGGCAGAGATGCTGAACACCGAAGCCCAGACGCTGATGAGCCAGATCCGCCACCTGACCGAAAGCCGCTTGCTGTTGATGTCGGGGCTGATGCTGGCCGACAAGACCGCCGGGATGGAAGACAATCTGAAGATCGCGGAAAAACGGATCGCCGATCTGGAAGCGCAGCTGGAAGGCAAGGGGATCACCCCCGTGGCCGTGGTGCCGGACCCGATGCCCGAAGGGCTGGTGGATGATCTGACCGAGATCGCCGCGCGGGCTGAGGCGATGGCCGAGGCTGTTGAGAAGAAGGCGGCGGGCTAGGGCCGGTCCGCGCTGCTGTTACAAACCATCTGCACGGCCCTGAGAAGGAGGCGTGAGTGATGAAAGACAGCTATGGATCATTGCAGCTATTCGCCCCCGGCATCTGGCTGGTCGAATATCCGATCAATTATAGCGGCATCAGCTTCAATGCCCGCACCAGCATCATTCAGCTTTCCAGCGGTAAGCTGATCCTGCATTCGCCGTGCGAGATCACGCCCGCGCTGAAAGCCGAGATCGAGGCGATTGGGCCGGTTGGCTGGCTGGTGGCGCCGGGCAATTTTCACCATCTGCATATGAAAGCCGCGCAGGAGGCTTTTCCCGAGGCGGAAACATGGATCGCGCCGGGGGTGGAGAAGAAACAACCGGAGCTGCAGTTTGACGGGATGCTGGGCGCGGAAATGCCCGCTGAATGGTTGGGCGAGATAGATCAGGTGTTTGTGCCCGGCAGCCGGGTGATTTCGGAAGTGGTGTTTCTGCACCGCGCCAGCCGCACGCTGATCGTGACGGATCTGATCGAGCTGATCGGGCCGGAAACGCAGGGCGTCGGCTGGGGGATCAAATTCTATTGGAAATTCATCACCTTCATGTGGAACAAGCCACGCCCGGCGCCGGAATATTCCATGCTGATGCGCTATAAACCCACGGCGGCGGCGCTTCGGAAGGTGCTGGCTTGGGAGTTTGACCGGATCGTGCTGTCGCATGGCGATCTGATCGAGGAAAACGCCCATGCCCGCGCGGAAGAGGCCTGGGCGAAAGTGTTGCGCAAGGGCTGAGCCGCCCGATCATCAGGGCTTCCGGGCGCAGCGATAGCACGCCTGCGATGAAGATGGCCAAGCCGGTGAGCATCATCAGCCGCCCTGCCAATCTGTGCGTCGCCACCCAGTTATCGGTATCGCTGAGCGTCCAGGGGGTACGAATGCCGACGAAGAAACCGGGGCGGCTTTTCGGCATGGCATTGCCGATCATCAGGAACAACACGCCGACCGCGAGCAGGATCAGGTTGACCGATGTGGCGATGCCAAAGGCGGGCAGGCCAATCGCGGCTTCGATCACCACCATCATCAGCATGATGCCGATCCAGGTGATGCGCAGGACCGGCGCGGAGCCTTCGAGCCGCTTCTGCATCGGTTCCAGCGAGGGGATCAGGGCAAACAGGAATGCCACGACCATCAGCAGGATCGGCGGGATGATCAGGGCTTCAAAGGCCGGGGCAAAACGGTCGATCTCGCCCATCAGATTCCAGTGAACCGGCAGGGTGGCCCCGTCGGGAAGGCGGGCAGACGCGATCATCGCAAAGACAACCATCGCCACGGACAACATGGCTGAGAGGATCAGCAACCCTTTCGATTTCATTTCAGGTTTCCTTCATCTGTGGCGCTGTCAGAGCCATCGCCCTCTTGCGCCTTGCTGACGCCCATCCGCCCCATAAAGCCCATGACGGCTTCTTCCAGAATGGAGAGGTTGAGCGTGTAAATGATTGTTCCGCCTTTGTTTTCACCCAGGATCAGACCGGCGGCCTTAAGCTTGGCGAAATGGCCGGACATGGTCGGTTTCGAGACTGGAAAGCGCTCGGCCAGCTCGCCAGCGGTTTTCCCGCCCGATTTGAGCATCTCCAGCACTTCACGACGGATCGGGTGCGACAGGGCATCGAAGACTGTGTTCATAGCTATTTAGCTAATACGCTAAATAGCTAACGTCAAGGCCCAGCTTGTCGCACCTCTTTCCCTTTCATCCTGGCAAAAATACTCAGGGGAGCGCGAGGGGCAGCGCCCCTTGGCCCCGCAGCATCAGCCCAGATCAAAGACGGAATGGGTGCGGATCCAGCCGCGAATGTAATCGTGCCAGGCGCTCCAGTCCTGCCATGTGGCCTCGGCCCATTCCGTGACCTTGGCAATATGCTGATCGCCGCCGGCAAAGGGGGCGACCTGATCGACCGTGATGCTGAAGCGCTCCGGGGCGGTCAGGGGGATCAGGGTTTTCTTGTGGCGGGCGAAATCCAGCATCACCGCGTTGGTTTCGCGGGGCGGGCGGGGCGCGGTCAGTTGCACGTAAAGCCGGGCCAGATGCAGACCGACCGACTGGATCGCCCGCCGGTCGTTATCGCTGCCCGGATGCTGCACCGCCCAGGTATCGACCGTGAGCCGGTGGTTCCGCATCAGCCAGGGCGTGCTGAACTCTGCCGCGATCAGCGTGTTGAATGCTTCATAGCAGCCGGGTGAGGAGGCCATATAGGCATGAACCGGGCCGGTGCTGGCGGGCAGGAGCGATCCGCAGCCAATACAGCGCTGTAGCTCCTGAGGGGTCGTGTTCTTGGTTACACACCTTTGAATGGGCAGGCCCCGGCGGGACCAGCCTGATGATGGGATCGGATTAGTGGGCGTGGCCCGGTGGGGATCAGACCTTGGCTTTCATCGCGGCGGTCAGCCATTGGCTGAAGCCGGGCGAGAGCCGTTCATAGCGGGCGATGAAATCGGGATGGGCCAGATACATATCGGCCAGCCCCGCATAGGCTTCGGGCGGGCAGGGGCGGCCCCACATATCGGTGACCCAATCCCGGTGCGGCTCGGTATCGGCATCCTCAGGGGCCAACCCGGCCTCGTAATCGGCCACCAGCGCGGCTTCGATCTCTTTCAGCACCGCCATACGCGCCTGCATCCCGTCCGGCGCGGCGTCCAGATGGGCTTTTGAGGCGGCAATGGCTTCGGCCATATCGGGCCCGTAGGTTTTCACCAGCCAGGCCTCATATTCCGCCTGTTTCTCGGGCGAAAACGGGGTGTAGAGATGTTCCAGTGTCATGGGGGCTTCGCCTTTCAGCTCTGATAATGTGCGATCAAGGGTCACCAGCATTTGCGCCTGACGGGCCAGATCTTCGGCCAACCGGGCGCGATGCACCTCCAGCCGGGCCATGCGGTCGCCGCCCTCCAAGAGCGCGGCAATCTCGCCCAAAGGCAGGCCTGCGGCGCGGTAGAACAGGATTTCCTGCAGCCGCTGCGCTTCGTCGCGCCGATAGAGCCTGTAGCCATTGGCGGCGACATGCGCCGGTTTCAGCAGCCCGATCTCGTCGTAATGATGCAGCGTGCGCACGCTGACGCCGGAGGCCCGGGCCAGCTCGCCCACCGTATATTCCTCGATTCGCTTTTCCATGACGCCTCTATCAGGCCTGACGCCGCGTGAGGGTCAACAGCTGTGATGAAATCGGGCGGGAAAGCTCTTGTCAGCGCGGCCCATGTCATCCATCTAGCGGATATGACAACATTGCCCGATCTTACCTCTGATTGTTCTGCCTGCGCCGCCATGTGCTGCATGGCGCTGGCTTTTGACGAGGGCGAGGATTTCGCCTTTGGCAAGCCTGCGGGCCTGCCTTGCCCCAATCTGGATGCCGAATTTGGCTGTCAGCATTACGGCCATCTGGAGGCTGAAGGCTTTGCCGGCTGTGTGCGCTATGAATGTCAGGGCGCCGGGCAGCGGGTGACGCAGGAAATCTTTGCCGGGCAGAACTGGCGCGACGATCCGAGCCTTGCCCGCCCGATGATCACCGCCTTTGCCGCTCTGCGCCAGATCCATGATGCGCTGGAGCTGCTGGTGGCCGCCGCAAGGCTGGACCTGCCGCTATCGCTGGAAGTGGCGCGCGATGAATTGCTGGAGGCCTATGCGCCCGATGACGGTTGGACCGAGGAAAGCCTTGCAGCCTTCATCGCATCCGACATTCCGGCGCGGCTGAACGCCTTTCTGCCACAGCTACGTGACTGGGTGTGACACGCTTGCTCTTGCAGCCCCCCAGCTGCGGCTCTACATTTTCAATCAACAACCTCTGGGAGAAACGCGCGCATGGCCATCGAAGCATCCGAGATTGAAGCCCTCATCCGTGACGGCTTTCCGAATGCCAAAATCACCATCACCGATATGGCCGGTGACGGTAATCACTGGGCAGCGGAAGTTATCGATGAAAGCTTTCGCGGCCAGAACCGGGTGCAGCAGCAACGCGCCGTCTATGCCACGCTGAAAAGCAAGATGGACGGGGCGCATGGCGATCTGCACGCGCTGGCGCTGACCACCAAAGCTCCCGAGTAAGCCACGCGATCAGGAAAGGACAGCCAATGAGCGTTCAGGACGATATCAAAACCACCGTCACCAGTAATGACGTGGTGCTCTTTATGAAGGGCACGAAAGAAATGCCGCAATGCGGGTTTTCCTCGCGCGTCGCCGGTGTGCTGACCTTTATGGGGGTCGAGTACAAGGATGTGAACGTGCTGGCCGATGACGAGGTGCGTCAGGGCATCAAGGATTTCTCCGACTGGCCGACCATCCCGCAGCTTTATGTGAAGGGCGAATTCGTCGGTGGCTCGGATATCATCACCGAGATGACCCTGTCGGGCGAGCTGGATCAGCTGTTCGAAGATCAGGGCGTGACCTATTCGAAAGAAGCCGCCGACAAGATCCGCGAAGCCAACGCTTGAGGGGATAGCCTCGTCAGCCGGTAAGGGATGCATAGCTTAGAGGCGAGGGGCTTGCGACCCCGTCAGTTTGGCGGGGTTTTGTTTTTGCTGAGGCTCTTGGGATGGCGCGTGCTAAACACCCGCCGCGTCGAGGGCTTTGCCGAGCCTTGGGAGACGGGCTTTTTTCATCAGTTTGCGGATCGGCCATGGCTCGCCGGAGAGGCGTTCGGCTTCGGCTTTTACTGCCCGCCCGACCGAGATCAGGGCTTCGGGGGCGGCGTCATAGAGATCGCGCAGAAACAGGTCGGGGCTTTCGCGCGTCACGCCTTCCTCATCCAGCGTATGGCGCGGGAAATCCTTGGCGTTCAGGGTGACGATCATATCTGCCGATCCGGCGATGGCGGCGGCGAGCACATGCACATCGGCGGGATCCGGTAGCCAAAGCCGCGCCTCGTCGCCCGCATGGGGCTTGATTGACGCCCCCGGCCAGCGCGCCTGAAGCGCGGCGACTTCACCGCGCGCCAGAGCTTCTTGCCCGGGGCCGAGCTTGGCCGCGGCCCGCGCCCATTCTTCAAGGATGCGCGCGCTCCAGAGCGGTTCATAAAGCCCCGCTGCCGCCGCGCCGATCAGCATTTCGCGCATCACGGTCGGGTAGAGCACGCAGGCATCAAGCAGAACCTTCACGGCGCAGCCCCTACGGCAGGATCCGGTAGAACAGCGCTTTCAGATAGCCGCTTTCGGCAAGCTGCGGGTGCTGCGGATGGTCCGGCCCGGCAAAGCCGGTATGGATGAGCTGCGCGCGGCGTCCGCCCCGGCCAATGCCGCGATTGCTGGCATGGCGGAATTTCGACAGATCGGCGGCGTGCGAACAGGAGCAGAGGGCCAAATAGCCGCCCGGAGCCACCAGCGGCGCGGCGCGCATCGCGACTTTCTCATAGGCGCGCAAACCCGCCTCAAGCGACTGTTTGTTGGGGGCGAAGGCGGGCGGGTCGCAGATCACCACGTCAAACTGAGCGCCCTCTTTCGCCAGCGCATCGAGCGTATCGAAAGCATCGCCCTGACGGGTGGCGAATTTTTCCGCCACGCCGCTGGCCGCTGCGCCTTCGCTGGCCAGCTCCAGAGCCGGGGCCGAGCCATCGACCGCCAGCGCGCTCTCGGCGCCATTTGCCAGCGCGGCGAGGGAGAAGCCGCCCACATGGGAGAAGACGTCAAGCACGCGCGCGCCCTTGGACAGGCTGGCGGCAAAGGCGTGGTTGGGGCGTTGGTCGTAAAACAGCCCGGTTTTCTGCCCGCCCATGATGTCGGCAATGTAGGTTGCTCCATTCATCGGCACTGGAATTCGGCCGGGATCGGTGCCGATCATCACCTCGGTGACGTCATCGAGCCCTTCCAGACTGCGGGCGCGGCCGGAGGCGTTCTTGATCACGTTTTTCGCGCCGGTTACTTCGATCAGCACTTCGGCCAGCTCGCCCGACAACACATCGGCCCAGGCGGCATTGGGTTGCAGCACCAGCGTATCGCCAAAGCGATCAATCACCACCCCGGGCAGCCCATCGGCTTCGGCATGGATCAGGCGATAGAACGGCTGATCGTAAAGCCGGGTGCGATGATCCAACGCTGCCACCAGTTTGGCGCGCAGCCAGTCGCCATCAATCACCGCCTCGGTATTGCGATCCAGCATCCGGCCAAAGATTTTCGAGGTCGGATTGACCGCCACCAGCCCCATCGGGCGCTGCTCGCCATCCTCCAGCCGCGCGATGCTGCCGGGGGCGAGGCTTTTGGTGCGCCGGTCGGTGACGATTTCATTATCGAACACCCAGGGAAAGCCGTGCCGGATGGCGCGGGCATTGGCTTTGGGTTTCAGGCGGATCACGGGGAGGGTTTGCTGTGTCATGCGCCCCGATTACAGGAGCCGGGCCATGGCGGGAAGGGCCTATATGCATGTGGCTGGCTGATCCAGAGCGATCTTGGGCGATCCCAGCTTGCACCTGTCTGCGCGCTTGGATAGGCCAAGCCTATGACACAGAACCGACCCATCACCCTGTCTGGCGCCCCTGAGGGCTATGATGCGCTGCTGCTGGCGCGTGAGCTGCAAAAAACCGGAGGCCCGGTGCTGCATGTGGCGCGCGATGCGGCGCGGATGGCGGCGATGGCGGCGGCGCTGGATTTCTTTGCCCCCGATGTGACCCGGCTGACCTTTCCGGGCTGGGATTGCCTGCCCTATGACCGGGTTTCGCCCAATGCCGATATTTCCGCCAATCGTATGGCGACGCTGGCCGCATTGGCGCATGGGCTGCCGACCAATCGGGTGATCGTGCTGACCACGATGAATGCCGCCACCCAGCGCATTCCGGCGCGCGAGATTTTGCACGAGGCGAGCTTTACCGCGACGGTGGATAACCGGATTGATGTGGACGGGCTGAAAGCCTTTCTGGTGCGCATGGGGTTCGTGCAGGCGCCGACCGTGACCGAGCCGGGCGATTTTGCCGTGCGCGGCGGGATCATCGATATTTTCCCGCCGGGCGAAGGCGGGCCGGTGCGGCTGGATCTGTTTGGCGATGTGCTGGACGGGGCGCGGCGCTTTGACCCCGTGAGCCAGCGGACCACGGAGAACCTGTCGGTGATCGAACTGGCGCCGGTGTCCGAGGTGATCCTCGACGAAGCGGCGATCACCCGGTTTCGGCAGAATTACCGCATCGAGTTTGGCGCGGCGACCTCGGATGATCCGCTCTATGAAGCGGTCAGCGCCGGGCGCAAACAGCAGGGGATGGAGCATTGGCTGCCGTTCTTTCACGAGCGGCTGGAAACCCTGTTTGACTATCTGCCCGGTGCCAGCGTGATGCTGGACGATCAGCTTACCCCGGCGCGGCTGAGCCGTTGGGAGGGGATCGCTGATCAATACGACACGCGGCGCGAGGCGATGCAGGCGAAAAACCGGATGGACAGCGTGTACAAACCCTGTCCGCCGGAGCTGCTTTACCTGAATGACGAGGCCTGGCTGGAGGCGACGAAAGAGCATCGGGTGATCGCGCTGGCGGCTCTGCCGCAAGCCACTGGGGCGAATGTGCTGGATGGTGGCGGGCGGATCGGGCGCAATTTCGCACCGGAGCGCCAGCAGGAAAAAATTAACCTGTTCAGCGCTCTGGCAGATCATGTTCGCGTGAAACGTGAAGATGGCGCGGTGGTTGTGGCCTCCTATTCCGAAGGCGCGCGGGAGCGGCTCAAGGGGCTGCTGGCGGATGAAGACCTGACCGCCACCGCCGAGATTGCCGATTTCCGCGATGTGCCCGATAGCCATGGTGGCGTTTATCTTGCGGTCTGGCCGCTGGAACACGGGTTTGAGGCCAAGGGGCTGACCATCGTGTCCGAGCAGGACGTGCTTGGCGACAGGCTGATCCGTGCGCCGAAAAAACGCAGGCGGGCCGAGAACTTCCTGACCGAAGCTAATGCGCTTTCTCCGGGCGATCTGGTGGTGCATGTCGATCACGGCGTCGGGCGCTACAAGGGGCTGGAAACCATCACCGCCGCCGGTGCGCCGCATGAATGCATCGCGCTGGAATATGCGGGCGGCGACAGGCTGTTCCTGCCGGTCGAAAATATCGAGCTGCTGTCGAAATTCGGCCATGAGGAAGGGCTGCTTGATAAGCTCGGCGGTGGCGCCTGGCAGGCCAAGAAAGCCCGGCTGAAAGAGCGCATTCGCGAGATCGCTGACAAGCTCATTCGCCTTGCCGCCGAACGTGCCCTGCGCAAGGCGCCGGTGCTGGAAGCCCCGCATCACGCTTGGGAAGATTTCGCCACGCGCTTTCCCTATCAGGAAACCGAAGACCACGCTTCTGGCGCGGCAGCATTACAAAAGCTTTGCCGAGCGCTTCCGGGGCTTTCCGATCACGGTCGGGCAGCTCAGCCGGTTTGTGCCGCAGAAAGAGGCCGAGCGCACCCGCGAGGGGATGAAGGACGGCACGATGGATATCGTCGTCGGCACCCATGCGCTGCTGGCGAAAACCATCCGGTTCAAGGATCTTGGCCTATTGGTGATCGACGAGGAACAGCGCTTTGGGGTTGGGCATAAGGAACGGCTGAAAGAGCTGCGCTCGGATGTGCATGTGCTGACGCTGACTGCCACGCCGATCCCGCGCACCTTGCAGATGAGCCTGACCGGCGTGCGCGACCTTTCGGTCATCGGCACCCCTCCGGTCGACCGGTTGTCGATCCGCACTTATGTGAGCGAGTTTGATGGGGTGACGATCCGCGAGGCGCTGCTGCGTGAACACTATCGCGGCGGGCAGAGCTTTGTGGTGGTGCCGCGGATCAAGGATCTGCGCGAGATCGAAGACTTTCTGGAAACCCATGTGCCCGAGGTGAGCCATATCGTGGCGCATGGGCAGATGGCGTCGGGCGAACTCGATAGCCGGATGAACGCTTTCTATGACGGCAAATATGATGTGCTGCTGGCGACCACGATTGTGGAATCCGGGCTCGATATTCCCACCGCCAACACCATGGTGGTCTGGCGCGCCGATATGTTCGGGCTGGCGCAGCTCTATCAGATCCGGGGCCGGGTTGGCCGGGCGAAAACCCGCGCCTATTGCTATCTGACCACCAAACCGCGCAGCCCGCTGACCGAAACCGCGCAGAAGCGGCTGAAAGTGCTGGGGAGCCTCGATAGCCTCGGCGCGGGCTTCATGCTCGCCAGTCAGGATCTGGACATTCGTGGCGCGGGCAACCTGATCGGCGAAGAGCAATCGGGCAATATGAACGAGGTGGGCTATGAGCTTTACCAGCAGATGCTGGAAGAGGCGATTGCCAAGATCCGTTCGGGCCAGCTTGAGGGGCTGACCGAAGCCGATGAAACCTGGGCGCCGCAGATCAATCTGGGTGTGCCGGTGCTGATCCCGGAAAAATATGTGCCGGATCTGGATGTGCGGCTGGGGCTGTACCGGCGGCTGTCGGGCCTGACCACCAAGGTCGAGCTGGAAGGCTTTGCCGCCGAGCTGATCGACCGTTTCGGCAAGCTGCCGAAAGAGGTGAACACGCTGATGCTGATCGTGCGCATCAAGGCGATGTGCAAGAAGGCCGGGATTGCCCGGCTCGATGGCGGGCCGAAAGGCGCGACGATCCAGTTCCACAGCGACAAATTCGCCAACCCTGCCGGACTGGTGGAATACCTTCAGGCCCAGAAGGGGCTGGCGAAAGTGCGCGACAACAAAGTGGTGATCCGCCGCGACTGGGACAAGGACAGCGACAAGATCAAAGGCGCTTTTGCCATCGCCCGCGATCTGGCGGAAAATGCCGGGACGGTGAAGCGGCGGGCTTAGGGTTGCAGCCTGTTACAGAGCGCGCCGGTTGATCAGCCGGGGCTGTGCTATGCTTGATGGGCAGCGGAATTCGGTGATTTGTGGGAAGGGGCGGAAATCTCTTCTGAAGAGATTTCCCAAGGGTTTTCTGAAAACCCTTGGGGATAATGGCTTGCAGCGGGTCTAAAGACCCAAGGCGCGGGCTTACAGCCCCAGCTTGGCGGCGACGATGTCGTTCACCGCTTTCGGGTTGGCCTTGCCGCCGGTGGCTTTCATCACCTGACCGACGAACCAGCCCGCCAGTTTCGGGTTGGCCTTGGCTTTTTCCACCTGCGCCGGGTTCTCGGCGATCACCGCGTCAACGGCGGCTTCGATGGCACCGGTATCGGTGACCTGCTTCATGCCGCGCGCTTCGACGATCTCGGCCGGGTCGCCGCCTTCGCTATAGACGATCTCGAACAGATCCTTGGCGATCTTGCCGGAGATATCGCCTTTCGAAATCAGCGCGATGATGCCGCCGAGCTGCGCCGGGTTCACCGGGCTTTCGGTGATGTCCTTGTCGTCTTTCTTCAGACGGCCAAACAGCTCGTTGATCACCCAGTTGGCGGCGAGCTTGCCATCGCGGCCTTCGGCCACTTTCTCAAAGAAATGCGCGGCTTCCACATCGGCGGTCAGCACGCTGGCATCGTATTCGCTGAGGCCAAACTCTTTCACGAAGCGAGCTTTTTTCTCGTCCGGCAGTTCCGGCAGGCCCTTGGCGATATCGTCGACCCAGCCTTGCTCGATCTCCAGCGGCAACAGGTCGGGGCAGGGGAAGTAGCGGTAGTCATGCGCTTCTTCTTTCGAGCGCATCGACCGGGTTTCGCCCTTGTCGGCATCGTAGAGCCGGGTTTCCTGATCAATCTTGCCGCCGTCTTCCAGAATGGCGATCTGGCGACGGGCTTCGTAATCAATCGCGGCCTGGATAAAGCGCAGCGAGTTCATGTTCTTGATCTCGCAGCGGGTGCCCAGATGGGCGAAATCCTGAGTTTCCTGATAGCGTTCGTAATCGCCCGGGCGGCAGACCGAGACGTTGACATCGGCGCGCATATTGCCGTTTTGCATATTGCCGTCGCAGGTGCCGAGATAGCGCATGATCTGGCGCAGTTTCGACATATAGGCAGCGGCTTCTTCCGGCCCGCGAATGTCGGGGCGGGAGACGATCTCCATCAGCGCCACGCCGGTCCGGATGAGATCGACAAAGGACATGTTCGGATCCATGTCATGGATCGATTTGCCCGCGTCCTGTTCCAGATGGATGCGTTCGATCCGCACCAGACGCGCAACGCCCGGGCCCATATCGACGATCACTTCGCCTTCGCCCACGATCGGGTGATAGAGCTGCGAAATCTGATAGCCCTGCGGCAGGTCGGGGTAGAAATAGTTTTTCCGGTCGAAGGCCGAGAACAGGTTGATCTGAGCTTTCAGGCCAAGCCCGGTGCGCACCGCCTGTTCGACGCAGTAATCATTGATCACCGGCAGCATCCCGGGCATCGCGGAATCCACGAAGGCCACGTTGGAATTGGGTTCGGCGCCGAATTTGGTCGAGGCACCCGAGAACAGTTTGGCATTCGAGGCCACCTGTGCGTGCACCTCCATCCCGATCACCAGTTCCCAATCCTCTTTCGCCCCGGCAATGCGGGCGGGTTTCGGGGTTTCAAAAGCGAGATGGTCGAGCATGTGCGTCCCTTCCGGATAGGTCTGTCGCGGTTCTAGGGCACGGCGAAACAGGGGGCAAGAGGGTCGCGCATATGTGGCGGAGGTTTCCGGGGGCTGAGGGTTTGTTAACCCAAGCCCAGTAAGACCTGCGCGCAAAATACCCGCAGAGCGAGTGTTTTAAGGGCTATTTCGGCGAAGTTCCGCCGGAATGGGCCTCTGACACTCGTAATTATTGCCCCAAAGCCCAGATCGCTGTCTTGGGGCGCGTCTGAATGAACGAAGGTAAGACATGATGAAAGCCAAAGCTGGGTTGTTTGCGGCGCTGTTCGTGGCACTGACCGGCTGCGCCGCGGATGAGGATGGGATGCCGATGTTCCATTTCTCGTCGAAGAGCTATGCGCCGGATACTCTGACCATGCGCTGGGACGGGCAAAGAGGCTCGGAAAGCTGGACGGCGGCGACGCTGGCCGCGCTGGAAGATCATGGCACCGCGCTGACCGCGACCATGCCTGCCGATATCCAGACCTGGTGCCCGGGCTATGAGAGCGCCGGAGAAGATGGGCGCAAAGCCTTCTGGACCGGGCTGCTGTCGACCCTGTCGAAACATGAAAGCACCTGGAACCCGCGCGCCGTGGGCGGTGGGGGCCTGTGGTACGGGCTGGTGCAGATCGCCCCGGCGACTGCGCGGATGTATGGCTGCGAGGCGCGCTCGGGCGAGGCGCTGAAAGATGGCGAGGCAAACCTGTCCTGTGCCGTTCGGATCATGAATGTCACCGTGCCGCGCGATAATGTGGTCAGCCAGAACATGCGCGGTGTGGCCGCCGATTGGGGGCCGTTCCACCAGAGCTATAAGCGCAACGACATGATCAACTGGATGCGTGAACAGCCCTATTGCGCGGGGTGATGATAAGACATTGGGCCGGGCGGGGCCGACGCGGGCGCGTGCCCGTGCCCGTGCAACGCCGAACCCGGCCTCAACGTTGTGGGCCGTCCCATCGCGCGATCAACCTGCGGAACGGCGCCTCGTTCCTGCGGAGGAACCCCACGAGGGCGGCGCGGCGCGGGTAATCGCGTTTCGGCACTCGGCTGATCCAGATCTGGTTCTTCAACGACATCCCATAATGCGCGGCCAGGGCCTCGGCGTTGGGCAGGACCCTGTTTCCCATCACGCGGACGAACTCGTCGATCTCGGCACCGGAGGTGAACCGGTAGAGGTCGGCCGAGTCGGTGACTTCCAGCACTGCGTATCCGTTGCCGCTGACTGGCCCCGGTCGGGGCGGGACGAAACGCAACGCCTTCTGCCAGGTCCGGGCGCCGGGCGCAGTGCCCTCGGGCCAGGCCACCGGGCGATGCACGCACCATGTCAGCGCCGTGCCCGCCGGGCGGACCTGTTCGAAGACGATCCGGGCGTCGAGCGTCACGGGGTCAGTCCCCCAAAATACGCGCGACCATTTCGCTGTTGTCGGGGCTAAGGCCCTTGGTGGCTTTGATCCGCTCCAGCTCTGCCCGCATCATCGCCTGCCGATCCGCGTCATAGCGTTGCCAGGTCTCGAAGGCCGATGACATCCGGGCGGCGGTTTGCGGGTTCAGGGCGTCGAGCTTGATGATCCAGTCGGCCATCAGCTTGTAGCCCGCCCCCGATGCAGCATGGAAGCCTGCCGGGTTCATCGCCAGCGCCCCGAATACAGCGCGGAAGCGGTTGGGGTTTTTCATGTTGAAATCCGGATGCGCGGCCAGGGCTTCGACCACGCTGACGGTTTTCTCAGGTGCGGCATGGACCACCTGCATCATGAACCATTTATCCAGCACCAGCGCGTCGTCTTTCCAGCGGGTGTAGAAGCTCGCCAGCGCGTCTTCGCCCGCTTCGGCGTCGAGCAGGCATCCCAGCGCGCCGAGGCTCAGGGTCATGTTGTCGGCAGAGGCATAGGCCTCGGCTGCCGCTTTGCCGCCATCAAGCCGCGTGGTCAGGGCCAGCAGCCCGAGCCCCAGCGCGCGTTTGCCGGATTGCTCGGCATCGGGTGCATAGGCTTCATCCACGCGCATTTCGGCCGAAAGCCGGGGCAGAAGATCTTGCAGATGCTCGGCAATTTCCTGACGCAGGGTTTCGCGGGCATCGTGGATCTTGTCGGGGTCCGGGGTGACGCCCGCATCAAACAGGGTTTGGGCCAGATCGTCTTCGCCGGGCAGGCCAAGGGCCAGAGCACGGAAGGCGGGGTCGAGGCTATCGTCGCGCAGCATGGTGGCGAGCGCGTTGAGATAGAGGCCCAGCGGCGGCTCTTCGCCGGTGATCATGGCGATCAGCACATCCTTGGCGAGCACCCGACCGGATTCCCATTTGTTGAACTCGTCCGTGTCATGGGCGAGCAGGAAGGCGCGCTCTTCCGGCGAGCTGTCACGCTGCAGGATCACCGGGGCGGAGAAGCCACGCAGGATCGAGGGCACGGGTTTGGCCGCCAGCCCTTCGAAGGTGAAGCTTTGCTCGGCCTCGGTGACTTCCAGAACCTGAGTTTCCAGCACTTCATCGCCATTGGGGTTGATCAGCCCGACCGCCACCGGGATCAGCAGAGGCGCTTTGTCGTCGTGATCCGGGGTTGCGGGCTGGGATTGGCGGAAGGTCAGGGTGTAGCGCCCATCTTCCCAGCTTTCCGACACGTTCAGCCGCGGGGTGCCGGGCTGTTTGTACCAGCGGCGGAACTGGCTGAGATCGCGCCCGGTGCTGTCTTCAAACACTTTCAGCCAATCGCTGATGGTGCAGGCCTGCCCGTCATGGCGGTCGAAATAGAGATCGAGCGCTTTGCGGTATTCCTGCGGCCCCACCAGCGTGTGCAGCATCCGGATGACCTCGGCGCCTTTTTCATAGATGGTCGAGGTGTAGAAGTTGTTGATTTCAATGAAGCTATCGGGCTGCACCTGATGGGCGAGCGGGCCGTTATCTTCGCGGAACTGGCGCCCACGCAGGGCCATCACATCTTCGATGCGCTGCACCGCTTCTGAACGCAGATCGCCCGAGAAGCTTTGATCGCGGAATACCGTCAGCCCTTCTTTCAGCGAAAGCTGGAACCAGTCGCGGCAAGTGATGCGGTTGCCGGTCCAGTTATGGAAATACTCATGCGCCACGATGCTTTCGATGCGGGCGAAATTGGCGTCGGTCGAGGTGTCGGGCGAGGCGAGCACGGCGGAGGTGTTGAAGATATTCAGCCCCGGGTTTTCCATCGCGCCCATGTTGAAATCGCTGACCGCGACGATCTGGAACAGGTCGAGATCGTATTCACGGCCGTAGGTCTGTTCGTCCCATGTCATCGACTTTTTCAGCGATTCCATCGCCCAGGCGGTTTTGCCTTCGTCACCGGGGCGCACCCAGAGTTTCAGATCGACAGTGCGGCCCGACATGGTGGTGAAGCTGTCTTCACGCGCCACCAGCTCGCCCGCGACCAGTGCGAACAGATAGGCGGGTTTGGGCCAGGGATCTTGCCATTCGACCCAGCCATCGCCCGAGGCCGTTGGGTTGCCGTTGGACAGCAGCACCGGCAGGTCGCCTTCGATGCGCACGGTGAAGGGGGCCATCACATCGGGGCGGTCGGGGTAATAGGTGATGCGGCGAAAGCCCTGCGCCTCGCATTGGGTGCAATACATGCCGTTCGACATGTAAAGCCCTTCCAGCGCGGTATTATCTTCCGGCGCGATTTCAACTTCGCATTCCCAGGTAAAGGGCGCATCGGGGGCCGGGACGGTGAGCCCTTCATCGGATAGCTCCGGCGTCACCTCTTGCCCGTCAATGCTGGCGCGGATGAAATTCATATGCTCGCCATGCAGGAAAAATTCGCGCGAAGGGCTATCGGGATTAGGCGCGAAACGGATGCGCGAGATCACCTTGGTCGCTTTCGGAGCGAGCTGGAACGTGAGGTGCACATCTTCGATGACAAAGCCAAAGGGCGTGTAATCGGCCAGATAGATTTTCTCGGGGGCTGCATCTTTCATTGCGCGTCCTTTCGGGAATAGTTTCGGCGACCCTAGACCTGCTTTTCGGCAGGGGCAACGGCTTTGATCTTCTGGTCAAAAATGCGCCGTGTCCGGGTATTCTGCGCAATTTTTCAGAATGGCGAATGATTTAGGGGCGGGTTTGCGGGCAATCACTTTACCGGTGCCCTTGTTGCTTTCGACAATCTCTGGTTCTATCGCGCAAAACGCGAACAAGAAGGAAAGCGGCATGGCGGATCGCATTGAAAAATCGGGGCTTCAGGTGGCGACAGAACTGGTGGAGTTTGTCGATAAGGCGCTGCCGGGCACCGGGATTGATGCGGCGGATTTCTGGGCAGGCTTTGCCGGGATCGTTGCGGATCTGACCCCGAAAAACCGCGCGCTGTTGGCGACCCGCGAGGAGATGCAGCAAAAGATTGATGCCTGGCATCTGGCCCGCAAGGGGCAGGCGCATGATGCGGAGGCCTATCGCGCCTTTCTGCAGGAGATCGGCTATCTTCTGCCGGAAGGGCCTGATTTTACGCTGAAAACCGAAAACACCGATCCGGAGATTGCCCGGATTGCCGGGCCGCAACTGGTGGTTCCGATCACCAATGCCCGCTATGCGCTGAACGCCGCGAATGCGCGCTGGGGTAGCCTCTATGATGCGCTTTATGGCACCGATGCGATGGGCAGCTTGCCCGCTGGTGGCGGCTATGATCCGGATCGTGGGGCCGAGGTGATCGTGCATGCGAAACACCATCTGGACCAGGTTGCGCCGCTTGCCTCTGGCTGCTGGGCGAAGGTCTCGGGGCTGGAAGTGAGCGACGGTACGCTGGTTTTGCACCATGACGGCGAGCATCTGCATATGGTCGGCAAACCGTCTGGC
>JARRIY010000111.1:0-8164 GCA_037379985.1 Maritimibacter sp.
ACCGGGCGAAACATGTCGGCTAATATCGGAATCAGACCGGCGCTCGCCCGGTGCCTGACGGCGCTATTCGGGCGTGGTTCGATAGCAACCTCTACTGCGTCGCGCGCACCAAGGCCCGCATCATTGCCATATTCTGATCATGCACGCCTTCGCCAGCAAAGCCGGTATCGGCGGCGTTGACCACGATCACGGTTTCGGCGGCGCGGTCGAACCAGATATATTGGCCATAGACCCCACGGGCATAAAACTCGCCCGGGCGCGCATCATGCGGCAGCCACCATTGATAGCCGTAATGCTCGGCATCATCGCCACGCGGGGCGCTGTCGGCGGTCATCTCGCGGATCCAGGTCTCGGGCACCAAAGCGCGGTCCTGCCAATGCCCGTCTTGCAGGATCATCTGCCCGAAGCGGGCATAATCGCGGGTGGTCATGTTCATCCCGCCCAGCACAAAGGCGGTGCCGGTGGAATCGGTCAGATAATAGGGATCGCGCTCCAGATGCAGAGGGGTGATCACGCGTTCATTCATCAGGTCGGGGATGCTGCGCCCGGTCGCGCCGCGCAGCACCATGCCGATCACATGGGTATCCATCGAGACATAGTGAAACGCTTCGCCGGGCGGACGGCTGCGGGTCTTCAGCCCGGCGGTGAAATCGTCCAGCGATCCGCTGGTCGCGATGATCCGACCCATCTTGTTGATGTCAGACCAGAAATCCAGATAATCCTCGTTGAACTCTACGCCTGACGCCATGTGCAGCACATTGCGGATCGTCGCCCCGTCATAGGCCGAACCTTTCAGCGCCGGGGCGTATTTTGTCACCGGATCTTCGATTGACGCGATGGAGCCGTCGAGCAGCGAAAAGCCCAGAAGCGTGGCCAGAAAGCTTTTCGCCATCGACCAACTGACGCGCAAATCCTCGGGGCCGGTGCCCTGGTAATAGTCTTCAAACGCCACCTCGCCCTTATGCAGTACCATGAGAGCGGTGATATTGCGCTGCGCGACCCAGTCTTCCAACCCGGCAGGCGGGGTCAGCGGATGCGGGGCCTTGGGCAGAGGGCTGGGCTGATGCGGTGGGCTTAGCAGCTGGGTGCTCGCGAACATCCTGTCCATATGCGAGAAATTCCCGACGATCTTGTCCTGATCGAATAGGGTCATCGCCGCATGGAGACGGGCGATCTGGTCGCGTTTGGCAAAGCCAAGTATAGCCACCGCCAAAAAGAGGATGGCGAGAACTCGCCCCAAGCGCCGCATCTTAGAGCTTGCTGTGGGTGCCGTCGCAGAGCGGGGCTTTGCCGCTGTGCTTGCAGCCGCAGAAAAACACCTTTTTGCTTTCCTCGGCGGTGTATTTCACCGGGGTAAAGCTGCTGCCCTTATGCGAGCCATCGCAGAAGGGCTGGTTTTTCGACTGCCCGCAGGCACACCAGAAATAGCTTTTGCCTTCTTCCACCTCGACAGGCAGCGGCGCCTTCTGGGCGATTACCGGTTCGTCACTCATATCATGTCTCCTCCCAGAAACGCGTGGTCAGTGCGGGTGTTGCGGGGCGTTCCAGTCAATCCAGCGGCCATGGAAATCGGTGCGGCCCAGGATGATGGTTTTGCCGCCGGGCCAGGTGGTCAGCTTGATCGGCGCGCCTTCGCCCTTGCGGTTGTCGCCTTCCACCGAAAGCCGGGCCAGCGGCGCGTCGGGTGTGGCGCGCGCCCCGGCCTCTTCCAGCGCGGCCAGGCATTTCTCCGAGGTCGCTTCGTCGAAATACTGCCAGGCGATGGTGTGATAGACCAGATGAATGGCGCCGGGATGCGGCTCGGCCAGACGCGGTGTCAGCCATTCGCTGGCATCCTGTTTGTCGATCTCGATATCGCAGAGGTCAATCGCCGCGCGGGCGCGTTCGATCCGCCAGGGCTGATCGGGCCAGAGATACGAGGTCAGGCGCAGCGCATCTTCGGCGTTATGCGCATCCAGCGGTGCAATATCGACGCCGCGCCGGTCGCGCACTTTGATATTGGCTTCCGGCGGGCAGAAGCCCCGCCATTCCGGATCCAGCCGAACGGTGGAATTGCGCGGGCCGAACACGCCGCAGGCCAGATCGAGCCGGTATTTTTCCCACATCAGGTTGAGCCCGGCCGAGGCCCCGAGTTCGGAAACCACAAAATCGCCGGTGCCATAATGCGCGGCCAGCCAATGCGCGGCGGCGATGATCACCGAGGATCGGCGCACTTCATTGGTTTGCGGGGCGCTGTCGAGCCAGTGCATCAGCGTGGCCTGATGGTTTTGCAGCGCGATATCAATCGCCGCGCCAAGCGCCTCATCGTCGGGATGGCCGTTGACCGGCGGATATACGGCCACCAGCTCGGGGCATTCCTCAGACAGAACCAGCGCGTGCAGCCCGCCCAGTATGCGCAGCGGCAGCGATGCCCCGCGATTGGTGATGTCGCCCTTCCAGCTTCGCATCCGGTCGATCACCGGGTTTCCGGCGTCAAGTCGCTCTGCCAGCAAGGTGAGCACCCGGGAGGTGAAAGGAGAGCCGAGCTCGCGATTGCTGCGAGCCTGATCGAGGAAGGCGTCTTTGAGTATCACTGGAATTTATCCACCAGTTTCTGAAGCGGCGAGCGTGTGTCGGCCGGGGCAGGGGCCTCGGCAGGCGCTTGGGCCGCAGTTTTCGGTTTCGGTTTTGGGTCTGGTTTCGGCGGCGCCATACGCTGGGCCACCGCATTGGAAAATTTCGAGTTGTCTCCGCGGGCTAGATGGTCTGCGCCATCAGAAAGCCCACGCAACAGATCGTCAAGCCAATCGGCATCGGCCTTGGCAAAATCCGAGAGCACATATTGCGACACGCGGTCTTTGTGGCCGGGATGCCCAATGCCCAGGCGGACCCGACCATAGGCCTCGCCAATATGGGCATGGATCGAGCGCAGCCCGTTATGCCCGGCATGGCCGCCACCCTGTTTTACCTTCACCTTGCCCGGGGCCAGATCAAGCTCGTCATGAAAGACGATCACATCATCCGGGGTAAGCTTGTAAAACCGCATGGCTTCGCCCACGGACTGGCCGGAGAGGTTCATGAAGGTTTCGGGTTTCAGAAGCGCCGCTTTGTCGCCGCCGAGTCGCCCCTCGGCCAACTGGCCCTGAAACTTGCCGCGCCAGGGGGCAAAGCCGTGATCGGAGGCAATCCGGTCAACCGCCATAAAGCCAATATTATGCCGGTTGCGCGCATATTTCGCGCCGGGATTTCCAAGACCGACAAAGAGCTTCATTCCGCCTCCGGCTGGACTAACACCGCCCGACCAGCGGGCCGGGTGGGGCCAAATTAGGCGACCCGGGCGGGAAAGCCAAGCAGGCGACGTATCACAGCGGGATTCCCCGGCGTCTTTATTGACGCAGTTGCGGGTAATTATGTGCCGTGAAACGAAAAACGGCGCCCGAAGGCGCCGTTTTGAATGCTTGCGAAGGGCCGGGGATTATTCCTCGGCGGCCTCTTCTGCGCCATCTTCGGCTTCTGCTTCGTCGTCGCTGCCACGCAGACCCGACGGGGCCGAAAGGTTGGCGATGACGAAGTCACGGTCGATGACCGGCTTGGCGCCGCTCGGCAGGGTCACGTCGGAGATGTGCAGCACGTCGCCGATATCGTGGCCGGCCAGGTCGATCACGATTTTTTCCGGGATGTCGCCAGCAACAACGTTCAGTTCAACTTCCGGACGGGTCACAACCAGAACACCGCCGCGTTTGATGCCGGGGCAGGTTTCTTCGTTGATGAATTCCACGTGCACGAACAGGTTGATGCGGGTGTTGCGGTGCAGGCGCATGAAATCAACATGCGTCGGCAGGTCTTTCACCACATCGCGTTCCACCGCGCGGCAGATGACACGCACATCGTCGTGGCCTTCAACCTTGAGGTTGAACAGCGTCGACAGGAAGCGGCCTTCTTTCAGCTTTTTCAGCAGAACGTTAAAGGGCATGTTGATCGGCAGCGGATCAGATTCGCCACCATACACGATACCAGGTACGAGCCCGTCGCGGCGAGCCTGACGAGCGGCCCCCTTGCCTGTCCCCGTCCGTACCGTGGCGTGAAAATCAGGAATTTCACGAGCCATGGGTTTTCTCCAGTTTGTAAAGGCGGGATTCCTCCAAGGGTGCAATCCCGCGTGAAGCCGCGCCTATAGACCGGAAATGGGCCAAGGGGAAGGAAAAAACCAAACAAATTCCCTGCGGGCGGCTGATAACGTGGCTTGTTCGGGGATTCCAGCTCCTATAACGATTACGTAACTGTTTCCGGAGGGGGTAATCATGTCGGTCTTTACAGCGATTCGGGTGTCGCGTGCGCCCTTTGCCGGGCTGGGAATTGTCGGGCTCTATTGGGGCACGATGGCGGCGATGATGCCGGTGATCAAGGCGCAGGCAGGCGCGTCGGACGCGGCCTTTGGCTTGGCGCTGCTGGGAACCGCCGTTGCGGGCATGGCGACAACCTATATCGGGCCGTTCCTGGCCGAGAAGCTCGGGCGCTTTTTGCTGACAGCGGCGGCGCTGGGAATTGCGCTGGCGATGCAGATGACGATCTTTGTCAGCCAGACCTGGCAGGTGCTGCCGATGATGGTGGTGATGGGGCTGATCATGACCACGCTGGATATCGGCTCGAATATGCGTATCTCGCAGCTTGAAGAGCGCCACGGGCTGCATCTGATGAATGTGAACCACGCGATGTTTTCGCTGTGTTTCGGCGGCGCGGCGCTGTTTGTCGCCTATCTGCGCCAATACGGGTTGGGGCTTGCCCAGGTGATGCCGCTGATGGCGGTGGTGATCGTGCTGGCCTCCCTGTTCACCTGGGAAGGCGCAGGCTGGCGTCCGGTCGAAAAAGGCGAGGGCGCCGAAGCCCCGCCGACCAGCCTGCCATGGCTGGTGGTGCTGATGACCTCGGTGATGCTGTTCGTGTCCTTCATCGGCGAGAACACCATCGAAGCCTGGTCGGCACTGTTCATCGAACGCACCCTTGGCGGCGCACCGGGCGAGGGCGGATTTGGCCCCTCGACCCTGGGCTTTGTGATGTTTTTCTTCCGGCTGATCGGACAGGTCACCACCGAGCGTCTGGGCGAAGAACGGGTGGTGTTTGCCTCTGGCGTGCTGGGGGTGATCGGGCTGTTGGTGCTGGCCACCGCGCCGGTGCAATCGCAGGCGATTGTCGGGATCGCAATCACGGCCGTGGGCATGGCGGTGATCGTGCCGACGGCCAATTCGCTCTTGGGCAAGATGGTGCATCGCGAACAGCGGGCGCTGGCGATTTCGCGGGCTTGGCTGATCGGCTTTTCCGGCTTCTTCGTCGGCCCGGCGCTGATCGGTTTCCTCAGCGAGCTGTTCAGCCTGCGCGTGGCCTTCGCCTGTGTGTCGGTTCTGGTGGCCTCCATCATCCCGGCGGTGATCGTGATACATGGTCAGCGCAAGGGGCGGGTGTGAGAAAGTAATTTAACGCTGAACTGCTTTTCCTGCCCGGCAGAAAACCCCACCGGGCTTGCGTTCGGGGCGGAATTGGCAAAGGGTCGCGAAAACAGGCAAGGGGTGATGCATGTCAGCGATCCTGATGGGCACTTTGGGCGGACTTGTCGCGGCGCTGGCGACCACGCTGGGGGCCGTACCCGCCCTCATTGGCCGCGCGATGAACCAGCGGATGACCGACACGACGCTTGGCTTCGCCGCCGGGGTGATGCTGTCAGCCGCGTATTTTTCCCTGATCCTGCCCGGGATTGAAGTAGCTGAAGAGCAATATGGTTCGGTTGTGCTGGCGGCGCTGGTCGCTGGGGCCGGTATTGCGCTCGGGGCAGGCTTTGTGTGGTCGCTCGACAAGGTCCTGCCGCACGAGCATTTTCAGACCGGTCCGGAAGGGGCCGATCCCGGGCGGCTTGCCCGGATCTGGCTATTCGTGATTGCGATCACCATCCATAACCTTCCCGAAGGGCTGTCGATTGGCGTGGCCTTCGGCGGCGGCGATACGACGAACGGCCTGCCGGTGATGACCGGGATTTCGCTGCAGGACATTCCCGAGGGGCTGGCGGTGGCGGTTGCGCTGATCGGGCTTGGCTATTCGCGGGTCAAATCCTTCATCGTCGCGGGGCTGACCGGGGCGGTGGAAATTGTCGGCGGATTCCTGGGCGCGGCGGCGGTATCGGTCGCAGGACAACTTCTGCCCTGGGGGCTGACATTCTCGGCAGGGGCGATGCTGTACATCATCTCGCACGAGATCGTGCCCGAAACCCACCGCAACGGCCATCAGGATAGCGCCACGGTGGGCCTGATCTTCGGCCTTATCCTGATGATGTTCCTCGACGTGACGCTGGGCTGAGACCGGTCAGACCCCAACCACTTCCGGGCGCAGGGTGTAGAAGATATAGAGCACTTCTGACTTTTCCTGGTCGCCGATGCCGGAGTTGTCGAGCGCCTTCATCAGGTCATCCACGGCCGCCATGAACTCGTTGTCGGAGATGTTCATGTGCTTGTGGGCAGTCACCATATCCTTGCCCTTGTAGACCTGCGGTCCGCCCGAGCCGAGCATGAAGAAATCGCGTGCGGTTTCTTTGAAGCGCGGCACATCGCTGCCGGAAAACCGCGCCGCAATAAGCGGGTTGGCGAGGTGGTTGTCGACGAGGTCCGAGGCGATCTGGGTGATGCCCTCGGTGCCGCCCAAACGGGCATAGAGTGTGTCGGTCATGAAATACGTCCTTTCAATGGTTGGGTATTTCGGCGTTAACTCGGGGATCATCCCCGCGGAGCCCTATCTGGCGCCAGGCTCCGGCTCGCCGTCCAGTTCAGTTTCTGGACCGGACGGTCCCGGATGCCTCTGCTATACCGGGCCCGAGTGAGAAAGGGCGTAGCGATGACAACAAGTTACAAGCAGTTCTGTCCGGTCGCGATGGCGGCGGAAATTCTTTCGAAACGATGGACTTTGGTGCTCTTGCGCGAGCTGATCGCCGGATCGACCCGGTTCAACGATCTGCGCCGGGGGATGCCTCGTATGTCGCCCACGCTGCTGTCGACCCGGTTGAAAGAGCTGGAGGCGGCGGGAATTCTGCGCATCCACCGCGATGCGCAGGGCGCAGGGCTGCACGATTACCTGCTGACTGAGGCGGGGCGAGACCTTGGCAATGTGATCGAGGCGGTCGGGGTTTGGGGGCAGCGCTGGGTCGATGCCGATCTCAGCCTTGAGAACCTCGATCCGGCGCTTTTGATGTGGGATATGCGGCGCAATCTCAATCCCGCGCCGCTGCCGCCGAACCGCAGCGTGATCAGCTTCATCTATTCCGACCTGCCGCCGCGCGAGCAAAACTGGTGGCTGATTGTCGAACCATCGGGCGAGGTGGATCTGTGTCAGATCGACCCGGGCTTTGATGTGGATCTGTTCGTCACGGCCAAGTTGCGGGCGATGACGGCAATCTGGATGGGGTATTCAACGGTGAAACGCGAAATCGCGGGCAACAGCGTGCAGCTTGACGGGGATCGCGCGATTGCCGCGCAGATTCAAACCTGGCTTGGGCTCAGCCATTTTGCGGGCGAGCCCAAGCGAGAGGGCGCCGCTGTGGGCGCCTAGATTACGGCCTTAGGCCCGGTGTGCGCCGTCGGCGAGGGATTTGACGAAAGCCAGAACCTCTTCCGTGGATTTGCCGCTGCCAATCTGGTTGACGATGGCCGAGCCGACCACGGTGCCATCGGCCACAGAGGCAATCGCCTCGGCCTTTTCCGGGGTGTTCACACCAAAGCCGACGATGATCGGCAGATCGGTCTTGGCTTTGATCCGCGCCACTTCCGGCCCGACATCGCCCGCCTGCGCCTCGGCCGCGCCGGTGATGCCGGTGATCGAGACGTAATAGACAAAGCCCGATGTGTTGGTCAGCACTTTCGGCAGGCGTTTATCGTCGGTGGTGGGGGTGGCGAGGCGGATGAAGTTCAGCCCGGCCTTTTGCGCCGGGATGCAAAGCTCTTCATCTTCTTCCGGCGGCAGGTCGACCACGATCAGCCCGTCGAAGCCTGCGGCTTTTGCATCCGCAAGGAAGGTGTCGACGCCGCGATTATAGATCGGGTTGAAATAGCCCATCAGCACGATCGGTGTGGTGTCGTCACTCTTGCGGAACTCGGCAGCCATATCGAGGGTTTTCTGCAGGGTCATGCCCGCTTCCAGCGCCCGTTGC